>CAWVTS010000007.1:0-34354 GCA_963933045.1 uncultured Lutibacter sp. | reverse complement strand
ATATTCAGAACAGTTAATTCAAGATGCTACAGATACAATTACACAAAATCAAACATCAATAATTATTGCACACAGATTGGCGACAATTCAAAAAGCAGATAAGATTATTGTGATGGATAAAGGACTTATTGTTGAACAAGGGAATCATAAAGAATTACTTTCTAAAGGAGGTTATTACAGTAATTTATATGAAATGCAATTTAAGAAGGAGGCTAGTTAAGGGTTTTTTACGTCAAGTCACTTCTAAGAGTTTCAACTAAACTAAAAGTACTGTCGAATAAAACAAAGTCACCATCTTTTATATAAGATATTTTCCCTGTCTCTTCCGATACGACCAAGCATAGTGCATCTGTTTTTTCTGTAATTCCAACTGCAGCTCTATGGCGCAAGCCAAAACGAGAAGGTAAATCTTTATTTGAAAGTGGTAGCACAACTCTAGTTGCTACGACTGTGTTATTGTTTATTATTGCTGCACCATCATGTAGTGGGCTATTCTTAAAGAAAATGCTTTCTAAAATTGGCTGATTTATTTCAATATTCATTTTATCTCCAGTAACTTTTACAAAGTCTAAACTTTGACCTCTTTCTAATACTATTAAAGCACCGGTTTTTGACCTTCCCATTGTTTCGCAGGCATTCACTAATGTATCTACATCGGTTTCAATTTCAGTTTCAGGATTTAAGAATTTTAGTTGTTTCAGGAAGTTGCGTTTTGAGGTGAAATTAGTGGTTCCAAGCATTAATAAAAACTTCCTTATTTCTTGCTGAAACACAATAATAAGTGCAATAACTCCACCGCCAATTAATGTCCCTAATATTCCACTGAGCATTTCCATTTCCAATGCTTGAGTTATTTTCCAAATCAGAAAAATAATGGTAATTCCAATGAATATATTAATCGCTACTGTTCCTCTTAGCAGTTTGTAGATGTAATAAAGTAAAACAGCAACAAGCACGACATCAAGAATATCTAGAAATGAAAAGTCTAAAAAGTCGAGCATAAAAATTGTTTTTTGGTAAATGTAATAAAATTATGATTAAGAAACTTGTTCAACTATTTTTATCGATTCCATTGCTTCTTTTACATCATGAACTCGCAATATACTTGTGCCATTTTGAAGGGCAATAGTATTTGCAATACTTGTAGCGTTTAGCGCTTCTTTTGCTGATGTGTTTAATAGTTTATACAACATAGATTTTCTTGAAACTCCAGTTAAAATAGGGATGTCTAATGTTTTGAAATATAATAGGTTTTTAAGTAATTCATAATTATGTTCTAGCGTTTTTCCAAAACCAAAACCAACATCTAAAATGATATCATTTACTTTTTCTAGTCTTAATGCTAAAACTTTTTCAGAAAAATATTTTAAAATATCCTGAGTAACATTTGAATAACTTGGTTTTAATTGCATGTTTTGAGGTGACCCTTGAATATGCATTAAAACATAAGGAACTTTTAACTCGCCAATTGTTTTAAACATGTTTTCATCTAGCGTTCCTCCAGAAATATCATTAATCATACATGCGCCAACTTCGACACTCTTTTTTGCAATTTCACTTCTAAACGTATCAACTGAAATTAGTATATCAGGGAAATTTTTGATTAGAGTGTCTAAGATTGGAATCAAACGAATTAATTCTTCATCAGTTGAAATATGCTCTGCATTGGGACGTGAAGAGTATGCACCTATATCTATAAATGTTGCACCATCTTTCAACATCTTTTCAACCTGATTTAAAATAGCTGAATCTGAACTATATTTTCCGCCATCATAAAAAGAATCTGGAGTCACATTTAGAATTCCCATAACTTTGGGACTTGATAAATCAATTAATTTTCCGTTGCAGTTAATCGTCATATTAAAATTTATTTTTTGACAACAGTATTTACAATTTTCGTCATTTTTGGCGCTTCATATTTATTCATTTTTTTGATTAAATCTTCAATTGTTTCAGAAACAAGCACCATATTTCTATTTTCTGGTTTTAAAAACCCTTCTTTGACCATTAAATCTAATTGTTGAATCATTGGATTAAAAAACCCATTAGTGTTTAAAAATCCTATAGGTTTACTTTCAATTCCGAGTTGTCCTAAAGTCAATACTTCAAAAATTTCATCAAGTGTTCCAAAGCCTCCAGCCAATGCTATATACCCGTCTACTAGACGACTCATTTTTACTTTTCGCGTACTCATTTTTTTAGTTACAATCACTTGAGTGATATCAGAATGAAGAACTTCTTCATTCTTTAATAAGTGTGGAATTATTCCTATGACTTCTCCATTATGTCTTAATAGTTCATCTGCCAAGGCACCCATCATACCAATCTTTCCGGCACCATAAACTAATCCTATTTTATTTTTACTAAAATAAGCGCCTACATTTTCGGCTTCAGTCTTGTAAATTGGATTGAATCCAATGCTTGCACCGCAAAAAACAGCAATTTTTTTCATAGATTAAAAGTAAATTTTTTAATTCGTTAAATTTAACCGAAATTTACGAAAAATATTTAGAGATTTATGCAGAATACCTCAAAACAATATGACGAAGTAATAGAAATATGTCGTTCATTGTTTATCAATAAAATGAAAGATTATGGTAGTGCTTGGAGAATTTTAAGGTTGCCATCATTGACAGATCAGATTTTTATCAAAGCACAGCGAATTCGTCAATTACAAGAAAATGGTACTCGTAAAGTTGATGAAGGAGAAAGGTCTGAGTTTATTGGAATTATCAATTATTCGATTATGGCGCTTATTCAATTTGAAAAAGGCGTTGTTGAAACACCAGATTTAGATTCTAATGAGGTAACGGAATTATATGATAAGCACATTGGTATTACAAAATCACTAATGGAAGATAAGAATCATGATTATGGTGAAGCGTGGAGAGATATGCGCGTTAGTTCATTAACAGATTTAATTTTACAAAAACTATTGAGAGTTAAACAAATAGAAGATAATAAAGGGAAAACTATAGTTTCAGAAGGACTTGATGCAAATTATCAAGACATGATAAATTATGCGGTTTTTGCTTTGATACATATGAATTAAACTAAATTATAGAATGAAATTTTTAACATTAATAGCAAGACTTTTTGTTGCGGTAACATTCCTTTTTTCAGGATTTGTTAAATTGGTTGATCCTTTGGGATCGGCATATAAATTTGAAGAATATTTCAGTGCAGATGTATTGAATATGGAATTTTTGATTCCTTATGCATTACCATTTTCTATATTTTTGATTATTGCTGAGTTAATGCTAGGAGTTTTCTTATTAATTGGTTTTAAACGAAAGGTTACTGTTTGGAGTCTATTCTTAATGACATTCTTATTCTTGTTTCTTACTTGGTATTCGGCATATTATGATAAAGTTACAGATTGTGGATGTTTTGGAGACGCAGTAAAATTAACTCCTTGGCAAACTTTTAATAAAAATATATTACTAATAGTTGTAATTGCATTTTTAATTTTTGCATTAAAACATATAAAACCGTTCTTTAGTAATAAACTATTAAAGTGGATCTCCTTAGGTTCACTTGTGCTGTTTTTATATATTACTTACCATGTTCTGGTTCACTTACCTTTAATAGATTTTAGACCTTATGCGGTAGATAAAAATATTAAAGAAGGTATGGAAGAGATTGCAATTGATGGCTTGCCAAAGGTTCATGACTTTTATTTAGAAACTAATGATGGAGATGATTTAACGGATGAACTGTTAAATATGGATAAAGTGATGTTCGTTGTAGCTTATGACATAGAGATTTCTGACAGCCAAGGATTTGAGAATATTAAAGCAGCAACAGATTTAGCTAAGGCAAATGGATATACTGTGTACGGATTGTCGGCGTCTTATATTGATGATTTAGTATCATTAAATCTAGAAAATAAAATGGATTTCGAATGGTTATTCGTAGATGGTACAGTCTTAAAAACTATTATAAGAGCCAATCCTGGAATTATTACATTAAATAAAGCAACTGTTACTGGTAAATGGAACTGGATTGATGCAAATAACTTTAAACCATAAGTTTTGAAACAAGTATTATTAGTATTTATTGGCGGAGGTTTTGGAAGCGTTTTGCGCTATCTCCTCGGTAAATATTTGAATAATTCTGAAACAGGAATCCCTTATGGAACTTTTACAGCAAACATTCTTGGAAGTTTATTAATAGGATTGATACTTGGGTTTGCTATCAAAAATGACACATTATCTAGTAACCAAACCATATTATTAGCCACAGGTTTTTGTGGTGGGTTTACCACTTTCTCCACATTTGCTTATGAAAACCATGTGATGCTAAAGTCTGGAGATTTTATGAATTTCGCAATCTATACAATTGCAAGTTTTGCAGTTGGTTTTTTAGCAGTATTCTTGGGAATGTACTTGGTGAAAACACTTTCTTAATGTTTGTTAGTATATAAAACACCTGCATTAATTGCTGCATCTAAATCATTTTCTTTTGGCGGTATTGGGCAAGAATATCCATCGCTATAAGCACAGTAAGGATTATATGCTTTATTGAAATCAATAACGATAGTATCTCCTTCAGGAATTTCTAAATCTAAAAAACGACCAGCATCATACGTTGTATCTCCATTAGTTTTATCATTAAACGGAATAAATAAATGAGTTGCATATTCTGAATCTAACATTAATTTTTGATTTTGATAAATTCTTAGCGATAATTCTTTTCCATTTATAGTAAATGTTGCAATTCCATACTGAGTATATAGTGGTTTTCTTGGGCCAGAAGTTGGCATTTCAAAAATTGGTTCATTTGGAGTTCTTTCAAAAACTGCAATGACTTTGTAAGTCACATCAATTGGAAAAAAAGGCAACTCTTTAAATTTTTTAAAATCATCTCCTTTTAATGGTGATGTTTTTTTGTCAGAATATTGAACATTCAATTCGTATTGAAATTTTTCAATTTCTTCTTCATGAGTTAACTCTTTTTTTTGAGTACAACTAGAACAAGAAATCAGGAAAAGAATAAGGATAGATATATTTTTCATATTATTTTTAATATTGTGTAAAGATATTAATTTAAGTAGTAGTTTTAACCTTGTAAAAAAATACAATAAGAAATGAATAATTGGACAACCTATAGAAACGTCATTAAGCAGTGTGTAATCATTCGCTCGGATTTGTATGTGTTGTAGTTATATCTAAATAAAAAATATCAATATCATTTAAATCCGGCTTATAGCCGGATTTTTTACTTTTATACTATTAACTACATTATGAAAAAACTTTTTAAAAACTATATAAATACTTTTGGAGGACTCTCTAAAGAAGTTTGGTGGTTAGCATTGATAACTATTGTCAACAGAGCAGGAACGATGGTAATTCCATTTTTATCATTGTACTTGACAGAAAGTTTAGAAATAGATATTTCAAACGTAGGTTGGGTTATGACTTGCTATGGACTAGGTTCATTAGTTGGCTCATGGTTGGGTGGAAAATTGACAGATACCTTTGGATACTATAAAGTGATGTTTTTTAGTATAGTTACAACTGGATTGTTGTTTTTTTGGTTGCAAACTTTAACTACTTTTCAAAGTTTTTGTTGGGGTATATTTATTGTGATGATTGTTGCAGATACTTTCAGACCAGCAATGTTTGTAGCGTTAAATGCATATAGTAAGCCTGAAAATAGAACTCGATCATTAACTTTAATTAGACTCGCAATTAACTTAGGTTTTTTTGTTGCACCGCCTGTAGGAGGTTTGATTATAGTTGCAATTGGCTATTCAGGCTTGTTTTGGGTAGATGGTGTAACGTGTATTCTTGCAGGGTTTTTACTGTTGAAAGTCTTGAATCCAAAGAAAGTTACTGAGTTAGATGTTATAAAAGTTGAAAATCCAGAATCTGCATATAAAGACAAAGCCTTTTGGATATTTTTTCTAGCGATGTTTATCTTCGCATTCGTTTTTTTACAATATTTTTCTACCATGCCATTATACTATAGAAACGTCTATGAATTATCTGAATTTGAAATTGGACTATTATTAGGTTTCAGCGGTTTGGTAATATTTATATTTGAAATGCCATTTATTAAATGGCTTAATGAAAAGAAAAAGTCAAATGCATATTACGTATTTATAGGATTGATTCTTACAGGATTGAGTTTTATTGTGTTGAATCTAACTTCTTGGATTGGAATATTAGTAATAGGAATATTGTTAATGACCGTTGGAGAAATGATTGCATTTCCATTTTCAAATTCTTTCGCTGCTCAGAGAGCAAAAAAAGGAAATCAAGGAGAGTACATGGCCTTGTATAGTATCTCATTCTCGTTTGCTCATATTTTCGGGCACAATTCTGGAATGCAACTGGTAGATAAGTTTGGTTTTGAAACTGCGTGGAATATCATGACAATTATAGCATTTATTGGAGTAATCATTCTGTATATACTGATGAGAGTTTTGAAAAATGAAAAACAATTAAAAAGTTTATAAAAGATGAATTTAAATCAAGTTACAGTTCCTTCTATTGATATAGAAAAAGCAATTGTTTTTTACCAAACTTTAGGTTTAAAACTGATTGTAAAAGTATTGCCGCATTATGCAAGATTCGAATGTAATGATGGGAGTTCAACATTTTCTATTCATCTTGTTGATGAATTACCGACAGGAAATGGTGTTGTAGTTTATTTTGAAAATGATAATTTGGATGAAAAAGTTAAAGCCTTACAATCCAATGGACTTGTTTTTTCTTCGCTTCCTGAAGATAAATTTTGGTTGTGGAGAGAAGCACATCTTACAGACCTTGACGGAAATAAAATTATTTTATTCAAGGCTGGAGAGAATAGAAAAAATCCTCCTTGGCGAATTGTTTAATTGCATATTTTGCAATCATCTTTTTCTTGAATTTCGCCAACAAGATTACCGTTTTCATTCAATACAAATCCACAACAATCCATAAAGCCTTCGGCAATTAGTTTACGTGCTCGTTGAATTTGAGATTTGGTAGTTGGTAAATTTTGATTTAATTGTTTGGCAACATCAACTTGCTTCATTCCTTTTATGTCAGATAAAAATAATGGATCACGATATTTCTTAGGTAAGTTCTGTAAAATTCCACGTAAACAGTCTTTTTCTGTGTGAATGGTTGTTTCTATTTCAATTTCCGACTCAAAATTAGCAATTTCAACAGTTTTATTGGTTGACTTAAAATAATCTAATATAGAATTCCTGGCAATTGTAAAGATCCACGGTTTTAGTTTTGTGATGTCTTTTAATGTGTGAAGTTTCGTGTGAATTTTGATAAAAGTATCTTGCAAAATATCATCAGCTGTAAAATCGTTTTTCACTTTACTAATGATAAATCTTCTAAGATCCTCAGAGTATTTTTGCCAAACTTGATGTGTTGTCATAAGAAATTTTATATAAAAATTGAGCACAGTTTTTTAAACTATGCTCAATAAATTTATTTAGCAATTACAACTAGTGCAAGAGCAATTTTCACAAGTGCAACTAGAGCAATTTCCGCCTTTGCAACCTTCACAGTTACATGTGCAATCTGTATTTTTCATTTTATTTGTTTTTAATGTTCACTTAATAGACCAATAAATTACAAAAAAGATGCAAGAATATTTAATTATTTGTGCTTAATATACTATTCGAATAAAACTTCTGGAGTTTTCCAAGAGATTGAATCTCCTAATATACTATGCTTCTCACTGATTAAATTCAATTTTACAGGTGTAAACTGTATCAATAGATAATCTGTAGTTCTGTTTTTATAAAAATTATCCCATTTTTTTTTCCAAAACTTTTCTTTTAATTCTTTTGAATTAACAAGCTTCGCAGAGCCTTGAATAGTTACATAACTTGAATTCTCGTTATCAAAATAATATAAAGTTACATTCTGATTATTTTTAATCTGATTTACCTTTTTGCTTTTAGGGTTAGTAGCCATCCATATATTAAAATTTTCATCTGGAGGAAATGGATCCATCGTTCTTGCATGAGCAATTCCTATAGAATCGGTTGTGATTAAAGCACAGTTTTTAGATGAAGTAATAATTTCTCTTGCAATACTATTCAAGTCTGAAATTATAGAAGCTTCATTTTTTTTATTTGAGCAACTGATTGAAATTAGAAATAAAAACAGGATTGAAAGTTGTTTCGTTTTTGGTACTAGCATACTCTTTAATTGAATAGTTTTATAATGTGTATCCTCTTTAATCCCTCTTCGTTCATTTACATGTTTCTGCGATACTGTCCTCCAACTTCAAACAGAGCATGGGTAATTTGTCCTAAAGAACAAACTTTACAAACGTCCATTAAGGCTTCAAAAATGTTCTCATTATTAATAGCCTTGTGTTGTAAGTCTTTCAATAATTGATCTGTACTATTTGTTTTATGTAAATTTTCTAAAGTTGTAATTTGAAATTGTTTTTCTTCTTCAGTTGCACGAATAACTTCCGCAGGGATAACGGTAGGAGAGCCTTTACTACTCAAGAATGTATTTACTCCAATTATCGGAAACTCACCATTGTGTTTTAACGTTTCATAATACAAACTTTCTTCTTGAATTTTAGAACGTTGATACATGGTTTCCATGGCTCCTAAAACGCCTCCTCGTTCTGTAATTCTATCAAATTCTAATAAGACTGCTTCCTCAACTAAGTCTGTTAGTTCTTCAATAATAAACGAACCTTGAATTGGGTTTTCATTCTTATTCAATCCCAACTCTTTGTTGATAATTAATTGAATAGCCATTGCTCTTCTAACTGACTCTTCTGTAGGTGTTGTAATTGCTTCATCATACGCATTGGTGTGCAAAGAATTACAGTTGTCATAAATAGCATATAACGCTTGAAGTGTAGTTCTTATATCATTAAAATCGATCTCTTGCGCATGTAAACTACGACCAGAAGTCTGAATATGATACTTTAACATTTGTGCTCTTGCATTTGCACCATATTTATGCTTCATTGCTTTTGCCCAAATTTTACGAGCGACTCTACCAATAACTGCATATTCTGGATCAATTCCGTTAGAGAAAAAGAACGATAGGTTTGGACCAAATTTGTTGATGTCCATTCCTCTTGAAAGGTAATATTCAACATATGTAAACCCGTTTGATAAAGTAAATGCCAATTGTGAAATTGGATTGGCTCCCGCTTCAGCAATATGGTATCCTGAAATAGAAACAGAGTAGAAATTACGAACATTGTTTTCGATAAAATATTCTTGAACATCACCCATCAATCGCAACGCAAATTCTGTAGAGAAAATACAGGTATTTTGTGCTTGGTCTTCTTTTAAAATATCTGCTTGAACAGTTCCTCTTACTTGAGTAATCGTTTTTATTTTTATATTTTGATACACATCATTTGGAAGTACTTGATCTCCTGTGACTCCAAGTAACATTAATCCTAAGCCGTTGTTTCCATCAGGTAATTTCCCATTATATTTTGGACGTTCCTTGCCTTTATACAACGCAGCTATTTTTGCTTCTACTTCTTTTTCTAAACCATTCTCTTTGATGTGAATTTCACATTGTTGGTCAATAGCAGCATTCATAAAGAAACCTAATAACATAGGAGCAGGACCATTAATAGTCATACTTACAGATGTCATTACATGTGCCAAGTCAAAACCTGAATACAGTTTTTTTGCATCATCAAGACAGCAGATTGAAACACCTGCATTTCCTATTTTTCCATAAATATCTGGACGCAAATCAGGATCATTCCCATACAATGTAACACTGTCAAACGCAGTTGATAATCGTTTTGCTGGTAATCCCATACTCACGTAGTGAAAACGACGGTTCGTACGTTCTGGACCACCCTCTCCTGCAAACATTCTTGCTGGATCTTCACCGGTTCTTTTAAATGGATACAATCCTGATGTATACGGGAATTCTCCAGGAACATTTTCTTGCAGACACCATTTTAAGATATCTCCCCAAGCTTTATATTTAGGCAAAGCAATCTTCGGAATTTGAGAATGTGATAGTGATTCAGTATGCGTTTCTATTTTTATTTCTTTATCTCTTACTTTAAAAGAATAAATTGGATTTTTATAGCGATTTACTTTTTCATCCCAACCAGTAATTACTTCCCAGTTATATGGATTTAAGCCAAGTTTTATCTTGTCGAATTGAGCAAATAATAATTTTGCAAATGGTAAATCGTCATTCTGAACTTGTTTCAGAATCTCATCTTCGTTTAATCCAGTTTTCAGGATGCTATTTTGGTCGCTGAGTGTAGACAAAGCGATAGACTCTATCGTTTTGTAAATTCCATACAATTTTTGGGCAACTTCAACTTGTGCATTTCCGCTTTTATCATACGCACGATTATTTTCAGCAATTTCTGATAAATAGCGAATTCGAGAGGGTGGAATAACAAAGATCTTCTCACTCATTTCTTCTGAAATTTCGAAAGTAGATTTTAAATCAGAATTTGCTTTTTCAACCAACTTATCCATAATTGCTTTATACAACGTATTCATTCCAGGATCGTTGAATTGTGAAGCGATAGTTCCATAAACTGGTAAATCATCTTGATGCACGTCCCAAAGATTATTATTACGCATGTATTGTTTTTTTACATCGCGTAAGGCATCTAGAGAACCTCTTTTGTCAAATTTATTGATCGCAACTAAATCGGCAAAATCAAGCATATCAATTTTCTCTAACTGAGTAGCAGCTCCAAATTCTGGTGTCATTACATAAAGAGAAACATCACTATGTTCAATAATTTCTGTATCAGATTGTCCAATTCCAGAAGTCTCTAAAATAATCAAATCGTATTCTGCCGCTTTTAAAACTTGGACAGCCTCGTTTACATATTTAGACAATGCTAAATTAGATTGACGCGTAGCTAAACTTCTCATATATACTCTTGGAGAATTGATTGCATTCATGCGAATTCTATCACCAAGTAAAGCACCTCCAGTTTTACGTTTTGAAGGATCTACCGATACTAATCCAACAGTTTTTTCTGGAAAATCAATTAAGAATCTTCTAACCAATTCATCTACTAATGAAGATTTACCCGCTCCACCAGTTCCTGTAATTCCTAAAACAGGAGTTGTAGATGTTGTATTTTTTTTATGAATTACTTCTAATGTCTTTTTTGCTACTTCTGGAAAATTCTCAGCCGATGAAATAATCCTGCCAATAGATTTAGGGTTTTTATCACTTAAAGTATCTATTTCGTCATTTAATACATCACCAATTGCATAATCTGATTGTTTAACCAAGTCGTTAATCATTCCTTGCAATCCTAAAGATCTACCGTCATCAGGAGAGTATATTCTTGTAATTCCATAATCCATTAAGTCTTTGATTTCTTCTGGTAGAATTACTCCACCTCCGCCACCAAAAATTTTAATGTGTTCAGCCCCTTTTTCTTTGAGCAAATCATACATGTATTTGAAATACTCATTATGACCTCCTTGATATGACGTCAATGCAATTGCATTAGCATCTTCTTGAATTGCAGTGTTTACAACTTCTTCAACACTTCTATCATGACCTAAATGTATCACTTCAACACCTGTTGATTGAATAATTCTTCGCATGATGTTTATAGCTGCATCATGACCATCAAATAGTGAGGCTGCAGTTACAATTCTTACTTTATATTTAGGCTTATATGGCTGAACTTGTTCCATTTATTGTACTCAATTTTAGAAGTGCAATTTACGAAATTTTGAGGTTTAATCCGTAAAACATAAAAATTATTAGTAATGCAATATCAAAAGGCTTTGATTATGTCTTTTTATTAAAGATACTATAAAAAGGAGTGGTATTTTTTTTGGTACTATGTATTTTGATGTAATAATAATAGTTTGATACTACTCAAAAATTAATGCAGAAATGTATATTTGCTTCTTGTTTGAAAGCCTTTTTTTGGTATGATTGTTGATGCTTTAAAGATAAATTAAAAAAGTAAAATAAAAACTTAGATTCTTTTAAGTCCAATCAACTATTAAGAGAAGTTTTTTATAATTTTAAATTCAAGATGATGAGATTGATTAGATTATTACCATTATTTACAGCGATGTTACTTGTTTCATGCTCTAGTGTCAGAGTTGCTACAGATTATGATACTAAAGCTGATTTTAGTCAGTATAAAACATTTGCTTTTTATAAAAAAGGAATTGATAAAGTTGAAGTTTCTGATTTAGATAAACGAAGAATCTTACGTGCTATAGAATCTGAAATGTTAGTAAAAGGAATGACGAAATCTGATAATCCAGATGTAATTGTAAACATTTTTGCTAAGTCTACAAAAAGGGTAAAGGTCTATGACGATTACAATTACTTTTGGAGACCTTGGTATTATGGGTCGAATTTTGGAGCAAGAATTTCGCAATATAATGAAGGTACTTTATTTATCGATATAATTGATAATCATAAAAAAGAATTAGTTTGGCAAGGGATAGGTAAAGGTGCATTGACAATGAGTAATGTAAAGAAGAGAGAAGCTAGAATAAAAGAATTTGTTGGTGAGATTATGGAGAAATACCCTCCTTTTTTAAAAGAATAATAAAGATAAAAGATATCAAATAAACGTCTCGTATTTCGAGGCATTTTTTATTTTTGCAACATGACTTACAATAAATTATCAAAATTAGAGCCTGAAGACTTTTATTTCAATGAAAAAGGGTACAAGGTGTTTACTGAAAAGTATCATTTAAAAAGAGGATACTGTTGTAAGAGTGGATGTAAGCATTGTCCTTACGGATATGATAAAAAAACAGATAGTTTTAAAGACTTGATAAAATAACCTCCATTTGTTGCTGAAGATCAAAGGCTTGTTCTTTCGCTTTTGTAGCAAAATTCTCATCCTTTCCAGCATAAATGATTCCTCTCGAAGAATTTATTAGTAACCCAACATTTTTAGTTAAGCCATATTTACAGACATCTTGTAAATTCCCTCCTTGTGCTCCAACTCCTGGAACTAGGAAGAAATGGTTTGGAACAATTTTTCTGATGCCTTTAAAGTATTCAGCTTTAGTAGCTCCAACAACAAACATTAAATTTTGATTGTTCTTCCAAGTCAGTGCTTTTTTTAAAACCTCTTTATAGAGTTCGTTTTCATTTACTTTTAATCCCTGAAAATCTAAACCTCCTTTGTTAGAGGTAAGCGCTAAAAGTATGGTGAACTTTTCTTCAAATGCTAAAAAGGGCTCAACAGAATCGCTTCCCATATAAGGCGCTACAGTTACCGAATCAAAATTTAAATCTTCAAAAAACGCTTTTGCATACATGGTTGAAGTGTTTCCAATGTCACCACGCTTTGCATCAGCAATGGTGAAAATATCTGGATGGTTTTCGTTTAAATAATTGATTGTTTTTTCTAATGAACTCCAGCCTTTAATTCCATATGCTTCATAAAAAGCGGTGTTAGGCTTATAAGCAACTGTAAGGTGATGAGTAGCGTCAATTATTTGTTTGTTAAATTCAAATATTGGATCTTCAAACTCTAATAAATAGGGTGGAATTTTAGTTAGATCGACATCTAAACCTATACACAAAAACGACTTTTTTTTCTTAATTTGATGTGTTAATTCTTGCTGTGTCATTAAAGGAATAAATTGTGTTTTGCAAATGTAAACAATTTAATACTTTAACTTATATTTGTCAATATTAAATATATTAAACTATGAGAACAAAGATTGTTGCAGGAAACTGGAAAATGAATAAAGACATTAATGAGTCAAGAGCTCTAATTAATGAAATAATTGCTAGCGTAAACAAAGATTCTTTGAATAATACACGAGTAATTGTTGCTCCTACATTTGTGAATTTAAGTGCTGTAGTTGATGAAGCGGATAAGTCGTTTGTAGAAGTTGCTGCACAAAATATGCACCAATCTGATAGTGGCGCATTTACTGGAGAAATTTCTGGAGGTATGTTACAAAGCATTGGCGTAGAATTAGTTGTTTTAGGTCATTCTGAAAGAAGAGCATACTTTGGAGAAACTGATGAGTTGTTAGTTCAAAAAGTAAACACTTCTTTTAAGCATAATTTAGAAGTAATTTTTTGCTTTGGTGAGGAATTAGAGGATAGAAAATCTGGAAATCATTTTAAAGTAGTAGAAAGTCAGTTGAAAAACGGACTTTTTCATTTGGATGAAGAAGAGTGGAGAAATATAATTCTAGCCTATGAGCCAGTTTGGGCAATTGGTACAGGAGAAACTGCAAGTCCAGAACAAGCGCAAGAGATGCATGCGTTTATTCGTAATCTTATTGCAACAAATTACAATCAAAATTTAGCAGATAGCGTTTCCATTTTATATGGTGGAAGTGTGAAGCCATCAAATGCTGAAGAAATTTTTTCTAAACCAGATGTTGATGGTGGGTTAATTGGAGGTGCTGCTTTGAAAGTAGAAGATTTTGCCGCAATCATTAAAGCAATTTAATTGGATAATATTTATATAGAATATAATTTTAAAACGTCTCCAAAAGAACCAACGACTGAAATTTTAATTGCAGAATTAGGAAATGTTGGTTTTGAAAGTTTTGTTGAAAATGAAGAGGGAGTTATTGCTTACATCCAAAAAGATGATTGGAATTCTTCAATTTTAGACGAAGTATTTGTTTTAAATTCTAAAGAGTTTTCAATTGAATATTCTCAAAAGGAAATAGAGCAAACAAATTGGAATGCAGAATGGGAGAAAAATTTTAATCCTATTCAAGTAGAAGGTTTAGTTAGTATTCGTGCGCCTTTTCATGATAATCCAAATTTAGAATATGATATTGTTATTGAGCCAAAAATGAGTTTTGGGACAGGTCATCATGAGACAACTCATATGATGGTTCAACATTTGATTGATTTAGATTTAGAAAACAAAAATGCACTTGATATGGGTTGTGGAACTGGGATTTTAGCCATTTTTGCTGAAATGAAAGGAGCCAGCCCAATTGATGCAATTGATATTGATAATTGGTGTTATCAAAATTCTATTGAAAATGTTGAAAGAAATAACTGTAAAAGCATTTCAGTTTTTGAAGGGGACTCCTCATTGCTTATCAATAAAAAATATGATTTAATAATTGCAAATATTAATAGAAATATTTTACTTGCAGATATGCAAACATTTACCAATTGTTTAAATGAAGATGGTGTTCTGCTTCTTAGTGGTTTTTATGAAGAAGATATACCTGTTATAGATGCGGAAGTTTCAAAGTATCAATTGAAATTAGAAAAAGTAATTGAAAGAAATAATTGGGTTGCATTAAAATATGTAAAATAAAAAGTTAGATTTTAAGTTTACTTAATTAATGAGTACAAAAAAGAAAATACAAGAAGAGGTAGATGTTTTAGAGCAAGAAACTCAAAAATATGAAATTGTGCTACACAATGATGATGTAAATACATTTGATTTTGTTATCGATTCTTTGATAGATGTTTGTGAACATACTTTAGAGCAAGCAGAACAATGTACTATTTTAGTACATTATAAAGGAAAATGTACTGTAAAAACAGGTGAATACGATTTTCTAAGACCTCTATGCGTAAAATTACTTTCTCTAGGCTTATCTGCCGAAATTGTTTAGTTTTTCTTCATTTTTTTAACATTTTTTTTGAATTACTTAAAATTCTAAAATGTAAATTTGTGCGTTAAAATTAAATAAACAAACAAAAATGTCTTACATGAAAAAACAAATTACACTTCTATTTTCTCTATTTGTAGGGGTTTTATCTGCCCAAGAGAATACAAACACATCTATTGCAACTAAATACGCCGAAACTATTACTGCTGAAGATATGAGAGAAGATTTAACAATCTTAGCCTCAGATGCCTTAGAAGGAAGAGAGACTGGAAAGAGAGGTCAAAAAATGGCTGCAGCTTATATTCGCGCTCATTTTGAGGAATTAGGATTGGAAGGTCCTGCCAAAAGCGGAAGCGGTTATTATCAAGATGTGAAATTAAAGACTTCTAAAGCAGGAGAAATTTATTTGAAAATCGGAGATAAAACGTTAACCAATTTAAAAGAATTTTTATACTATGGAGATGCTCAAAATACTGATGAAATAACTTCTGAAATCGTATTTTTAGGAAGTGGAAGTGAAAAAGAATTTGATGCAGTAGATGTGGAAGGGAAAATGATATTGTTTGTGAATTCTAGCAGAAGAGATAGACGCGAAGTTTTAAAACGAGCTAAGGAGCGAGGGGTATATACAGCAATAGCGGTAAGGTCTTTTGAGGATGAGGAGTTTAATACATTTTTAGCCAGATATTCTGGTTTCTTTACCAGAGAAACAATGTCATTAGATGTAGAGGGTGATGAGCAACTTTCAGGAACATTTTATGTGAGTCCAGCAACAGCAGGCGAAATTTTCGGAAAATCATTTGATGATTTAACGAAGTCGATAGAAAATTTTAATGCAGGAAAAAAGAGTGCGTTAAAAAAAATAAAGTCAAAAAAAATCAGTTATAAAATTGATTATATTTCTAAAAAGATAATTTCTGAAAATGTTTTAGGGTATTTAGAAGGTACTGATTTAAAAGAAGAATTATTAGTTATTACATCTCACTATGATCATTTAGGGATTCGAAATGGAGAAATATATAATGGTGCGGATGATGATGGGTCTGGAACAGTAGCTATAATGGATATTGCTGAAGCATTTGTAAAAGCAAAAATTGATGGAAATGGACCCAGAAGAAGTATACTTTTTATGACTGTAACAGGAGAAGAGAAAGGGCTTTTAGGATCTTCATTTTATGCTGATAATCCAATTTTTCCATTAGAAAATACTGTTGCTGATTTAAATATAGATATGATAGGTAGAATTGATGATAGAGAATTAGAGAGTCAAGATTATGTTAGCCTTGTTGGAGCAGATAAGTTGTCTACTGAATTACATGAAATTAGTGAGCAAATGAATAAAGAGCATACTAATTTATTTTTAGATTATACTTATAATGATGAGAACCATCCTGAAAGAATATACTATCGTTCTGATCATTGGAACTTTGCTAAAAACGGTATTCCAGTCATATTCTATACAACTGGATCTCATCCAGATTATCATAAGCCTACAGATGTAGTTGAAAATATTGAGTTTGAATTAATGACGAAACGTACAAAGTTAGTCTTCTATACAGCTTGGGAAATAGTGAATAGAGACAAAAGATTGTTAGTAGATAAGATAATGGATCCAAACGCTACAAGATAATATTTTCTTACAAAAAATATTTAAAGCCTGTTTCTAATTAGAAAGAGGCTTTTTTTTTGTTAAAAATCTCTTAAAGCGGACTCTAAATACAACTTTTGAATAGTGTTTGCGTTTTAATTAAATAGCATAAAGAAAAAAGATACAATGGCGAAATAATACTTTTATTAACTCTAAATACAATAATTATGAAAACAGTAAACAGAATAATGGATAGGACAACGTTTGTTTTTGTATGGTTAACAATTGGAATTATTTCATCAGCAATAGCATATATATTTGCTGTAGGGCTTAAAACAATACTTGGGATATAAATCTCTAGTATATCTCCATATCAATGATTTACTAAAGATAAAACCCTAAACATATTATGTTTAGGGTTTTATAATGAATTGTGACCTCGGCTGGATTCAAACCAGCAACCTCTTGACCCTTAATCAAGTATTAGAGTGATTATTCATTATCTAATTCCTTTGTAATCCTAATTCTATAAGTAAACGTACTATTTGTTTCTATTTCCTATTAAATAGATTAATTTCGCATTTTATAAAAATAATTAATTTCATATTAAAACTAATAATAATATTGGAAGAAAATATTAAAACGGCCTTAACTGAATTTATAAATATAACAGAAACTGAATGGTTAGTTTTTTCAGAGTCTTTGATAATAAAACATTATAAGAAAGGAGAATATTTTTTAAGGGAAGAAGATCTTTGTGATTATATTGGATATACAGATAAAGGTTTGTTTAGCTACTACTACCTAATTAATGGCGTTGAACACATACGAGGTTTTTTTTTCCCCAATGACTTTATTTCTAATTATCCGTGTTATCTTTTAAATAATAAGTCCAAAGCTTACATTAAAGCTTTAGAAGATTCTTCAGTCACACTAATACACAGAGATGTAATCTCTTTGCTATATAAAAAACTTCCAAAAATTCAAGAATTTAGTAGAAATATAGTTGAAAATTTATACATAGAAGTTTCAGAAAAATATGAATCATTCTTTCTTAAAACAGCTGAGGAGCGTTATCTAGAATTAATTATTCGTAGACCTCTAGTTTTTAAAAGGATACCCCAATATATGATTGCTTCATATTTAGGAATTACACCCGAAGGATTAAGTCGAATTAGAAAACGAATTTATCCTTAAACCTAACCCATTTACCAAGGCTATAAACCCTTTGCGTATTTTAGAGGGTTTTATATTATAGGCATATATTCTTCTTCCCATCAGTTGAGCGATCATAAAAAAAGTCATGCATATCCAATGTTATATGGCATTAATAATTAATACCATTTTCATATTTGTTAATGCTTTCCTCATTTCAGGAGTGTAATGAGTTCTTAAGCCTGTATTATCATAAGCTGTGTTTATTCTCTCCAATGCGTCTAAAAATTGTTCTTCATTATTTTTCATAGTTAAAACTCCACATAAAACCGTTTAAAATTAAGTGCTTCAATGGTCTTTTTTAAGGTTAATACTTGTTTTTAAATTTATTATTCACTGAAAGAGGTCATTTTATACCGTTTACTCCTCATACATTGTAGAGTTCATAAGCTGCTAATTTTTAAATAAATGTTTCACTACTTCTCCTGTATTTGAATAAATAAACAAAAAATAATTGGCACTACTCAAACTAGAAATATCTAATTGGTAGTCTGAATTTGTAAACGTTTTTGATATAATTTTCTTACCAGTCAAATCATATATATCTATGGAATTTATGATCATATTATTTACAGAAAAGAATAAAGTGTCACTAGTTGGATTGGGGTACATGACTAAATTAGCATTTAAAGTTTCCTCTTTAATACTTAAAACACTAGCTCCAATAGTGACCAAATAATCTTCAACTTCTCCATATACAGATTGAAAGCACGGTCCAACTGGGTTATCAAGAGGTATAAAACTATTTTTTATTCTAAAATATAAAGGCGTGTCCAATTGGGCCGTTTCTGGGACGGTAAATGATCCTGTGGCAATATTAGTATCTGCATTATATGCTGACATTGTGATTTGTTCGTTCTCTTCCAGTTCGCTATTGTTGTTATAATCAATCCATGCACCTGCTTTGTCATAGGTTGAAAATTGTTCAAGTTCAATTTCTATGGAATAGACCTCTCCGATTTTATATTCTACGGGATCAAGAAAATTATATAGTGTGCGTCCATCATTTCCTGAAGTATTTTCAAAGTAGGTAGCGTTCGAAGTACTCCCCACGGTCACTCTTTTGATATGGTCATCGCCAGTAGTAATAGAATAATCGTAGTCGCTGTCACATAAGAATTCATCCATATTATACATGAATTTATACGTTTCACTTGTTTCTCCATTGGCGCCTTTAGCAAATACTTTAAAAAATGTTTTTTTACCAGCTTGACCTGGAATGCCTGAATCAGAAACCCACCTCTTTGTATTAGGTGTGTTAGACATCTTGATGGTATTGTCTGCGTTGCTAAAATCGGGCGTATCGCCTCTAGACCATCTTACATATACACTTGAGAGTGCACCATCATACGCAATAACCGATGTGACAAATTGATTTTCAGTTTCTGTTGGAGGACTGTCTGTTGGGGCGTCTGTAATCTCTGTATAATTAATAGAAGGGTAGTCGGCTCTCCCCACGAGATCACCTTCCCAAAGGCCTCGTCCCCAAGTGGCGGCTTTTATCGTATTTGCGCCCCAGTTAATTTCCATTTCGGTGACGGTTGTGTTTGGTAAATCCGTATTATACAACAACCAAGAGTTTGCTGTCATATGTTTTGTAAACACACCAACTTCAGTCCCTAAATATATGTTTTTTGAGTCTTGGTGATCGATCACCACTGAATGCACGGGAATGTTTCCTAAATTATAAGTAATATTTGTCCAATTAGATCCGCCATTGGTTGTTATATATACCTTATTACCATTGTCTTGATGAGAAGCATTCACAACGATTATCGTATCATCATCTAAGGGATCAAAAGCGATATCTCGTATGAAACTATTTGGAAGCCCAGCCCTAATACTGGTATAGGTGACCCCTCCGTCTGTAGATTTTTCAAAGTGTTCTCCAGCATAAGGAAGCATTACCATAATATTTGAATCATTTTGGGCAATTTCAGCTTGTGCAATTTTAAGGTTATGAGTGCTTTCAAAATCTGGACGTCCCATTAAGGTATGGTTCGAACCAAAATCAGTACTTTTTCTGACTCCATCTCTAAAATCATAAATGGTCATATGATCATTTGGGTCATAGGCCAAAGGCGCGATCCAATCTCCATCTTCACTACTATTAGGAGTAGCAGAATCCTGTGAAGATCCACCGTCTTTGGTACGTCTTCTATGACCAAATTGAGCACTAGAAATGATCCAATCGTCGTTCAGCGGGTGTACAATGCCTTCCATTCCATCTCCTCCAGCAAATTCAATCCAGCCCGTATCCTTATAAATACTTGACCCATTGTCTTGAGATCCACTCACAGAAAGTCCATTGTTAGATTGACTGACCCCTAGTTTATAATTTTCTCTAATGCCAACACCTGATCTCATTAGGTTGGTCCAATTTTCGCCACCGTCCTCACTTTTAGCAAGCATTCCATCGGTCATTGCATAAAAAACTCCATTTACACAAGACGATAAATTAGTATCTGCATGCACATAAGCTGTACTATTTTCGTAATTATATTGAAAATCATTTTGTGTCGGATGGAAATTAGCATCTCCTAATGACCAACGGGTACGTTGTGTGAAACTTGCCCCAGCATCTGTAGAATTAAACAAGTCTACATACCCTAATAGTATGTTTGAAGCATTAGTGGTATGGACTGAAAAACCGCCTACACCTGTTCCCAAGTTGTTGTTTATTAGGGAAAAACTCTCACCCAAATTTGTGGATTTAAAAAGACCTGCAGAAATTCCCCAAAAGACACTGTTTGGTTCTGCTGGAGTAACTGCAAGTTTTGCTTCATTAGAATTATTTGCTGTAATCTCAGTAGTTTGTACAAAGTTTAAGCCCCCATTAGTAGATTTTGATAAATAATTTTTTGTGGTATTGCTTGCTCGGTTTTGAGTGTATATAATTTGACTGTTAGTTGGGTGAAATATAATTTGAAAATAGTTTCCCTCTGCAACCTTTGAGTAAGTAACCAAATCATCGTCCGAACGGTACAAACCACGGTTTGTCCCTATAAACAACAAACCATCTGTCGAAGGGTGATAAATAACTCTATAAACTCTAAGGTTATCACCAAGTCCGCCTTCTCCTAAATTTCCAGGATTAAAAGCGGATTCTGTAACTGTAGCTCCGGCGTCTGTACTTTTATAAATTCCATAAGAATTTTGATTGTTAGAATTTTGTAAGTTCATAAATAGGATGTCTGAGTTGTCCTTGTCTGCAGTAATGGTATTCACCCCGCATCCAGGTAAAAAATCGGTGCTCCCACCAACCCAAGTAGCTCCTTCGTCGGTACTGCGCCACAAGCCTCCACTTCTAGAGCCTAAGTATAATTTTTCTTTGTTAGTTGGATCGACATATACATCTTCTACGCGTCCAATACCAGCCGCATAATGCCCCGTAATATTATCTACCGAAATTGGACCAAGTTCTCGCCAACCGCTGCTTGCCATTAGCCGACTTTGGGACGATAATTGATTTGAAGTATTGACTCTAAATGCTTCTAATGCATTTTTTGCTAAATACGGATCAAGATTATCACGTCTTCCTGATGGAAAGAATTTGTACTCATTATTATTCTTCCAGCGTAAAAATTGCTTGTATCCACTTCCTTTAACAGTCAGGTCAACAGTTTTGAAATAGGTTTCCCCTTCTTTTACGACATCATAAAAGTTCACGGAAGTGTCTTCCATTAGGTCTTTGTATTTTTGTGCTTGTAAAGTTTGCTGGAATCCAACAATTAATAAGAGCAGTAGTGCAACGTTTTTCATGAATCAAAAGTTTAATTGGTAAATCGGTTAAAAAGTTATTGAAATCTTGCGACTACATATAAAAAAAATATTAACTAAATATAATATTTTTTATTATTTCACCTATAATTAATTTGAAAGCAAAAGTATTTCTTTTATTAACCCTGTGCATTGATCTGGGTTAATAAATGCAAATTATTTTTTAGGAAATTCGTTTCTCTATTCTTATTAATTCGATTTATTCTCAAAAAGCAACTGATAGTTTACTCTACTATTACTACTATTTTATATCCAATGTTATATGGCATTAATAATTAGTACCATTTTCATATTTGTTAATGCTTTCCTCATTTCAGGACTATAATGAGTTCTTAAGCCTGTATTATCATAAGCAGTGTTTATTCTCTTCAATGCGTCTAAAAATTGTTCTTCATTATTTTTCATAGTTAAAACTCCACATAAAACCGTTTAAAATTATATGCTTCAGTGGTCTTTTTTAAGGTTAATGCTTGAATTGTATTTTATGTTTGTGATTAAATGTTTTTTAAAAAAACAAATGTATAGCAAATAAGTTGTAATAAACAACTTATTTGCTATTGATGGCTAGTATTTAATATAAATTATGGGCAAATTTCTCCATTTTTTTCAGTTACAGATATACAATTGCTTCAATCTCTTTCTTTTTTGACCTTCAACACCAACGAGTTTTTATGTGGAAAGTAGCAGAGGAAGAATGCGATACTTTCCGTTTAAAACAAAAATAGCAGAAAAGAAATAAACTTTTGGTTTATAACTTAACTGCTATTTTTTATGGTATAAATTTTTTTGATTATATCAACTAATTTTAATTAGTTGATATAATCAAAAAACATATTACTTTCTCATTGTAGGTTCATTTCGATAAATAAAATCACCGTGAATACCAGTAAATTCTTTATCCATAGTATCCATGAATGCTTTTCTTTCTTTTTCATCAGGCCAAGCAGCTTCAATTAACTCTTTTACTTTAGCATTAGACGCTTCTATATCAGATAAAGATTTGTATAAGAATCCTTCATTGAAATCCCTACTATCGCTACCCCAATAATGACGGCTTGGATAATACCCTAGTATATAAGGGTTTTTCATAGTCACTTTTTCAGTATATTCTTTAAGGGCATCCCATTGGCCTTTTCCTTGATTCGTATTAGATAGTTCAGAAGTTCTAAGATAAACTAAGATGGCTTCTTTTGAATCTGTATTAAAATCTTTTTGTCCAATCCAGGGCTGAGACTTTAAAATCTCATCAGAATGATATGTGGTGTAAAAACTATCTTTCTTATCAAGAAATGCTTTTCTCTCTTCTTCATTAGGCCAGCCTTTTTTTATTAACGATTCAGTAATAGAATTTGATTTTTCAATTGCTTCCCAAGTTTTGTATGCAGAGATAAATAAAATTTCTGAATTATTTGCAGTGTAATAATGGTGCAAAATTTCTGAGCCTACTATTAATTCATTTTTACTGGTTACTTTATCGTAATATTCTTGCTCTATTTTTTGAAGTTCGACTTCGCTTTCAGTTAGATTTTTGTATTTTGTAGTAATAACGATAAATACAGGGTCAGCATTTTCTTGTGCTTCGATTGTAATACTCCAAAAAGAAATGAATAAAATTGTTAAAAAAAATAATAGCTTGTTGTTTTTCATAAGTTGTCTTTTAAGTTTGTGATTAAATGCTTTTACATAAACAAATATATATAAAATAAGTTGTAATAAGCAACTTATTTTATATTGATGGCTTTTATTTCAATATCAAGATTAGTCACAGAAAGTATATTAGAATTTGTTTTTAGTAAAGACAATCAAATTAAACCACAAGCATATCTTCTTCCTTTAATTCAGTTATTTCTAAACCACTATAAGAGAGAACAAAAGTATTATTAATAATTTATACGAGTTCAATATTTTATCACTTCAAGAAATACATGCAGTTGTTTGGAGTGGTGGTGTGTTTATAGAAAACATGGCAGTCGGTAATGAAACTTTTGAATATTTATCTCTTTACGAAATAGATAAATTTTATATTGAGTTGACTTACAATATAGATACTAATAAAATAGTTGAGGTAAATAGTTTCAAAACTGGTAAGTATTTAGATAAGTATTTGCCTAATATAAGTTTTAAAATATAGTGTTAATTCTTAAAAAGTAGGCAAATCGTGGGCAATCTGAAAAAACAAAAAAGGCTTCAATCTCTTGAAACCTTTATAAACATTGTGACCTCGGCTGGATTCAAACCAGCAACCTCTTGAGCCGTAATCAAGTGCGCTATTCAGTTGCGCCACGAGGCCATTTTTGAGTGTGCAAATATACTAACTTTTGTAAGACTACAAACTATTTTTAGTCACAAAATATCTCCAGCCAATTAAGGCTAATTGCCATTTTTTAGCATTCATTATATTCAACTCTCTTTTGGTAAATGAAGGTAAAATCATTTTGTTGATTTTAGCGAGTATTTTAAATAGGCTTTTATTCATAATAACAAAACTAAGCAATAAAAAAGAAATCAAGAATATTTTGATTATTTATGGGTTTAACTTTGATTAAGTTATGAAGATTAATAGAGGGATAGTTTTAATTTAAGAGAAATATTATAAGTTGAATTAAATTTCCACATAGTATTAATGAAATTAATTTTAGAAAAATGAGTAGCATAAATTTAAGTTTTAAGTTAGTGTTTTATATTAATTTGTAATTTGTTTTATCAATATATAACGAAAGAAGATTGCGAACCAAATACAAATTGTATTATTAATTAAACTAGTTGTTAATTGTAATGTAATTTACACTTTTAGTTGTAATATAAAACATATACTTCTACAATTTAGTTTTAATATTAAATTTTAAATAGATTATTTTTAAAAATATGTAATCAAATAAAGAGTAATTTTAGTCTTTTTATAGAAAGTAAAGTGAAAGTGATCATTTTTCTCCTTAAATTTTGATCTTTCATCATTTTTTATGTAATAATAATTATTTTTAAAAAGATTTAAATGTATGCTAAGTATTGTTATTTTGGGATTTATAAGTAATTTAATGGGAGTATGTTTGATGTTTTTTTTGAAAAATTTGGGACTCTTGGTGAGTTTTCCCATTTAAATATATTGATGATACAACCCTATAGTTGTTTTTTAGTTATATAAAGATTAATGTAATTTTATAAATTAATATCCAGCGTAAAAATATTTTTTGAATTCAAATAAACACATAGAATTAGTATATTCGCAACAAAATTAGAGAGGATGAGTATTGCGTTAATTATTGTTGGTTTTATATTATTAGTTATAGGTGGAGAGTTCTTAGTTCGTTCTTCTGTAGCCTTATCTTTTAAATTAAACCTTTCTAAATTAGTAATTGGGATGACTGTTGTTTCATTTGCTACATCGGCACCTGAATTATTAGTTAGTTTGAATGCGGCTCTAGATGGTTCTCCAGATTTAGCATTAGGAAACGTTGTTGGATCTAACATCGCTAACATCGCTTTAGTATTAGGTTTAACAGCAATTATATCACCAATAGTTGTAGATAAAAATTTTTATAAGATGAATTGGCCAGCAATGATGATAATTTCGTTATTGTTTTATTATTTTTTGATAAATGATAATGTAATTAGCCAGTTTGAAGGAATTTACTTACTAGGTTTCTTAGTTGTTTTTGTTTATATAATGATTTCTAAAGCCAGAAAAGATAAGGTTCTTGAGGTAGATGATGTCGATGATACTTTACAAGACGTAAGTTATTTTAAAATATTTTTTTGGTTATTGATAGGGGGCTCTGCTTTGTATTTTGGTTCAAGTTGGTTAGTAGACGGAGCAAAAGATATCGCTATAAACCTTGGGATTAGTGAAGGTGTGATTGGCGCTACTGTTATTGCTGTTGGAACTAGTATTCCTGAACTTTCAGCGTCTATTATCGCAGCATTAAAAGGGGAGAAGGCTATTTCTTTAGGAAACCTAATTGGCTCTAATATATTTAATATTGGGTCAGTTATTGGATTAACGGCAATAATAACTCCTATAAAGGCAATAGAGCCTAATGTGATTACAAATGTTTATTGGATGCTTGGTGTTGCAGCTATTTTAATTCCATTAGTGTTTATTCCCAAAAAATTTGAAATTAATAGAGTAAAAGGATTATTATTATTATCCATTTATATAATATTTATTTATTTGGCATTTCAATAATAAATATAAGTCATTAAAAAAAAGCGCCCTATCTAAGGCGCTTTTTTTATTTTAAAGTTGAAACTATAAAGCAGATTTTACTGTTTTTATAATTCTTCCAGCAATTTTATAAGGATCAGCGTTTGAAGCGGGTCTTCTATCTTCTAGCCAGCCTTTCCAGCCTTTTTCTACAGTAATAATAGGAATACGGATAGATGCTCCTCTATCAGATATACCATAGCTAAAATCAGTAATTGATGCTGTTTCATGTAAGCCGGTTAAACGTTCGTCGTTAAACTCACCATAAACATCAATATGTTCTTTTGTAACTGGTCTAAATGCTTCACATATTTTTTCATATGTTGCTTTATCTCCACATTCTCTTAATACACTATTCGAGAAGTTAGCATGCATTCCAGATCCATTCCAATCTCCTTTTACTGGTTTTGGATGATATTCAATATAGTAACCATATTTTTCTGTCAACCTATCTAATAAATAGCGTGAAACCCAAATCTCATCACCAGCTTGTTTCGCGCCTTTTGCAAATAATTGATATTCCCACTGCCCTGGAGCTACTTCTTGGTTAATTCCTTCAAAGTTTAAACCAGCTTCAATACAAAGGTCTGCATGTTCTTCAACAAAATCTCTACCCCAAGTATAACGTCCACCAACAGAACAGTAATATTTTCCTTGAGGACCAGGAAATCCGCCTCTTGGGAAACCTAAGGGTAAATCTGTTTTTGCATCCATCAAGAAATACTCTTGTTCAAATCCAAACCAAAAATCTGCATCATCATCATCAATTGCAGCTCTTGCGTTTGAAGCGTGTGGTGTCCCATCTGCGCTTAATACTTCAGACATTACTAAGTATCCGTTCTTTCTATTTGGGTCTGGATAAATTGCTACTGGTTTTAATAAGCAATCTGATGCGCCTCCAGAAGCTTGTTCTGTTGAGCTTCCATCAAAAGACCAAATAGAGCAGTCTTCTAATTTACCGCTAAAGTTATCTTCAACTTTTGTTTTACTTCGCATATTCTGTGTTGGGTTGTGTCCATCTAGCCAGATATACTCTAATTTTGATTTAGCCATTTCGTGTTGTTTGTAAAGTGATTTAAAAAATATTGTTACAAATATAATTTTAAACTTCTATTTAATAATAAAATGTCTGTCAATAAGTTGTTAATTCATATATTTTTATGTTATCAATAATTTCAAAGGTTATTTATTAAGGTAATCTTAACTTTAAGGATAAGTAAAAAAGCATCTATCAATTTTACTGTTTTTATACGGTTAAGAGTTGTTTATTTATAAAATCTTACCAAAGATTAACAAAACACCTCCATTTGTTAATTTGGTGTCGTTAATTAATAGTGAAAAGAATAATTAATTGTAATTTTGTTAGGTAAATAAATGAGACTTTGTGCTCACTATTTTACTCCCCACAGTACCCAGTCCCCCACACATTAATTTATTAACCCCAAGTTTAGGTTCAAAAAGCAATACTTGTGTTCTCACTTAAAGTATTATTAATGAATTGTTTGTGTAATTTTTAACAGTTTTTGTTAAGCAAAAATTTAAAACTATGAAAAATCAAATTTTGAGTTTAGTATTTTTTATACTAACTACAACCTTGATGGTAGTACAAGGGGAAACAAAAGAAAAAAGAACTACAACCGATCAAAGTGAAACACTAGAATTAATTACAATTGCTCAAACTGAGGTTAGGCAAGTTGAGTTAAGTTCAGTTAATTATCAATAAATATTTTTTTTTGAAATTGCTATGTTTCATTCTACATTAATTTGTAGAGAATTAAATTTTATTTTTTCCTATTTAAAAAAAATGTCGAGTATAATGCTCGGCATTTTTATTATACAATTTTAAGTGATTTATTCTGTAAATAAAGAATGTTAAACTAAATTTGCGAGATAATTTTCTATTATGACTAATGAAATTTCTAAAAGATATGCTCTACGTGGAGTATCTGCATCAAAAGAAGATGTTCACAATGCTATTAAGAATATTGACAAAGGTTTATTCCCAAAAGCATTCTGTAAAATTGTACCAGATTATTTAACAAACGATGATGATTATTGTTTGATAATGCATGCAGATGGAGCAGGAACAAAATCTTCTTTAGCATATATGTATTGGAAAGAAACAGGAGATATTTCTGTCTGGAAAGGGGTTGCGCAAGACGCATTAATAATGAATATTGATGATTTATTGTGTGTTGGTGCTACTGATAACATTATGTTATCTTCTACAATCGGACGTAATAAAAGTAAGATTCCAGGCGAAGTTTTATCAGCAATCATAAATGGAACAGAAGAACTAATTGAAGACTTAAAAGGTTTTGGAGTGACCATCCATTCCACAGGAGGAGAAACTGCAGATGTTGGCGATTTAGTGCGTACAATTATTGTAGATTCTACAGTAACCGCAAGAATGAAACGTACAGATGTTATAGATAATGTAAACATCAAAGCAGGAGATGTAATTGTAGGCTTAGAGTCTTTTGGACAAGCAAGTTATGAAACTGAATATAATGGAGGAATGGGTTCTAACGGATTAACTTCTGCAAGACATGATGTTTTTCACAAGTATTTGGCTGAGAAATATCCAGAGAGTTTTGATGCGGCAGTCCCTTCTGATTTAGTCTATTCAGGGAATACAAAACTAACTGATAAAGTAGCGGATTCCCCTATTGATGCAGGTAAATTAGTATTGTCACCAACAAGAACGTATGCACCAATTATTAAAGAAATTTTATCAAAATTTTCTTCCGATAAAGTACATGGAATGATTCATTGTTCTGGAGGTGCTCAAACAAAAATCTTACATTTTATAGATAATTTACATATTGTAAAAGATAATATGTTTCCAATTCCACCATTATTTAAGTTGATACAAGAGCAATCGAATACGGAGTGGAAAGAAATGTATCAAGTATTTAATTGCGGACATAGAATGGAGTTGTATGTTTCACTTGAAATAGCCTCAACTATTATTGATATTTCAAAATCTTATAATGTTGACGCTAAAATCATCGGTAGAGTAGAGGTTTCTGAGAAGAAGAAATTAACTATTGAGAGTCCGTATGGTGTTTTTAATTATTAACATTATTGATTGGATGCAGGTATTATATCCTTTGGAATTAAGGTCGTAAATAAATAATTTATAGCCTCACATTAGTGAGGCTTTTTTATTAGACAAAAACAATTTAAAATTTGTAAATTTGCTTTTCAAAGATAGATAGATGTTAGACAAACTACATATAATAAGACAACGATTCGATGAGGTTTCGGATTTGATTATTCAACCAGATATTATTACTGACCAAAAACGCTATGTAAAACTCAATAAAGAGTATAAAGATTTAAGTTTGATGGTTGAAAAGATCAAAGAATATGAAACTTTACTGAATAACGTTGCTGAGGCTAAAGAGATTGTTGCGGATGGTTCAGATGCTGAGATGGTAGAGATGGCGAAAATGGAGATGGATGACGCGAATCCAGCGATTCTTAAACTTGAAGAGGATATCAAGTTTATGCTGATTCCTAAAGATCCTGAAGATGCTAAAAATGTAATTGTTGAAATACGTGCTGGAACAGGTGGCGATGAAGCAAGTATTTTTGCAGGAGATTTATATAGAATGTATACCAAATATTGTTCTGATAAAGGATGGAGTATTGAAGTTGAAAATTCAAATTTAGGAACTTCTGGAGGCTTTAAAGAAGTTATATTTAGTGTTAATGGTCCTGATGTTTATGGTGAAATGAAGTTTGAGTCTGGAGTACATCGTGTTCAAAGAGTACCACAAACAGAAACTCAAGGTAGAGTGCACACTAGTGCGGCAACTGTAATTGTGCTTCCTGAAGCAGAAGAGTTTGATTTGCAATTAGATATGAAAGAAGTGAGGATAGAAAGGACTACTTCAACTGGTCCTGGAGGTCAGTCTGTAAATACTACGTACTCTGCAATTAAATTACATCATGAGCCTACAGGAATGATTGTAAGTTGTCAAGATCAAAAGTCTTCACATAAAAATTTAGAAAAAGCACTTAAAGTTTTGCGAAGTAGACTATATGAAATGGAATTGGCTAAAAAGTTAGCTGCAGATTCTGCAAAGCGTAAAAGTATGGTTTCGAGTGGTGATAGGTCAGCGAAAATTAGAACCTATAATTACCCTCAAGGACGAGTAACTGAGCATAGAATTGGATTGACATTATACGATTTACAAAATGTTATGAATGGAGATATTCATAAGATTGTTGATGGATTGAAACTTGCTGAGAATACAGAGAAATTAAAAGAACTTGGTGAAGTTTTATAAGTAGAATTAATAAATAAAAAAAGCCCAAACAATAAGTTTGGGCTTTTTTTATTTATTATACCAGTCTATTATTACTGCCTCAATAGTTGAGCAGAACGATTAATATTAAGTGACTAAATAAAAATGTAATAACTTTAGATTTTACTTGTTTTAATTCCCTTTCAATATATTAGAAAGTCTAACAATACTAATTAAACATTTACAAACAAAAAGTCCTAAACTTTCGTTTAGGACTTTCATTATAAGCAAGGTATTAACTATTTATTTCACTTTGTCAACTACTGCCTTAAAAGCATCTGGATTGTTCATTGCTAAATCTGCAAGTACCTTACGGTTCAATTCGATATTATTAGCTTTTACTTTACCCATAAACTGAGAATAAGACATTCCGTATTGGCGTGCACCAGCGTTGATACGTTGGATCCACAATCCACGGAAGTTTCTTTTATTGTTTTTACGGTCTCTATAAGAATATAACATCCCTTTTTCAACTGCATTTTTTGCTACTGTATAAACGTTTTTTCTACGTCCAAAGTAACCTTTTGCTTGCTTCAATATCTTTTTTCTTCGAGCTCTTGAAGCAACTGAATTTACTGATCTTGGCATAATTTCAATGTTTTTTTTATAATAGGCGGTTTAAAATTAATTAAACTCTTTATATAAGCACTATTACATGGTTAAACTAATTCCTAACTTCTATTTCAAAGTTAATTGTTGTAAGATGTTACTCCTATCAGATTTGTGTACCAAACCATCGTGAGTAAGTCTTAGCTTACGCTTTTTAGATTTTTTTGTCAATATATGACTCTTAAAAGCATGCTTTCTTTTGATTTTTCCAGTTCCAGTCAACTTAAAACGTTTCTTGGCGCTAGATTTTGTTTTCATTTTAGGCATTTCTCCTCGTTTTTATCTTGCTTAATATTATTTACTGTTTATTAAAACAGTTTACTTTTATTTCTTTTTTGGAGAAAGGAACATAATCATACGTTTTCCTTCCAACTTAGGCATTTGTTCAACCTTACCATACTCTTCCAATTCTTGAGCTAGTTTTAATAATAAAATCTGCCCCTGATCTTTATATATGATTGAACGACCTTTAAAGAATACAAATGCTTTTAACTTTGCACCTTCTTCTAAAAATTTCACTGCATGTTTCTTCTTAAACTCATAATCATGCTCATCAGTTTGAGGTCCGAAACGAATTTCTTTGACTACAACTTTAGTAGCCTTAGATTTTAAAGATTTTTCACGCTTTTTCTGTTCGTATAGAAACTTTTTATAGTCAATAATTTTACAAACAGGAGGTACAGCTTTTGGTGATATCTCTACCAAATCCAGTTCTTGTTCTCTAGCCATTGTTTTGGCTTGAATTAATGTATAAACACCTACTTCAATGTTTTCACCAACTAGTCGAACTTCATCAACAAACTTAATATGTTCATTAATTCTGTGCTGATCTTCTTTTATTACCCTCCAAGGCTTTCTAGCCCCTTTTTTTCGTCTTATTGCTATGATTTCAAAATTTAAATTAAACTAAAACTTTTCTAATGTACTTTCTATTTCTTTATTGATTAATGATATAAAATCTTCAATCGTATATGTTCCTTTGTCTCCTTCTCCGTGTTTCCTTACAGATACTGTTCCTTCTCCTTCTTCATTTTCACCGATAATTATCATATACGGTATCTTTTTCATTTCTGCATCACGGATTTTTCTTCCTGTTTTCTCACTTCGGTCGTCAATCAGGGCGCGAATTTCGGAATTTTCCAAGACTTGTGAAACTTTTTCCGCATATTTTTGATATTTATCACTAATAGGCAAAATAATAACTTGATCAGGAGTTAACCATAAAGGGAAGTTTCCGCCAGTGTTTTCAAGTAGTATAGCGATAAATCTCTCCATTGATCCGAATGGAGCGCGATGAATCATAACCGGTCTATGAAGTTGGTTATCCGATCCTTTATAGGTTAAATCAAAACGTTCAGGTAGATTATAATCAACTTGAATAGTTCCAAGTTGCCAATTTCTGCCTAAAACATCCTTTACCATAAAGTCTAATTTCGGTCCATAAAACGCAGCTTCACCATACTCAACAATTGTGTTTAATCCTTTTTCCTTTGCGGCATTTATAATAGCATTTTCTGCTTTTTCCCAATTCTCATCAGAACCAATATACTTTTCTTTATCATCAGGGTCTCTAAGAGAAATTTGTGCTGTGAAATCTTCAAAACCAAGTGCTTTAAATACATATAGAACTAAATCGATAACTCCTTTGAATTCGTCATTTAATTGATCTGGCATACAAAAGATATGTGCATCATCTTGTGTAAAACATCTAACTCTAGTTAAGCCGTGTAACTCTCCACTTTGCTCATACCTATAAACCGTTCCAAACTCAGCAAAACGCTTAGGTAATTCTTTATATGAATAAGGTTTAACATTATATACTTCGCAATGATGTGGGCAATTCATAGGTTTTAATAAAAACTCTTCATCATCTTTTGGTGTATTTATTGGTTGAAAACTATCCTCTCCATATTTTTCATAATGTCCTGAAGTCACATACAGTTCTTTTTGACCTATATGAGGTGTAATAACCATTTCATAACCCGCTTTCTTTTGAGCACGTTTTAAAAATTGCTCTAATCTATCTCTCAGTTCAGCACCTTTTGGTAGCCATAAAGGTAATCCTTGTCCAACTCTTTTAGAAAAAGCAAATAATTCTAATTCTTTCCCAAGTTTTCTATGATCTCTTTGTTTAGCTTCTTCGAGTTTTTCAAGATGTTCTGTAAGCAATTTTTGTTTTGGAAATGAGACTCCATAAACTCTTGTTAGTTGTTTATTTTTTTCATCTCCTCTCCAATAAGCACCAGCAACACTCATTATTTTTACAGCTTTTACAATTCCAGTATTTGGAATATGTCCGCCACGACATAAATCAGTAAAATCATCGTGATCACAAAAGGTGATTTCTCCGTCAGTTAAACTTTCAATCAATTCAACTTTGTATTCGTTATTTTGCTCTTTGTAATAGGATAATGCATCTGCTTTAGAAATTGATCTAAGTTTAAACTCATGTTTTCCACGAGCAAACTCAATCATTTTATCTTCAATTTTCTTAAAATCTTTATCAGAAATAGAATTATCACCTAAATCTAAGTCGTAATAAAAACCATTATCAATTGCTGGACCAATAGTTAATTTAACTTCTGGATAAAAGAAAGTGATTGCCTGAGCAAGTATATGTGCTGTAGAGTGCCAAAATGCTTTCTTTCCCTCAGTGTTATCAAAAGTAAATAAAGTTAAATGCCCATCTATATGTATAGGTGTTGTTGTTTCAATTATTGTATCATCAAATTTTGCAGAAATAACATTTCTAGCTAATCCATGACTTATACTCATTGCAACATCATTAGGAGTACTTCCTTTCTCAAATTGTTTGATTGATCCGTCAGGTAATGTAATATTAATCATTTTGCTATTTAATTGTGAGTACAAAGATATTGAAAACTATTATTTAACTACAATTATATATAGTGTAAATATAGTTAGATGCTTATTTTAATTTTTAGAATCTTTTTTTTGAGAAAAACACTTTTTAATTCCTTGTAAATTAACGACTTGAAAAAAAGGTTTTAAAAACATAAAAATAAATTGTTTTTCTTGATGTTAAAACGAAAGAGCATTGTATATTTGCACCCGCTTTAGAGGGGTATTTATTTATAGATACTTAGTATGAG
>CAWVTS010000006.1:0-37143 GCA_963933045.1 uncultured Lutibacter sp. | reverse complement strand
TTCGTTTTATTCTATTTTAAAAACGAATTTATCCTTCTCGCTTTTTTACAATTAAGAAAGCAAAATTTTGAAGGTTGTAAAAAATGGTTGAGTTATATAAAAAACCCAAGTTCTGCATTGATAATAAAACAGCAAGGGTACTATAATTTTCTTCAAGGAATATTAGTTTCTCAAACCAACTTGTCTCAAGCAGAAAAATTTTTCAAAAAAGCTTTAAATTTCGGACTTTCTATGTCTCATGATACTGCTATGGCAAAATTGCAATTAGCGGGAATTTCAATGTCTAAAAATCGTAAAAACGAGGCTACAAAATTAATCTCAGAAGCAAAGGCATTAGACAAGCAAGGTGTTTTAAAAGATCAGATTAAAATGATGAAAGATCAAATGAAAAAAGCAAACGGAATGGGACATCATCAAATGAGAGGTCAAATGGGAGGCGGAAGAAGAAAAGGATCCCGCTAGAAAAAATTTATAATAGCATAAAAAAAGCAACCGAAATGGTTGCTTTTTTTATTTAAATAGTATCTTACTCTATACTTTTTAATGTTAATCCTTCTTGATATTGTATTAAGAATACTCCATTGTTTTCTTGACTTCCAAAAAGTTTTTTATTGTACTCAAATTTTGAGCCAATCCTTTGCGAAACACCTGCACCTGCACCTTCATTAAACGAATCGTAATTCGTTAACCTCAGCAAAACATCATACGTTACGTCAAAACCTTTTATAGCATACTGGCTAGGATAATTGTAATATTTTAAGCGATATTTTTTATTGAAATTTTTTGTTGCCGCATTTAACTCATTAACAAATTCAGAACTTGGGTACGTAAAGTTTAATCGCTCCAATTGCTCATTACTCACATTAGAAAAGTTTGAACCAAAATCAAAACTAAATAATTGAATTTTCGCTTTTTCTTTTGAAATCACACCTAAACTATTCACAACATCATTTGTTGTAATATTATCATTCCCTACAAGAATCACCCAATTTTTTCGATAAAGAGTATCAATAACTTTATGAAACCTTTCCCTATCTATATAGCCTTCTTCTGGTTTGATTACTGTAATCTCACTGATTGAATCATGCTCTTTTAATTTTGATGACAACTTCGCGATTTTCGAAATAGATACAGGACTTGAATCACCAGAAATAATTATATTTTCTCCCGCATAATTTTTCAACAAATGATTTATTAACTTTTCTTGAATCAATCTTTTATCTGGCGCAACCTTAATCAAATCATTTCCAGAAATCAACGATTGATTTTTAGAATACATTGGTGCAATTACAGGTATAGTTGAAAGTTTTTTAGATACAAATCGAGCGTTTTTCAAAAATAAAGGTCCGATTACAGCATCTGTATAATCAAAATCATATGTATCAATTATTGACGACAACTTACTCATCTTATTCTCTGTATCAATAACTTTTAAATTTACATTCATCCCTTGACTTTTCAATGAATCAACAGCCATTAATACTCCTGAATGAAAATCAGTAACAATGTTTATTAAAGAATTTTTCTTTTTAAACCGAGAATTATAATCAATTGTACTATTAACTTTATATGGCAGCATTAAAACAACATTCAAGGGCTTATTAGTAATTTGATCAATAAATAAATTTACAACTACATCTTCAGATTTTTCTCCAAGTTTTAAAATCATCCCAAGTTTTAAACCATCAATCTCCAATTGTGAATTCATTGCTTTCAACTCCTCTTCTGAAAGATCAAATCGTTTAGTTAAATTATATACTGTATCCCCTTTTTCTACAGTATGAATAATGAAATTTGAATAATCTTCTTCGGCAAGAACATCAACAACTTGAATAACCTCAACAAGATCTATATCTACAACTTCAGGAATCTTAATAATTCTCCCAACACTCAATTTATTCCCGTTTAAATCATTTACTTTTTTTAAATTCTCAACTGTAACATTATATTTTTTTGCAATGCTAAACAATGTTTCCTTACGTTTTACTTTATGAGTTAAACGTTCTGTGGTGTTTGTTTTTATTACAGAAGTTTGTTTTTTATTATTTGGAATAATAATTACTGTATTTGCAGACGGTTTTCTTGAAACATCAGGATTTAAACGCAATAAATCTTTTGCTTTTATTCCATTGTCTTTTGCAATACTCTTTAAAGTCTCCCCTTTTTTAACGGTATAAGACACGTATTTTTTTTGCTGTCCACAGGCTGTAAAAACCATTAACAAAGTCAGTAAAAAAATTAATTTTCTCATCTATTTATATTATTTATTCCCATTCAATAGTTGCAGGTGGCTTAGAACTAATATCATATACTACTCTATTAACGCCTTTTACTCCATTTATTATTTTATTTGATGTTTCTTGCAAAAATTCATAAGGTAAATTTACCCAATCTGCAGTCATACCATCAACAGATTCAACAGCTCTCAAAGCAACACATTTTTCATACGTTCTTTCATCACCCATTACTCCTACGGAATTTACTGGAAGTAAAATTGCTCCTGCTTGCCAAACATCATTATAAAGATTCCATTTTTTTAATCCGTTTATAAAAATCGCATCTACTTCTTGTAATATACGAACTTTCTCTTCAGTTATATCACCTAAAATTCTGATTGCTAGTCCTGGGCCTGGAAATGGGTGTCTTCCTAATAATTCAGCATCAATTCCCATAGACTTCCCTACTCTTCTCACTTCGTCTTTAAAAATCATTCTTAAAGGCTCTACAATTTTCAACTTCATAAAATCAGGCAAACCACCTACATTATGATGACTTTTTATCGTTGCGCTTGGCCCTCCTGTTGCAGAAACAGATTCTATTACATCAGGATAAATAGTCCCTTGTGCCAAAAACTTAACGTTTTCTATCAGTTTTGATTCATCATCAAAAACTTCAATAAAAACACGGCCAATAATCTTACGTTTTTTCTCAGGATCACTTTCTCCTTTCAATTCAGACAAAAAGCGTGCCGAAGCATCTACACCTTTTACATTCAAGCCCATTCCTTCGTATTGATCAAGTACACTTTGATACTCATCTTTACGCAACAAACCGTTATTTACAAATATACAATGAAGGTTTTCACCAATTGCTTTATCCAACAATACTGCAGCTACTGTAGAATCTACACCTCCAGACAATCCTAAAACAACCTTATCGCTTCCAACTTCCTCTTTAATATTTCTAACAGTAGTATCTACAAAAGAATCTGGCGTCCATGTTTGTTTCAAACTTGCAATCTTTACTAAGAAGTTTTCTAACAATTTCGCACCATCTGTTGAATGATATACTTCTGGATGAAATTGTATTGCATAGGTATCTTCTCCTTCAATTTTGAAGGCTGCATTTTTAACATCTTCAGTACTTGCTAGATTTGTGTAGTTATTAGGCAAACTAATAATTGTATCACTATGACTCATCCAAACTTGACTTCCTTGAGAAATCCCTTCAAACAACAATTCTGAAGTATCTACAAATGACAAGTTTGCTCGACCATATTCACGTGTATTTGAAGAACCAACTTCACCACCAAAAAAATGTGCTAAGTATTGCGCACCATAACAAACACCTAATAAAGGTAATTTACCTTTTATTTCAGATAAGTCTGGTTTTGGCGCTTCACTATTTCTAACAGAATGTGGACTTCCTGAAAGTATGACTGCTTTAAAATCAGCTACATTAAATTTTTCACTATTGTATGGATGAATTTCACTGTAAATGTTGAGTTCCCTAACTCTTCGAGCAATTAACTGTGTAAATTGCGAACCGAAATCTAAAATAAGTACCTTGTCTTGCATCCGCAAAAATAATACTAAATTCAGAAATGCTACTAGAGTTTTACTATAAATTTTACCTTTAAATCTAATTATAATTTCAAACACATGAAGTCAACTATTCTTATTATAATAATCTGTTTATTTACTGTAAATTCTTTACAATCACAGAGTATACCTTATCAGAATACGAAAAATGAAAAAATTGAGAATGGTTCAGTTTTTACTAGGATTGTAAATCGAGAACTTCCAGCAACTATAGAATATGAAGATGATGAAATCATTGCATTTGTTCCTTTAAAGCTTCAAGCGCCTGTTCATTTATTAATTGTCCCAAAAAAAGAAATATATACTATTAATGATATTGATAATTCAGATATAGAATTACTCGGTAAAATGATGTTAGTCGCTAAAAAACTAGCAAAAGAAAAGGGAATTTCAGAAACTGGATATAGATTGTCAATTAATGTAAATGAAAATGCGGGACAATCCGTGTTTCATATTCATATGCATTTACTTGGTGGGAAAAAATTAGGACCAATGGTAACAAAAAAAAGCATAGAGTATCCCAAAAATTAAAGTTGCTTTTTAATTAATTTAATCTTTTTTAAGAGCCTTTTAAACTTTTATCATTTAGCTTCTGAATAAATATCTTCACAGTCATTAATAAGGTCATTTTGATGCGTTTTAAGCGCGTTTTAGAATATTCACAATTTGTTAAAAACTTCAATCAATCAGTGCTTAAACAGGTTAAATTTACCTCTTATTTTTGTATCTTTGTTATTATTCATTTTTGTTTAAAATAACAGATATATAAAATATGAGCGAAGAAGCAAAAAAACATAATTATGATGCCTCGAGTATTCAGGCGTTAGAAGGGATGGAGCATGTAAGAATGCGTCCTTCGATGTATATTGGAGATGTTGGTACACGTGGTTTACACCATTTGGTTTACGAAGTTGTAGATAACTCTATTGATGAAGCAATGGGGGGATATTGTGACGCTATAGATGTGACTATTAATGAAGATAATTCTATAACAACTAAAGATAATGGTCGTGGAATTCCTGTAGGAATTCACGAAAAAGAAGGCGTTTCTGCTTTACAAGTGGTAATGACTAAAATTGGTGCTGGTGGAAAGTTCGACAAAGATTCTTATAAAGTTTCTGGTGGATTACACGGTGTTGGTGTTTCTTGTGTGAATGCACTTTCTCAACATTTAACTGCAACAGTTCATAAAGAAGGTAAAGTTTGGCAGCAAGAATACTCTGAAGGAAAAGCACTATATCCTGTAAAAGAGATTGGCGAAACTGATTTCACTGGAACAATCGTGACTTTTTTACCAGACAAATCAATATTTACTCAAACTACTGAATACAGTTACGATATATTATCTTCTCGTTTACGTGAATTGTCATATTTAAATAAAGGAATTACAATTACTTTAACTGACAATCGTTCTACAGATGATGAAGGAAATTATGTTACAGAAACTTTCACAAGTAGCGAAGGTTTACCTGAATTTATAAGATATTTAGATTCTACTCGCGAGCAATTAACTGCAAATATTATCTCAATGGAAGGTGAGAAAAATGGTATTCCAGTTGAAGTTGCAATGGTATATAACACCTCTTATTCTGAAAATTTACATTCTTATGTAAACAATATTAACACACATGAAGGTGGTACTCATTTATCAGGTTTTAGACGTGGACTTACAGGAACTTTAAAAAAGTATGCTGACAATTCCGGTTTATTGAAAAATGTAAAATTTGAAATTGCTGGTGATGATTTCCGTGAAGGATTAACAGCAATTGTTTCTGTAAAAGTTGCAGAACCACAATTTGAAGGACAAACAAAAACTAAATTAGGAAACAGAGACGTAACTTCTGCTGTATCTCAAGCCGTTTCTGAAATGTTAACTGATTATTTGGAAGAAAACCCTAATGATGCAAAAATTATTGTTCAGAAGGTAATCTTAGCCGCAACTGCACGTCATGCAGCACGTAAAGCCAGAGAAATGGTGCAACGTAAAACTGTAATGTCTATTGGTGGATTACCTGGAAAATTAAGTGATTGCTCTGAAACAGATCCAGATAAATGTGAAATTTTCCTAGTTGAGGGAGATTCGGCTGGCGGAACTGCAAAACAAGGACGGGATAGAATGTTCCAAGCTATATTACCTTTAAGAGGGAAAATATTGAACGTTGAGAAAGCAATGCAACATAAGGTTTTTGAAAATGAAGAAATCAAAAATATGTTTACAGCATTAGGTGTTTCTATAGGAACTGAAGAAGATCCAAGAGCCTTAAACTTATCAAAACTAAGATACAAAAAAGTAGTTATAATGTGTGATGCCGATGTTGATGGTAGTCATATCGCTACGCTTATTCTAACTTTCTTCTTCCGATTTATGAAAGAATTGATTGAAGAAGGATGCGTTTATATTGCTGCACCACCACTATATTTAGTTAAAAAAGGACAAAAAAGAGAGTATGCATGGAATGATGATCAGCGTGATTTAATTGTTCAAAAAATGGGCGGAAGCGCAGCAATACAGAGGTATAAAGGTCTAGGAGAGATGAATGCTGGACAATTGTGGGATACAACTATGAATCCAGAATTTAGAACCTTAAGACAAATTGTAATTGAGAATGGTACTGAAGCAGATAGAGTATTCTCTATGTTGATGGGAGATGAAGTTCCACCACGTAGAGAGTTTATTGAGAAAAATGCTAAGTATGCAAAAATTGATATATAAGACAAATTTAAAATAAAATGAAATGAAAGTAACAGTTGTTGGCGCTGGAGCAGTAGGTGCTAGTTGTGCAGAGTATATTGCAATTAAAGATTTTGCATCAGAAGTTGTAATTTTAGATATTAAAGAAGGTTTTGCTGAAGGAAAAGCTATGGACCTAATGCAAACTGCATCTTTAAACGGATTTGATACTAAAATTGTTGGATCTACTAGTGATTATTTAAAAACTGCAAATAGTGATATTGCAGTAATTACAAGTGGAATCCCAAGAAAACCTGGAATGACACGTGAAGAATTAATCGGAATTAATGCAGGAATTGTGAAAATGGTTTCTAAAAGTTTGATTGAACATTCTCCTAATGTGATTATTATAGTTGTAAGTAACCCTATGGATACGATGACTTATTTAGTTCATAAAACTACAGATTTACCTAAAAACAGAATTATTGGAATGGGTGGAGCATTAGATAGTGCTCGTTTCAAATACAGATTAGCTGAAGCGTTAAACGCTCCAATTTCAGATGTTGATGGAATGGTAATTGGAGGCCACAGTGATAAGGGCATGGTTCCTTTAACAAGACTTGCTGCTAGAAATAGTGTGAAAGTTTCAGAATTAATTTCAAACGAACGTTTAGAGCAAGTTGCTTCGGACACTAAAGTAGGTGGCGCAACTTTAACTGGATTGTTAGGAACAAGTGCATGGTACGCTCCTGGAGCGGCAGTTTCTGCATTAGTTCAGGCAATTGCATGTGACCAACAAAAAATGTTCCCATGCTCAGTTTTATTAGAAGGAGAATATGGACTGAATGATTTATGCATTGGGGTTCCAGTGATTCTTGGAAGAAATGGAATTGAGAAAATTGTAGAAATTAAATTAAACGAAGCTGAAAAAGAAAAAATGCAAGAAAGCGCAGATGGTGTGAAAAAGACGAATGGATTATTAGAATTATAATCCACTTTATAAACTCCAATTTAATAAGTATACTAAAAGCTTAAAAGCCTCAAAGAAATTCTTTGAGGCTTTTTTTATTTTGAGTCTCTACATTAACAAAGTTTATTTTTTTAGGACAACAAAAAGTAAATTAATTTACCCATCATAAATTAAAACACTTACAATTAAAACTTAACTTTAATTGCTATAAATGAATCTTTTATAATTTGAAAAATCAAACACATACCATATTAAAAAACGTATTTGGTTACGAAGAGTTTCGCCCTTTACAGGAAGAAATTATTGAACGGACAATAGACGGGAAAGACAGTTTTATATTGATGCCAACTGGCGGAGGAAAATCTATGTGCTTTCAAATTCCTGCATTGGTTTTTGATGGAATTACAATTGTGGTTTCTCCACTAATTTCATTGATGAAAGACCAAGTTCAAGCATTAAAAGCTAACGGGATAAAAGCCGATTTTTTTAATAGTTCTATTTCTCCACAAGAAGAAAATACAGTCATTGACAAAGCAATGAAAGGTGAATTACAATTGTTGTATTTGTCACCAGAAAAATTAATATCGGTAAGCAACACTTGGATTAAAAATTTAAATATCAAACTAGTAGCAATTGACGAAGCACATTGTGTGAGTATGTGGGGACATGATTTTAGACCAGAATATACACGGTTAAAAATATTTAGAAATTCGTTACCAACAGTCCCATTTATGGCACTGACTGCCACGGCAGACAAATCGGCAAGAAAAGACATTGAAGAGCAATTGGGCTTACGCAACTCTAAATTATTCATTTCTTCTTTTGACCGAAAAAACTTGAGTATCGAAGTACGAGGACAAGTTCCAAAAAAGAAAAAATTGCAAGAAATAGTGAATTTTGTGGAACAAAAAAAGAATGAAAGTGGTATCATTTATTGCTTAAGTAGAAAAAACACAGAAGAAGTCGCTAATTATTTAAAAGAAGAAGGATGTTCTGTTGCGTTTTATCATGCAGGAATGAATCCCGAAGAACGAGAAAAAGCACAAACTGAATTTATAAATGACGATACAAAGATAATTGTAGCCACGATCGCTTTTGGAATGGGAATTGACAAATCAAATGTCCGTTTTGTGATTCATTATAATTTACCGAAAAACCTGGAAGGATATTACCAAGAAATAGGAAGGGCTGGAAGAGATGGACTTCCATCAGAAACAGTGTTATACTATAACATGCGTGATTTTGTGTTGTACAGCCAATTTGCAGATGGCGGAGCTAATACAGCCATGCAAAAAGAAAAATTGAACAGGATGCTGCAATTTGCAGAAGCAAAATCATGTAGGAGAAAAATATTGTTGTCTTATTTTGGAGAACACCTTAACAAAAACTGTGGTAATTGTGATGTTTGTGAAAATCCACCTAAAGATTTTGAAGGTACTATTTTGACACAAAAAGCTCTTTCAGGAATCGTAAGAATGGGAGAAAAAGAAGGAGTTACCATGTTAATTAATGTATTGAGAGGAAGTAACAATGCAGATGTACATACAAAACAGTTTTTTAAGTTAAAAACGTATGGAATAGGAAAGGATATTAGTTTTTATGATTGGCGAGATTATGTGATTCAAATGGCAAATCAAGGATTGATAGAAATAATGTATAACGAGAATTCTGCATTGAAAATATCACCAATTGGCTGGAAAGTTTTAAAAGGAGAAGAAACGATAAAACTGACAACCCCTATAAGTCCAGAAGAGAAAAAGAAGAAACAAAAAGTGGTGAAAATGGCTCCAGAAGGAGAGGTAAATAAAGACTTATTTACGGAACTAAAAAAAGTGAGATATTCCATTTCGAGAGAAGAGAACGTACCTGCATATATAATTTTTAACGACAAGTCATTGAAATTAATGGCAAGCGAACTGCCAATAACAGAGAATCAATTTTTGGCGATTTCGGGAGTTGGAATGAACAAAATGGAGCAATATGGAGAGGAATTTATGAGTGTAATTCGAAAATTTAAAGGCGCGACTAAGCCACGGAAAACCTCTACAACAACAGAGACCTTTAATTTATATAAAGAAGGGTTAACTCCTGCGGAAATTGCGGAAAGGAGAAGTCTATCAATTACCACTATTTTTTCACATTTATCTCAACTGTACGCTGAAGGAAAAGAAGTGGCATTGGAGAGGTTTGTAGACAAAGAAATTGTAGCCAAAGTCCGAGTTGCTTTTAACGAATTGGATCGAAAAACAGAGTTGAAGCCCATTTACGAAAAACTAGATGAAGAAATTTCTTACGGAGAAATAAGACTTAGTGTTGCTTTAATTTTAAAAAATGAATAAGGTAGTTTTAAAAAAATATAGTTAATATCTCCGATCCCACTACTTTATAACTAGCGGGAATAATGAGTGAGAAAAGTAGAGTATAAATGACCCTCTTATTCCCTAAGACAATCCAGAAATAACTCCATTATTATCAATATGCATATTTGTAGATGCTGGTATCGGAGGAAGTCCTGGCATACGCATTATTTTTCCTAATATTGGAATAACAAATCGTGCTCCTGCAGCTATCTCAATTTCACGAACATTCACTCTAAATCCTGTTGGACGCCCTTTTTTAGTTTCATCATCTGAAAATGATTTTTGAGTTTTAGCCATGCAAACTGCAAAATTATTAAACCCTAACCTATCAATTCTTCTCAGATTCAATAAAGCTTTTTTATCGAAATCTACGCCATCAGCACCATAAATTTCTTTGGCAATTGTTTCAATTTTTTCACGCATTGGAGAGTTCCAATCATATAAAGGTCTAAACTGAGTTGCTTTATTCTCAACTACATCAACAACGGCCTTTGCTAAATTTTTAGTTCCTTCACCTCCATTTGACCAACCTTCTGAAACAACAGCATGAACATTTAAAGACTTACAGTTTTCTATGATTAAATTCACTTCTTCAACACTATCAGAAACAAAAGAATTGATAGCAACAACTGGTTCAATATTAAATTTTCTAATATTTTCAATATGTTTTTCTAAATTCTCAAATCCTTTATTGACTCTCTCTAAGTTTGGTGTATTATATTCTTCTTTCTCTGCTCCTCCATGATGACGAAGAGCCCTGATTGTTGCCACTAAAACAACACATTTAGGATTTAAACCTGCATGTGCACATTTAATATTCAAAAATTTTTCCGCACCTAAATCAGCACCAAAACCAGCTTCTGTAACTACATAATTAGACAATGAAAGTCCCATTTTTGTTGCAATAATTGTATTCGTCCCTTGAGCAATATTTGCAAAAGGACCTCCATGAATTATTGCTGGGTTTTTCTCCAAAGTTTGAACTAGATTTGGTTTAATAGCATCTTTTAATAATATAGCCATCGCATTTTCGGCATTCAAATCTCTTGCAAAGATTGCTTTCTTATCAAATGTAAACCCTATAAAAATATCTCCTAATCGTTGTTTTAAATCTTCAAAATTAGAAGCCATGCATAAAATAGCCATCACTTCAGATGCTGGTGTTATATTAAATCCATCTTGACGTGGAATACCATTTGAGACACCTCCTAAACCAATTGTAATATCACGTAATGCCCGATCATTCATATCTATTACACGCTTCCAAAGAATTGTTCTAGCATCTAAATTTAAATTCCCAACTTTGCTCTGCAAATTATTATCAATCAAAGCTGATAATAAATTATTTGCTTTTTCTACTGCATTAAAATCTCCAGTAAAATGCAAATTAATATCTTCCATTGGAACAACTTGAGAATAACCTCCTCCTGCTGCACCACCTTTCATCCCAAATACTGGTCCTAAAGACGGCTCTCTTAATACTACCGTTGCTTGCTTCCCAATCTTATTCAATCCTTCAGTTAAACCAATTGAAACCGTTGTCTTTCCTTCACCTGCAGGTGTAGGAGTTAACGCAGTAACTAAAACTAAATTATTGCTTTTTATCGCTTCTTCATTAATTAAATTTAAAGGAAGTTTCGCCTTGTGTTTTCCATACATCTCCAAGTCATCTTCTTCAATTTTTAATTTTTGAGCGATTTCTTTAATATGATTTAAAATTGCTTTTTGAGCAATTTCGATATCTGTTAAGTGTTTCATTTATTGAGAAATTTTCTAAAGCTAATATAGTTTTTTATTCATACTTTAATAAGTCTACAAAGCAATAAAATTATAGTTTAAAAACTACTTAAAATCTAAAACCTTGTTCGGTTCAATCTTTTAGTTAAAAAAGTGCCAACTTTCCCCTTGGAAATTATATATTTGCACGTTTATTAAGAAATTAAAGACTTAAATTAAAATAGAATGCAAAACAAAGGACTTATTAAGTTATTTGCTATCCTTTTTGGAATAGTAAGTTTATACCAATTATCATTTACAGCACTTACTAATAGTGTTGAGAATGATGCCGAAGAATTTTCGATATTAAAAGCTGATGGTGATGCTACTTTATTAAACAAATACGAAAGAATTTACTTAGATTCAGTAGCTAATGACTCTACTATCTTAGGAAGGTTTACTTACAACGACATTAAAGACAAGTCTTTAAATTTAGGATTGGATTTAAAAGGAGGTATCAATGCAATTTTACAAGTATCTGTAAGAGATATTTTAGTTGGATTATCAAACAATTCTAAAAATCCAGTATTTAATGAAGCATTAGAAAATGCAACTGCTGCTCAAAAAAATAGTGACAACACATATACTGCGCTTTTCTTTGAAGCCTTTGCTAAAGCAAGTGCTGGTAAAGACATCCAATTAAGTGATCCAAGTATTTTTGGAAACAAATCACTAAGTGGAAAAATCAATTTTAAAAATACGAATGCTGAAGTAGAGCCTGTTATAGAAGAAGAAATTGACGCTTCTATTTCTACAGCATTTCAAGTGCTAAGAAGTCGTATAGATAAATTTGGTGTAACTCAACCAAACATTCAACGTATTGGAAAGTCAGGGAGAATTTTAATAGAATTACCTGGAGCAAAAGATATTGATCGTATAGAGAAATTAATTACTGGAACTGCAAAATTACAGTTCTGGGAAGCATATGCAAATAGTGACATTCAGAACTTCTTAATTGAAGCAGATGCTAAAACTGCAGAATTATTTAAAGATGACGCTGTAGAAGACTCTTCAGCAACTGAAAACTTAGACGATTTATTAGGTGCTGTAACTGACTCTATTACAACTCAAAAAAAACAAAATAGATTATTTTCTTTCCTTGGACCAAATTTTGCGCAAACAGAAAATCAAAAAAGTTCATTTATAGGTCAAGCGGCGATTATTGATACTGCAAGAGTTAATAAATTCTTAGGATTAAAGGAAGTAAGAAGTTTATTGCCAAGTGATATGCGATATGCTAAATTCTTATGGGACGCTAAAGCAAACGGTGAAGTTATTGGATTGTATGCAATTAAATCTAACCGTGAAGATATAGCTCCAATAGAAGGTGATGTAATTGAAGATGCTAGACAAGGTTTTGACCAATTTGGTTCAAATCCAGAAGTTAGTATGTCAATGAATACTTATGGCTCTAAATTATGGGCTAAATTAACTACAGAAAATGCTAATGGAGGCTTTGTTGCCGTTGTTCTTGATAACGAAGTACATTCTGCACCTAGAGTTGGGGATCCAATTTTAGCAGGAAATACATCTATTTCTGGTGGTAGTATGACTATTGAAGAGGCAGAAGATTTAGCTAATATATTAAAAGCAGGTAAACTTCCTGCAAGAGCACATATTATTCAGTCAGCTGTAGTTGGAGCCTCACTTGGCCAAAAAGCAATTGATAGTAGTTTCACTTCTTTCGGAATTGCACTAATCCTTATTTTACTTTGGATGCTATTCTATTACGGTAAAGCAGGATTATTTGCCAATATTGCTTTAGCATTTAATATCTTATTAATCTTCGGAGTCTTTGCATCATTCGGATTTGTATTAACACTTCCTGGAATTGCAGGTATTATCTTAACAATAGGTATGTCTGTAGATGCTAACGTAATTATTTTTGAACGTATTAAAGAAGAACTTAATAATGGTAAAGGATTAAAAGAAGCCATCGCTGGCGGATTTAGTTTTAAAGGTGCTTTATCAGCAATTTTAGATGCCAACGTTACTACTTTCTTAACTGGTGTAATACTATTTGTATTTGGTACGGGGCCAATTAAAGGTTTTGCCACTACATTAATGTTAGGTATTGTTACCTCTTTATTTACAGCGGTATTTATTACAAGGATGTTATTAGATTGGTATACAAGTAAAAATGACTTAACCTTTAATACAAACATTACTAAAAACTGGTTTAAAAACATCAGTATAGACTTCTTAAAGAAACGTAAAATTGCGTATATCATTTCAGGAATTATTATTGCTGGCGGTCTATTTTCATTATTAACTAACAGTTTGAATTATGGTGTAGATTTTGTTGGAGGTCGTTCTTATATTGTAAAGTTCGCTGAACCTATTAACCCTACAGAAGTAGCTGGAACTTTAAAAGGAGCTTTTGGAGATGCCCCTGAAGTAAAAACATATGGTGAAGATTCACAATTAAAGATTACTACAAAGTATAGAATTGATGAAGAAGGAAATGAAATAGATAATGAAGTTAGAAATAAATTATTCATTGGCCTTCAATCTTATTTACCTGATGGAACTACTTTAGATCAATTTAAAGTAGACTATAAAGGTGAAAGAACTGTAGGTATTGAAAGTAAAATGAAAGTTGAACCAACAATTGCAGATGATATTAAAGCTGCTGCAGGTTGGGCAATTATTGGATCATTATTGATTGTATTCTTATATATTTTATTCCGTTTTAGAAAATGGCAATACAGTTTAGGTGCTGTAGTAGCCGTATTCCATGATGTATTAATTGTATTAGCAATATTCTCAATATTCTATAGTATAATGCCATTTGACATGGAAATTGGACAATCATTTATTGCTGCAATACTAACAGTTGTAGGATATTCACTAAATGATACTGTTGTGATTTTTGATAGAATTAGAGAATACGCAAAGTTGCATAGCACTTGGAAATATTCTAAAGTGGTTAATAGCGCATTAAGTAACACTCTCGGTAGAACAATTAACACTTCTATAACAACATTAGTAGTGTTATTTGCAATCTTCTTATTCGGAGGTGATTCTATTAAAGGATTTATGTTTGCATTAATAGTAGGTGTTGTAGTTGGTACATATTCATCATTATTTATTGCATCACCAATAATGTATGACACATCTAAAAAATTAGAAAACAAGAAAAAATAATTTGTCTTTCTAAATAACAACTAAAACCGTCTCAAAATGAGACGGTTTTTCTTATTTTTACACTTCGTTACATTACCCAATATGAGCATTATAAAATTACATGACAACTACTTCAAACCTTATATTTCTAAGGAAAAGGTTGACAAATCAGTAAAATTATTAGCAAATCAAATTGCAAAAGATTTTAAAGATGAAGTGCCTATTTTTATTGGTATACTAAATGGTTCGTTCATTCTTGCAGCAGACATCGTTAGGAATTACCCTTATAATTGTGAAGTGTCATTTGTTAAATTAAGTTCATATGAAGGGACTAAATCTTCAGGTAAGGTTAATGAGTTAATTGGCATCAATGAAGACTTATCAAATAGAACTGTAATAATACTTGAAGATATTATTGATACAGGAAGTACACTCCAAAAAATATATGATATTTTTAAAACTAAAAATTTAAAAACATTAAAAGTTGCATCGCTATTTTTAAAACCAGATGTATTCAAAAAAGAATTACCAATCGATTATCTTGGAATGTCAATTCCAGACGAATTTATTGTTGGTTATGGAATGGATTACAATAATTTAGGTAGAAATTTAAACAGTATTTATAAAATAACAACACAAACAATGACCAATATTGTATTATTTGGACCTCCAGGTGCAGGAAAAGGCACTCAAGCAGATTCATTAAAAGAAAAATATAATTTAGTACATATTTCTACAGGTGATATCTTTAGATATAATATCAAAAATAAAACAGAACTTGGAGTATTAGCCAAATCTTATATGGATGATGGCAATTTAGTTCCCGATGAGGTAACTATCAATATGCTTGAGGAAGAGGTAAATAAAAATGCAGGTGTAAAAGGTTTTATTTTCGACGGCTTTCCAAGAACAACTTCACAAGCCAAAGCATTAGACACTTTTTTATCTAAAAAAGGTGAAACTATTGATGGAATGATTGCACTTGAAGTTACAGAAGATTTATTAGTAGCACGTCTTTTAGAACGTGGAAAAACTAGTGGTAGAACTGACGACCAAGACGAAACAAAAATCAGAAATAGATTTAACGAATACAATACTAAAACTGCTGTTTTAAAAGATTACTATACCAATCAAAATAAATATTTTGGTGCTGATGGTGTTGGATCTATAGAAGAAATCACTAATCGATTAAGTAATATTATCGATACTTTATAAAAAGAAATAATGACTGAAGGAAACTTTGTTGACTATGTAAAGGTTCATGTTGCATCTGGTAAAGGTGGTAAAGGATCTGTACACTTACACCGTGAAAAATTTATCACTAAAGGTGGTCCTGATGGCGGTGATGGTGGTCGTGGAGGTCATATAATTGTTCGTGCTAACAAAGGAATGTGGACGTTATTACACTTAAAATATAAAAAGCACTTTAAAGCTGATCATGGTGGACATGGTTCAAAAAGTAGAAGTACTGGAAAAGACGGAGATGATGTTTATATAGACGTCCCTTTAGGTACTATTGTAAGGAACTCTGAGACAAATGAAATTCTTTTTGAAATAACCTATGATGGAGAAGAAGTTACTCTTGCTGAAGGTGGAATGGGTGGCCGTGGAAACTGGCATTTTAAGTCATCTACAAATCAAACACCAAGATATGCGCAACCTGGAGTTGACGGTCTTGAGGATTGGTTTCAATTAGAATTAAAAGTTTTAGCTGATGTTGGATTAGTTGGTTTTCCTAATGCAGGAAAATCAACATTGTTATCTGTTTTAACAGCAGCAAAACCTAAAATTGCAGACTATGCTTTTACAACTCTAAGGCCAAACTTAGGAATTGTGAATTATCGTGACCATAGATCATTTGTTATGGCAGATATTCCTGGAATTATTGAAGGTGCTCATGAAGGAAAAGGTCTTGGACACAGATTCTTGAGACATATTGAACGTAACTCAACACTTCTTTTCTTGATTCCTGCTGATAGCAAAGACATCAACAAAGAATATGATGTTTTATTAAACGAATTAAAACAGCATAATCCTGAACTACTAGATAAGGAACGACTCTTGGTTATTTCAAAATCTGATATGCTTGATGACGAATTACAAACTGAATTAGAAAAAGAAATTCCAAAGAGCATTCCTCATCTTTTCATTTCATCTGTTGCACAAAAAGGATTGTCTGAATTGAAAGATACGCTTTGGGAAATGTTGAATGATTAATTTTTTTCATTAGATCAAAATTAATCTCATTAGAAAAAGTATCGAATTCAACAAACACTTTACTTCTGGATTCCTGCATTCGCAGGAATTACAATGATTAATTTTTCACAACTATAGGTAATGTAAATTCTGTCGCTACAGGCATTCCTCTTTTTATTGCAGGTTTTAATAAAGGTAGGTTTTTAATTCCACTATTTATTAAACTATCTAAATTCGGAATCACTTGCTTTATAAATTCTGAAGAGTGAATATTTGTCAAAGTAGATTTACCATTATTATCAATTTTCAATCGAATTAAAATAGTGTCATTTACTTGTTTAGAAGTTACAATTTTATACTCTGATAAAGAAGCGTAAATATGCTCTGACAATTTTATTTGCGAACAAATTTTCTGCTTTTCTTGCGAAGGTATACTATCACAATTTGGAAATAACGGAAATGTATCTATAGAGTTGTAATCAATAATAGTATCAATTACAACACCTGTAGCCAATTCTTTCTTCTGAAAAAACTCACAGGATGTGAACAATAATCCACAAAATAAAATAGTAAAAATACGTTGTAACATCACTAAAAATTGATGTCTGAAAAGTACAACATTTTCTTTTAGTCCACAATTAGAAATAAAACCACCATTTCTAAAAAGCATTAGTGAATTTTAAGCACAGTTATTACTATATTGTAATATGAAACAACAAAACACACATAATACATGGATATTTTCTTACTTTTTTTAGGCTTTTTTTTTGTTACACTCGGAATCATTGGCTCCTTTTTACCTGTTCTTCCTGGACCTTTAACTGGATGGGTTGGTCTACTCACACTACACTTAACTAAAATCATTCCACTTAATTGGACGTTCCTTAGTATCACTCTAGGAATAGCAATGTTAATTTGGGGATTAGACTATGTAATTCCTGCTTGGGGAACTAAAAAATTTGGCGGAAGCAAATATGGTATTTGGGGAACTGCGATAGGATTAATCGCTGGATTACTCTTTTTAGGGCCCTTCGGAATGATTGTAGGTCCCTTTTTAGGAGCATTTGTTGGAGAAATGATTCATAACAGAACAGACAGCTCTAGAGCGGTAAAAGCAGCCTTTGGATCTCTTATAGGGTTCATGATATCTACAGGATTAAAATTCCTAATAAGTATAATATTCACGGGCCTTTATATCACAAAATTCTGGGAATATAGGCATCTCTTCTTTCAATAGAATAATGCTATAAAACAAAAAAAGCATCCCGAATTCCGGGAGGCTTTCCATTGGTTTTAAAAACCATTTGACGCTATCAACGTCAAAAACAACACAACTCTGTACTTTCATACAGACTACAAATATAGACATTTTTTGATTTATATTTTATTGCTTTTATTATTTATTATTTGATTGTATCTTTGCATCTTTCAAAATAAGTTATCAAATAAAAACTTGACAATGCAATTATCAGAACAAGAAATTGTAAGACGTGAAAAGCTTACGAAGTTAAGAGAATTGGGTATCAACCCTTATCCAGCAAACCTTTATCCTGTAGATCAAAATTCTAAACAGATTAAAGAAAACTTTACTGAAGATAAACAGGTGGTAATTGCAGGAAGATTAATGTCGCGTAGAATTCAAGGAAAAGCATCTTTTGCTGAATTACAAGATAGTGAAGGGAAAATACAAGTGTATTTCAATCGTGATGAAATATGTACTGGAGAAGATAAAACACACTATAATAATGTATATAAAAAGCTCTTAGATATTGGAGATTTTATTGGTATTGAAGGAACACTATTTACAACTCAAGTAGGTGAAAAAAGTGTCAAAGTAAAAAACTTCACTTTATTAAGCAAAGCCTTGAAACCATTGCCATTGCCAAAAATAGATGCAGATGGGAATGTATTTGACGGTTTTACAGATGCAGAAATGCGCTACAGACAGCGTTATGCTGATTTAGTTGTAAATCCTCATGTAAAAGAAGTGTTTATAAAAAGGAACAAATTGTTTACTGCAATGCGTGATTTCTTTAACGAATCTGGATATATGGAAGTTGAAACACCTGTTTTACAACCTATTCCAGGAGGAGCAGCAGCAAGACCATTTATGACACATCACAATTCTTTAGACATTCCATTATATATGCGTATTGCTAATGAATTGTATTTAAAAAGGTTAATTGTTGGTGGATTTGAAGGTGTGTATGAGTTTTCTAAAAACTTCCGTAATGAAGGTATGGATAGAACTCATAATCCTGAGTTTACAGCCATGGAAATTTATGTAGCCTACAAAGATTATAATTGGATGATGGAGTTTGCAGAAAAACTTTTAGAACATTGTGCAATTGCTGTAAATGGAAATTCAGAAGCTACTTTTGGTGAGCATAAAATTAATTTTAAGGCACCATATGCAAGAGTAACTATGGCTGACTCTATTAAACATTTTACTGGTTTTGATATTATAGGAAAAACAGAAGAAGAGTTAAGAGCAGCAGCAAAAGGAATGAATATTACTGTTGATGAAACAATGGGTAAAGGGAAATTGATTGATGAAATATTTGGCGAGAAATGTGAAGGAAATTATATTCAACCAACATTTATAACTGATTACCCTAAGGAAATGAGTCCACTTTGTAAAGAGCATAGAGACAATCCTGAGTTAACAGAACGATTTGAGTTAATGGTTTGCGGTAAAGAAATAGCAAATGCTTATTCTGAATTAAATGACCCAATTGATCAACGGGAACGTTTTGAGCATCAATTAAAACTTGCACAGAAGGGTGATGATGAAGCAACAGAATTTATAGATCACGATTTTTTACGCGCATTAGAATATGGGATGCCTCCAACCTCTGGAATGGGAATCGGAATGGATCGTTTAATCATGTTTTTGACGGACAACCCTTCTATTCAAGAAGTCTTATTCTTCCCTCAAATGAAACCTGAGCGTGTAACTTCTTCGATAGAACTTAATGATGAAGAAAAAGCAGTATTAGCCATCATTCAAAAAGTAGAAAAAATTGATTTAAATGAATTAAAATCTCAAAGCAGACTATCTAATAAAAAATGGGATAAAACCATTAAAGGATTAACCAAAAACAATGTTGCTAAAGTTTCTAAAACTGATGAAGGTCTTTTTGTAGAGATTGTTTAATCTTAGAAATTATTTACATTCATTCATAAGGTTATAAAACAAAAAAACGCTCCGAATTTCGGAGCGTTTTTTTTGTCAATCAATTGTACTATTTTACTACTTGGTATATGGTATTCTTCTAGAAACTTTTCTCATCAAAACATTAATTAAATCTTGTGCATCTGTTCCTAATGAACCTTTAATTTTCTTATTATAATTAACAACCAACTCATCATCTATTGTACTCATGAAATCCATATTCATCGTTGCAGAATTAGTCGCAAACATTCCTCCGGTTAATACTGCCAAGCCAATTGCAGCTCCATTTGACATTGGTTTAGATGTTTCATATGAACCCGTAATTATTGCTTCTACTCCTAATATTTTCCCTAACTCACTCGGCAAATATTCATCATATGAATGAATGTCTATTCCTGCTTTTTTTAATAAAGCGTTTGTTCTCGCTGGTGTTTGAACATCTACTAATAATGTTCCTCTTTTTTTTCTTGTCAAAAACCAAGTATGCATTCCTTTTTGAATATCCATCGCTTCATCTTTTCCCATTTGCACAATTTGCTCTGGAGTAAAATCTTTTAGTTCTTTTGGCCTTAATTTCACCTGAACTCTTAATGGTAGAATAGCAATTGTTTTTGTGTTAGCAACATAATCATCTGCATCTTCATGCACATATAATTTTGTTTGAGAAAATGATACTGTAGTCACTAATAGAGTTAAAATAACGATAATTTTTTTCATTTACTTTTTGTTTAATTTTTAATTATAAAATATAAATTTAGGAAACTAATATACAATTAAATAACAGACTTATTACAAATCTAGAACTTCAATTCCTTGTTCAAAGACAACATCTACAGGAATACTTGCAGCACCTAACCTATCTAAATCGGCTTGCAATTCTTCTGGAATTATTCCTTTTGTAGCAACTAAATTAGCAACTCCATCATAATTACCATCTCCTTGTAAAGTCAAAATCAAACTAGATAAATCTTTCATTGCAAATTCCATTTTGTCAAAATTCACTATATATGTTCCGTCTTCATTTCTTGTAAACGCTGCTTTTTCTTTAAAGAAATTAAAACGAATCATATTCGCTTTCCCATGTGCTGACGAAGCTCCAAAACGAACTGAACGGAAAATACCAGCCATAAAAGTAACCATGTTATCTTCAAAGTCTCGTTTTAAATCCCCTTTATTTATTAATTGCTGAATCATATACAATCCAAGAATATCTGCTTTCCCTTCTTCCAAAGCACTTGAGTGTTCTTTTAAAGCATTTCTAACTGTTCCTTTACCATCTAAAGTATTCTTTATACCAAGACCGTGAGCTACTTCATGGAACATTGTGTTCTCAAAAAACGCATCAAAAGTTATGTTTTTACGTTGACTTTCATCTATTAAAACATCAGATATAGGCATTAAAATTTTATCAAATTTGGCTCTCATTGCATTCTTCAATTGCAATCTTCGTGTTCCTTTTTCTAATTGTACTTCTTCATCATTCGGTAAGTTTATTGCAATTGTTTTACTTCCTGAATTACAATCTCCTGCATAAAACACAACATCGTACGCATTTAAATCAGAATCTGTTCCTGGAACTTCTTTTTTATAAGCTTCATCTACAGGCAGTCCTTTTTGTAAAACCGGTAAATATTGACTGAACTTAGCCAATTTCTCACTCCAAGCTTGATCTTTAATTAAAACATATCCTTCATGCGAAGCTTTATTACCAAAAATATGATCTTCATATGTTTCAATTGGACCTATTACGATATCTAATGTATTCGTTTTCATATCCATCCAAGCAAAATCACTTGGCTGATAGTTATCATCTAATAAGGCTTTTGAACGCAATTCTAAATACTTTTTTAAACCTGCATTATCAGCCAATTTTGACGCCTGTAATAACAAGTCAGATACTTCTCTTACCTCTTTTTCAAATTGCTTATGATATGGGATAGCGTATAACTTTCCGTTATCATCTCTTCTTACAAATGTGTAAATACTTCCTTTATTTTCAAAATCTGATTTCTCAAATTCTTCTTTAGTCATATCCTTTGGATAATAATTTGCACCGAGAGGTTTATCAGAAAAACCTTCCATAAAAGATTTATTGCCGTTTAATCTATCCCAAGGACCATAATTAATTTCAACAAATCTTTTTGTATCAGCATCAGAAATTGAATTTAATAACGCTTCTTTATCTCCATAAGATTCATACCAAAATAGATCATTCATCTTATCTGCTGCATTTATCAAAAGAGGTAACATTTGACGTTCATTTTCTGTCAATTTACTTACATCAGCAGTTAATTTTACCGAAACATACTTATTCAAATTATTTTTCATTTCAGAAGTAATTTGCGTAGTTGGGTTTCTAGATTCATCTTTGGGTTTACATGAAAGCAGCACAACTGTAATCAGCAAAAGAGTCATTATTTTTTTCATTTTATTAAATTTTTGTTAAAGCGTTTTTCAAAGTTAAACCTTTTCTAATTTATTTGGTCATAGATGTATAATAAAATTCTAAAACTACTAAATAATGAAAAAATTAATTTTTGCATTTGTTATACTAATAACAATGAGCACACAAGCACAAGACGGAAAAAGAGAGTTCAAAGAGAGAAAAAGTGAAGAAAAACGTACGTTTTTAAAAGACCTAACTCCAGAAGAAATTGCAACTTTGAAGACTAAAAAAATGACCTTACATTTAGATTTAACTGATGCTCAACAGCGTGAAGTGAAAAAAATAAATCTTGAGAATGCAACACAAAGAAATACTAAAAGAGAAGTTCATAAAAGCAATAGAGAAAGTGGCAATGCTACAAAACCAACAAAAGGAGAAAGGCTAAAAATGATGAACGAGCGCTTAGATCAACAAATTGTAACTAAGAAAAAAGTGAAAAGTATTTTAAATGAAGGGCAATATGAAAAATGGGAAAAGAGCCTGAAACATAGAGCAGAAAAAAAAGGGAAACTTAGAGAAGGCAAAAGTCTGGAAAAAGGGAAAAGATGAATCAATAAATAAAAAAGCGCTACTCAGCGCTTTTTATTACAATTTAGTCAAATATAGTTTTTGACCTACAGATATGGTATTATCTGTAAATCCATTTATTTCTTTTAACTCTTTAACTGTTAAGTTATATTTTCTAGATAAAGAATACAATGTATCTCCTTTGACAACTGTATGTGAGTCATGTTTTACATTCTGAATTCCATCTACAGTTTTACCTAAAGCAATTGCATCATATTTATACAACTCATAATCTTCAATTATCTTAATTAATTTCTTAGGATATGCTTTATCTGTTGCATAACCAGCATTTCTAAGTCCTTTAGCCCAACCTTTATAGTTCGTAATTTTTAATTTAAAAAGACCCATATAACGCTTGCGCTCATATAAAAAAAGTGAATGATCTCTAAAAGAATAACTTGGATGTTTATATACTCTAAAACACTCTCCTTTCAAATCATCATCATGAGCGGTCTTCTCCCCTTTCCAACCTTTATGACACTTTATTCCAAAATGATTGTTTGATTTCAATGTCAATTCACTTGTTCCACTTCGAGATTCTAAAACACCTTGAGCCAAGGTAATACTTGCAGGAATTTTGTATAACAACATTTCTTCCATAGCAATTTCACTATATTGCTCAATGTAATTTTGCTTAATTTCAGAGTAGGTTTTTGGAGTTGTGTTCTTTTTAGCCTCTACTTTTTTAGGAACGTCAACTACAACAACTCTTTTTTCTTTTTTTGTTGAAGTAATTACTTTCTTTTTAGACCCACAGCTTGATAAAAAAAGTACTACAAATAATATTACAAATAATTTAATTTTCATTTAATGATACTTTATTTTTATTATAATAAATAATTACACCAACAATTATTAGAACATTCGCAATAATCGATAGTATTGACCCTTCCATTCCAAACGCTCCTCCGTTCAATAAATTATTCTCTTGAATTTTAAATTCTATTAATGAATAAAAATCCTTACCGCTCACATTAAAACCAAATAATGTCTGAAATAAATTCCAACTTAAATGTAATGCTACAGGAAACCATAAATTCTTAGTATATATATAAGTTATACCAAGTAATATTCCGGCTAAAAATAAACTCATAGCACTAAATCCGTCCATATTAGGATTCATCCCATGAATTAAGGCAAAAAGAATCGATGAAATTATCAGTGCAATATATTTATTAAAAGAAATCATTAAGTTCCTCAATATATATCCTCTAAATAAAAATTCTTCCATAACTGCTACACAGGCAAACAACACAAATGAAATTAGAATATTTACGGGTTCAAATACTATTTTATCAAAACTAATTTCATTTAATAACAGCAACAATACGTAACCTATTCCCATTACTAATATTCCCAATCCAATACCAACTATAAAATCTACTTTTCTATTTTTAAATTGAAATCCAAGATTTACAAACTTTTCTTTATCCACATACTTCATAAAGACCCAAAGAATGAGCAATGTTCCAAGTGTTGCAAAAAAGGTTCCAATTAATGTCTGGACAGGAGTATCTTTTATTGATAAATCTGTTAAATCTTTTCCAGCAAGATACATTCCCAGTACCTGAAATATAGAAACTACAATGATATATGGTAAGATTATTAATAATACTCTGATCCAACCTCTATTTTTACCTTTCATATCATTTACTAATTAAAATCTTATTTTTTCTTTTTAATATTGAATTGACTCCTTCGATTCCTTGAATTCCACCAGTATGAACTAACAAAATTCTCGAACCTTCAGCAAAATAATCCTTATTTATTAAATCTACAACTCCAAACACCATTTTACCAGTATAAATTGGATCTAATTGAATTTTAGTTTCCTGTTTAAAATAATTAATAAACTCAATTAACTCATTGGTTGTCTTTGCATATCCTCCAAAATGATAATCTGTATTTAATTCCCAATTAGAATCCAGATGAGCCCACTTTTTAATTTCATCAACCAAAAATTCTCCTTTTAAAGCAGGAAAACCTATTACTTTTTGATGTTTTTTTGCCGAATTAATAATTCCAGAAATAGTACCTCCTGTTCCTACGGAGATACAAATAAAATCGAATTGTTCTGTGTCACTTGACAAAATTTCTTCACAACCTTTTACAGCCAATTCATTTGTACCTCCTTCTGGAATTAAGAAAAAATCTCCGAATTCATTTTTTAAATTAGCAATAAAACACTCTGAACTTTTATCTCGATACGCTTCTCTCGAAACAAATTTAAATTTCATTCCGCAATCATGAGCAAATCTCAAAGTTGGATTCGTTTCTAAAGTGTTTTGGAGATTATCGGCAAGTTCTTCTCCACGAATTACACCAATCGTTTCAAATTTGTTTTTTTTTCCCACACTTGCTACTGCAGCGATATGGTTTGAATAAGCGCCACCAAAAGTTAACAACAATTGTTTTTTGTCAACTTTGGCTTGCTCTATATTGTATTTTAATTTTCGGTATTTGTTCCCTGAAACATAAGGATGAATTAGGTCTTCACGCTTTATATAAAGTGAACACTTTTTCTGTTTTAACCCAGAAAAAATGACTTCTTCAATTATACTATTTTCAACGTTAGGCATTTATTGTATCATCAAGTTCAGACCAAGACATCATAACTTCATCAAGTAAATCTTTTTTTGCTTGATAGTTTTTAAAGAAATTTTCATCAGCGCTTACTTTATCAAAATCATCCGCAATCAAAGCATCAAGATTTATAATTTCTTTTTCCAAATCAGAAATTTGAGTTTCTAACTTTGATAATTTATTTTGTGATTTCTTTTGCTCTTTCTCCTCTTCTCTACTCAATTTAGAATTAGTTTCAACCACTTTCTTTTCTAACACAACTTTTGTTCTCTTTTCAGCTTCACGCATATTTTCCATCTTATGCTGCTCCAAGAAATAATCAATATCCCCTAAATATTCTTTAATTTCTTTGTCTTTAAATCCGTAAACAGTATCTGTCAACCCTTGTAAAAAATCTCTATCATGCGACACTAAAATTAATGTTCCGTCAAAGTTTTTTAAGGCTTTTTTCAATACGTTTTTAGAAGCCATGTCCAAGTGATTTGTTGGCTCATCCATTATCAACACATTAAATGGTGACAATAATAGTTTACAAAGTGCTAAACGGTTACGCTCTCCTCCAGAAAGTACTTTTGCTTTTTTTTCTGCAGCATCACCACTAAATAAAAATGACCCTAACATATCTCTAACTCTTGCTCTGTTAGAATCTGTTGCTGCATCTTCCATAATTTGTAAAACAGTTTGTTCTGGCGGTAGGTGTTCTGATTGATTTTGAGCAAAATATCCAATCTCTACATTATGACCTAACTTTAAATGACCTTCAAAAGGAATGTCTCCAACCATCATTTTTGCCAAGGTAGATTTCCCTTGTCCGTTTTGACCAACAAAAGCAATTCTACTGTTTCTTTCAATCAATAAATCTACATTTTCGAGCACGTGTTTATCACCATAACTCTTACTCATGTTTTCTGCTTCAACAACAATTTTACCTGGCTCTTTAGATATTGCAAAACGAATATTCATTGCTGCAGTATCGTCTTGATCTACTTCAATCAATTCTACCTTATCTAGTTGCTTCATTAGCGATTGCGCCATAGAAGCTTTACTTGCCTTCGCTTTAAATTTATTTATTAAATGTTGTTTCTGTTTAATTTCTTTTTCTTGATTTTTCTGTGCCTGTAGTTGCTTTTCTTTAATTTCTGCTCTTAATAATAAGAATTGAGAATATGGTTTTTTATAATCGTATATCTTTCCAAGTGAAATTTCAATTGTTCGGTTTGTGACATTATCCAAGAACATTTTATCATGCGAAACTAACATTACAGCACCTGTGTAATTCTTTAAGAAATTTTCTAACCAAATAATAGATTCAATATCTAAATGGTTTGTTGGCTCATCCAACAATAAAATGTCATTTTTTTGAAGTAACAGTTTTGCCAACTCAATTCTCATTCTCCATCCACCCGAAAAAGTATCGGTTAGTTTATCAAAATCTTCTCTTTGAAACCCTAATCCTTGTAATATTTTCTCTGTATCACCTTTGTAATTATATCCACCCAACAACTCAAAACGATGTGTCATTTCGGTCATATCGTTTATCAATTCGGTATAAGAATCACTTTCGTAATCTGTGCGCTCAACTAATTCTTGATTTACCTTTTCAAGTTTTCTTTCAATTTCTTTGATTTCAGTGAACGCTTCATACGCTTCATCTAAAATAGTTCTCCCTGCAACAAAATCAATATCTTGACGTAAAAAACCGATTCTAACACCTTTCTCAAACGCCATTGTCCCTGTATTATACTCAAGGTCTTGAGATATTACTTTAAGCAAAGTGGATTTTCCAGCTCCATTTTTCCCTACAAGACCAACTCTATTTCCTCCATTTAGTCTAAAGGTGATTCCTGAAAATAGATCTTCACCAGAAAATGAAACGGTTAAATTATGAATGTTTAACATGAATTGTAATAATTGTTATGGATTAATTAAAATGAAAAATTTACTTTTGCAAAAGTAATCTATTTTTAATTTTATTATGTTCAAAAAAGGGACGAAACTTCATAGTATATTCAACAATAAATGTCCAAAATGTCATGAAGGTGATTTTTTTGTAGAAAAACGCTTCTATAAACTCAAAAACTTAATTAAAATACATGAGAACTGTAGTCATTGTAATTTGAAATATATGATGGAACCATCCTTCTTTTTTGGCGCAATGTTTGTAAATTATGCTTTAACTGTTGCAATTGGTGTTGCAACTTTTGTTATTTCAAAAGTAATATTAGATTTATCTGTAAATCAGAGTTTTGTTTCAATCATTGCAGCTCTAATTTTATTTATACCTTTAGGTTTAAAATTAGCTCGATTGATTTGGATAAATATTTTTGTGAGTTATGACAAAAAGTTTGACGAAAAAAACTAATCGCTAAATCGATTGATATTTATTTCTTTTCGTAGTTCTGAACCATTTTCAAGATGATCATACAGTTCTGCAGCAACTGTTGGTGCGATCATTACACCACGTGTTCCCAGTCCATTTAAAATGGTTAATTGCGAATACTTACTATGAACTCCTATCAAAGGCCTTCTATCTCTTACTGTTGGTCGAATTCCTGCAACATGACCAACAATTTTATATGGAACACTAATAATTTTATTCAATTTATCAATCAATTCATTTTTTGCTTTTTCAGTAGGTGTACTTGTTGTATCATCCCAATTAAAAGTTGCGCCAATTTTGTATAAATCATTTCCAAGTGGCATAATAAAAACTGATGATTTTAAAACAAAGTCTATAAGTAGTTCAGGCGCATGAATAGTAATCATTTCACCTTTGGCCTCTTCCATTGGCAACATTTTGAAAAAAGGATTTTTCTTAATTCCAAAACCTTCACAAAAAACTACTTTAGCTGCAGTTATGTCTTTGTATTCTACTTTATCTTTATCAAGAATAATAGACTCATGATCAAACTTATCATAGGTGATTAAATTCTCTTTTTCTAAATGCTTTCTATAATCATTCAATAAAGTCAATGTATCTAGCCTTCCTGTTTTAGTAACATTTCCATAACCAAATGGAGAATCAATGCCGTTGTATTTTCTTTTAATAACTTTAGGAATCATATAATCAGACAATACAGGATTGTCACATGTAGCAAACCAATTATTTTGCTCTTCTATAGAAGTAAACAGTCTGTAGATATCAACCTTATAATCATATTTGCCTCCTAGTAGATCTTCTAGTTCTTCATAAAAAGGCAACGCTTTTTCAAGTTGGGTTTTAGCATCCCAAACTGGTGTAAATCTTTTTAAAACAACTGGATTATACATTCCGCCAGCAACTTTAGACGAATGCTGTGAATCATCTTCAAAAACTATAAATTTTTTATTGTGTTTTGTGAGTTCTCTTGAAAATGCAAGTCCTGCAAGTCCTAAACCAACAATGATATAATCAACTTTCATAGTCGCAAAAGTACTCTATTAATAATTGAGATTCTTGTTTAAAACTCAGAATGACAAAAATAATTCATAAAAAAAACTCCTTGAAAAATCAAGAAGTTTTAAATACTGTAATTAATACATAGGATTAATAATTCCACATATCAAGTTCTTTATCACGAATAGACTCTCTTATTCTATCAGATTCCAATACTTGGAATAATGCGTTTCCTTTTACATATTGTGAAACATCTCTGTTTCCATATATGTTTTCTTCACGATATATAATTGCACTATATCTTCTAGCATTGAACATATGATCGAAAGAGATAGGATATGCTGAGTTTTTTTCATTAAACACTTTCATGCTATGTAATATCTCACGAGCACCAGGATACCAAACCCAAAAAAGTGGTAACTTTTCAGCAACATCTTCTAGGGCTTTTCTTCCTTTTGTTTGAACATCTGGAGCGATTGGAGCAATAGCAAGAATTCTTGCTTTCATTTCTCCTTGACGTTTATCAAAATACCAAAGGCTCTTTACTTTATATCCCTCTATATCATGAGGTTTCAATTCAGTTCTAGTAATATATTCTTCAATGTTAGTATTTCCTGAATTCAATTCATCTTTACCAGCATCTGTTGTGTCAATTCTAAATAGTTTTGCTTGTATTTCTTTTTTAGTCAACTTAGTCGTAAAATATGAATCATCATAAATTTCAGTAAGTTGATCTCCTTGAACACCATTTAACAACGTTTTAAATAATGACTTTCTGTTAGAAGCAGTACTATTTTCATGGATTGGATAATAATATGGTAGATTTAATCTTTCATTCAAATCGATATATTCCCATACCACTTTTGACCAAAGAATATCTCTATCATCTACATAACCATATGGTAATGGCTTATCATTATCAGCGACTAATTGCTCTGCAGTTTTTTTCCCAATATCATCAGGAGTACCTGCATTTAGCAAATTAGCTTGCGCATTTACTGAGACAGTTAAAAGTACTGCTCCAAATAGCGCCACTAAATTTTTCCAATTCATCTTCATTTTATTAATTTTTAATTTATTGTATTTCGATACTTACTGCCGATGCATCTTTTACCTGTACACCGGACACACCTACTAAACTCGATTTTACATCAAATATTGCAATAACATCACCAACTCTTGAACCGTTAATTGCACTTTGAGCTTGTCCGTTCATTTTGCTACCGCTTACAGTAATTGTTGCTTTACCAGGAACTTTTACTTTAAAACTCTTAACATTAAATTTTAAATCGAATAAGAAATCTGGTAATTCAACACGAACTGTTGTTTTTACTAAACTTGATTTTGGCATTTTTACAAAACCTGATTCTTTACGAACAGTTGCCAATGGCTTAGGAATATCTTTAATTCTGAATGTTTGAAAGCTACTCACTTTAGAACCATCTGATAAAGTACCTGATGCTGTAATCTTAACCTCTTTTCCATTACCTGGAGTCATCATATATTTCCCAACTCCTGATTGCTTTTTCAATCCTGATGCAGATGCTGTAACTAGATTGTCTGGAATACCAGGTATAGAAATTGTCATTGGGTTTGGTAAATTACGATACACAACATTCATCTTATCTGCAGCAATTACAGCACTATTTGGCTTAGGCACTACTGCATAAGAACTCTCAATTTTAATTGGTACTTCTTTACCATTTTCAATGAAAATAAATTCACCTTTAATATCTCTTTCTCCAACAGCTCCTGCAGCAAATTCCAAAATAACTTGTCCTGCTTGTAAGTTTTTCTTCTCAACTTCTTTTCCGTTAATAACTACTTTTGTAGGTACTAAAGTAGCATCTACTTTTCCTAAATAAACTTTTCCTGTAAATTTTTCGCCAGCAAAAAAGGCTGTTTTATCTGGAACAACAATCGCTTCATACTTTTTGATTGAGTTATCTTGAATTAACTGACCTTGTAACATTGCCGATAAAACATCTGATTCAGTTGCTTTGATATCGGCTTGCATTGCAGTCAATTTTGTGATTGAAGCAACTGCTGGAAATCCAACAAAATTGTATTCAATCCAACTTTTTTTCACTCCTTCACGATCAATTTCGTCAGAAATATCAAAACGTTGATTTACAGATGTTCTTACAGATGGATACAATGAATCTAAAGCGGTAAGAACTCCTTCTTTGTATGATGTAATCTTATCTATAAGAATTTGTCCGCCTTCTGAAATTTTACCTTTTTGATAAAAGTATAAATCTAAATAATCAGACTTATCCATTGTTTCATAGTTTGTAGGGTCTTCAAAAGATCCTAAAACTCCAGTCTTGATTTCTTGTATATGATTATATAAATCAGATGAAATCGCTTTAATTTGTTTTGCCTTTTCATTTAAAGGCCCATATTTTTCGGCTTGATCGCCTACTTTGTTTGCAAGTCCTGTATATGCATCAGTATTTAACTGAGTTGCAGTAACATTCGCTGCTTCAAATTTATCGTTCATGAAGCCAAAAGCTGTCAAGACTTCCTTAGACATTTGCATTGCAAGCATTGCAATGAATACTAAGTACATCAAGTTAATCATCTTCTGCCTTGCTGATAGTTTTCCTCCTGCCATAATTAATTAGTTTTTAAAGGGTTAATTGAGTTTTAATTACTAATTAATTTTTGTTCATAGCAGATAACATACCTCCGTAAACACCGTTCAATGAAGATAAATTAGTAGCCAATGATTCCATTTGCTCTTTTAATTTACTTGCATTTTCAATTGATTCAGTATTTATTTCTGCTTGTCTTGAAGCACTTTCTACTTGTAATTGGTATAAACTATTTAAAGATTCCATTTGAGCTGCTGCTAATGACAATTGCTCACTGTATCTATTAGTTGCAGCTATAGAATCTACTGCTGGCGCAAGATTTTCTGCTGCTCCACTAAAGTTTTTGATACCTTCGCCTAAACTTTGCATTAATCCTACATCTAGTTTAGCTTCTTCTAGCATATCATCTAATTTCTGTGAAAGTATTCCTTTCACATCACTTTTGTCTTTTGATTTTCCACCTCCTAATTCAGGATATACTCTAGCCCAATCTAAATCATCTTCTACTTGTTCAAATGCAGACATCGCAAATACAATTGCTTCAGTAATCATACCTATCATAAGCATTTCATTTCCAAATTTCCAGTGAAGAATTTTGAATAATGCTCCAAGTATTACAATAGCTGCTCCAAGACCATAGGCCATGTTAAATATTTTCTTAGTTGACTTTGATTGTGCCATAATTTTTAATTTTAGGGTTTAATTTTAGGGTTTAATTTTTGTTAATATATTATTATTTTTTAGATATATAGTTCTTTATTAAGGGTTTAGATCAGTTCCAAGATAATCCTGTGCAGTTCTGAAGCCAATATAGCTTCTTGCAGAATCTGCATATTCCCAGTCTCTTGAACTAACTTCTAAAAAGTAAGCTACATCTTTCCATGAGCCTCCTCTAATTACTTTTCTGTGATTTTTATTATCCTCTACATTCGGATTCATTGTAGAACCTAAATAGTATGATGATTCATTATATGCTGTGTCTGTCCATTCTGAAACATTTCCAGCCATATTATAGAGCCCATAGTCATTTGCATTATACGATTTTGCTTCAACTGTATATAAAGCTCCATCAACTGCATAATCACCTCTTCTTGGTTTAAAGTTTGCTAAGAAGCATCCTCTATCACTTGTTGTATAAGAACCTCCCCAAGGATATGTAGAGAATTCTAATCCACCACGAGCTGCATATTCCCATTCAGCTTCTGTAGCTAATCTATAATGAGGAACTGTTGCTAATCTTTTCTTCGTATTTAAATAATCGTTATTCTTTTTACTTCTCCAACTACAAAAAGCCTTTGCTTGATCCCAAGAAATACCAACTACTGGATAATCTTCATACGCTTGGTGATGAAAATAATCTTGGTGCATTGGATCATTATATGAATAATCAAAATCTTTAACCCATACTGTAGTATCCGGATAAACTTCTACAACACTATGTTTTATATAATCTTTTCTATTTCCTTGCTTTCTTGCCGCAGCCTCTTTATCTAACCAAGAATATCTGTATTTTAACTTCTCCGTTTTGATCATTCTCTTTCCATCAAAACTTTCTTCTATTGGAACGTACATTGAATCTACCATTACTTCGGTATAATACTCATCTGGAAATTCTGCTTTATCCCAAATTAATTCTTCATCCCAATTCAAAGCACGGCCTTGAGTAGGTGAATTAATATCTCCAAGACTACCATACTTATCTAACATATACTTTTCATATGCCGATGCATCTGTAGTATCTGCCGACTTAAATTGGTAAGCAGCTAATGGGGATGCAGGATCTTCTGGATCTGAATATAAATCGGCCATTAAAGCTAATTCAGTTCTTACAACAGAATCTCTAACCCAAACAACAAATTCTTTATATTCACTATTAGTAATTTCAGTCTCATCCATATAAAACGGACGAACTGTAACTGTTCTAGTTGGTGTGTTTAATGCTCCTGAGATATCTTCATCTTGTTTACCCATAGTAAACGATCCACCAGGAACTAATGTCATTCCAAACGGCTTTTCAGTATTCCATGTGCTCTTTGATTTTACTCCAACCAATTGACCTTTGTCATTCTTTCCACAACTGTAAATCACTGCAGCAAGCAGTATGTATAATGATACTTTTTTCATAATAAAATTTATCTCTTTCTAAATTTCCGTAAACTTAAAATTATTGTTTTAAATAACAACTTTATTTTGTTTTTATTTTTCTAAAAAAATCAATTAAAACTCTTTAATTAAATGATTTTTTTTAATGTTTTATACCATCTATCAGGAATTTCCTTCTCATTTGCATTCAAATAATCTTGATATGTACAAGGTATTAACGAATGTCTTCGGTATTTATTATTATCAAAGTTCAGTTCCATCCACCATCTTCCACTTTTATTACTTTTATAAAAGTTTAAGACTTCGTCTTCTAATGGCACTATAAACTTCTGATACTGCTCTCTTGTGCCAAATGGATAATCATTTGTTCTGCAATTTACACCTTCTATAAAATACCAAATAGCCTGGGCTATTAACTGCGATGTTTGTGTTTTATTGTCTAACTTGTAATTAAATTCATAAATACCAAATGAGGTGACTTTGTCGCTTATACCAGCATATCTAGCAATCTTACATAAATCTTCGCCATAAAAGCCATTAGGCGTTGCGTTATTATTAGCAGGAGCCTCACTATTTCTCACTGCGCCTATATCAATAGAAACAATATCTGCATCTCTTAGTATTGGCTCCACAATTTCAATATTATTAACAACTTCTCCCAATCTATATGCATCAAAAAACAAATCATTAATTAAATCTATTTCTTCTTGTGGATTAAAAAATGTTTGATATCCTATATTACTAAAATTGAATAAATTGTTTGGTTTTTCCATCACAATAGAACTCAAATGTGATTGTGATGTTACCCCATCTTGGATGCTTCCAAAATCAAATTTATTGTCTATTGATACTAAATTTACTGTTTGCTCTAAGGAGTCATACGCTCTATAATTTGCATACGTTAAATCATGACCTCCACCAATAATGATAGGGATAATATTTTTTTTTAATAAACTAGAAAGTAAATCACTGACTGCAAAATAAGTGTCTTCAACAGTATTCCCTTGTGGAATATTCCCTAAATCGGCTATTTTAGAAATCCAACTACCTGGAAAAAGTTTGTATAATTGTTTTCTTATCTCGCTAATTCCCTGACCTGTATCTTCATTGTCAATTGAATTACGACCTTCTTCAACCCCAAGTATAGCGATTTTGATCCCTTCTAAATCAGGAACTCCATTTTGTGTAGAATGAATTGAAATCTGATATCCTAGCGTCTGTTCGGATTGCACCATAAGATGTGCAATGACAGTATCGTCAATTGGACATAAATAGTCAATATTCATGTTGCAAATGTCATTTAGGGGTTAAACAATGAGCGAATTTAGTAAATTATTTCTTTTTTGTTGCTTTTTTCTTTACCGTTTTCTTTTTTGGAGCCTTTTTTTCTATGATTGCTTTCACCTCTTCTAGCGTTAATTTTTCTACGTCTGTCGTTTTTGGCATTTCAATTTTTACTTTTCCTTGTAAAATATTAAAACGACCCCAACGAGCTTTCTCAACTCTTATCCCGTCTTCTTTCCAGTTATGAATAACCTTATCTATATCCTTCTGTTTCTTCGTTTCAATTAACTCAACGATATCATCAAAAGACAAATTATCATAATCATATTTCCTGTTTACATTGATAAATATACTGTTCCACTTAATAAATGGACCAAAACGACCCACTCCTTTTTGTACTGGAAGGTTCTCGTATTCTGCAATTGGAGCGTCAGCTTCTTTCTTTGCTTCAATCAATTCTACAGCTCTATCTATATCAACTTCCATAGGGTTCTCGCCTTTTGGTAATGACACAAACATGGTTCCAAAACGAACATAAGGACCAAATCTACCATTAGAGACAATTACCTCTTCACTTTCATAATTCCCTAGACTTTTTGGCAATAAAAACAACTCTAAGGCTTCTTCCATAGTGATGTTTCCAAGAGTTTGGTCACCTTGCAAACTTGCAAATTGCTTTTCTTCTTCATCTGGAGCGCCTATTTGAACTATTGGTCCAAACTTCCCTAATCTTACTAATACCGTTTTGCCACTTTCAGGATGCTTTCCTAAAATCCTTTCACCTGACTCTCTTTCTGCATTTTCTGAAACATGAGTTACAGTTGGATGAAAATCAGCATAAAAATCTTTTATCATAGAAATCCAGTTTTCATCACCCTCAGAAATATTATCAAAAGACGATTCTACTTTAGCAGTAAAGCCAAAATCTAAAATATTAGAAAAATTTGCGACTAAGAAATCATTAACTATGTTTCCAATATCTGTAGGAATTAATTTTCCTTTATTTGAACCTGTTTTTTCAGTTAAAATTTTATTTTTTATTTCTCCACTAGAAAGAATTATTTGTTCGTAATTCCTTTCTAAACCTTCATTTTCTCCTTTCTCTACATAACCTCTTCGTTGAACTGTAGAAATTGTTGGAGCATAAGTAGAAGGTCTTCCAATACCTAATTCTTCCAATCTTTTCACCAAAGCTGCTTCAGTAAAACGATAGGGAGGACTCGTAAATCGCTGTGTAGCATTTATAAAACTGTACTCTAGATTTTCACCAATTTTTAAATTTGGAAGCATCCCTGCTTGCTCTTCATCTTCATTGTCATTCCCTTCTAAATATACTTTTAAGAAACCATCAAACTTTATCATTTCACCATTTGCAGTGAAAATTTTCTCATTTTCAGAGTTCTCTATTTTTACATTTGTTCTTTCTAATTGCGCATCACTCATTTGAGACGCCAACGTTCTTTTCCAAATTAAATCATACAATCTATCTTGGTCGTACTCTGCATTAATAGAATGTTTTTTCATGCTTGTAGGACGAATAGCCTCATGCGCTTCCTGAGCACCTTTAGATTTTGTTTTAAAAACACGCTGTTTACTATATTCTGCTCCGTAATAATTTGTAATTTCTTCTTCAGCAGCATTTCTAGCATCAACAGAAAGGTTTAAACTGTCTGTTCTCATATACGTAATTAAACCCGCTTCATACAAACGCTGTGCAACTTGCATTGTTTTACCTACAGGATAGCCCAACTTTCTTGATGCTTCTTGCTGTAATGTAGATGTAGTAAATGGTGCGGCTGGTGATTTCTTTGCTGGTTTTTTTTGTAAATCGGCAATAGAGAAATCAGCAGTTGAACATGATTTTAAAAAATATTCTGCAGCTTTTTTACTATCAAAATTCTTTGGGATTATTGCTTTAAACGTTTTCCCTTTAATATTTGAAAATTCAGCAACTACTTTATAATGTGCTTCTGCTGTAAATTCTTGAATACTTCTTTCTTTCTCTACAATTAAACGTACAGCTACAGATTGTACTCTACCTGCAGAAAAAAGATAAAAAGGTACTGTCTATTTATTTTACTTGTGGGTATCC
>CAWVTS010000005.1:0-37301 GCA_963933045.1 uncultured Lutibacter sp. | reverse complement strand
TGGTGGTACAACTATTGTTGGAGATGTTGTATTAGGTGACGGTAATACTGTAAAAAAATATACTGCTCATAATTATTCAGGAATAGGTGGAAATAGTTATGATGTGTCTTCAATGGAGAAACTGCATATAGATGTCTATTATACTGGTGCTCCAGCAGAATTTCAGTTAAAATTAGAAAGCCCAGGCGGTGTTGGTGGCGGCCAAGTTAAAATTGTTGAAATTGGTCCTGCATCTGGTGAATGGTTATCTTTTGATATTGATCTTAGTTTTTTCACTGCTGCAGATTTAACAAACTTATTATGGATTGTTCCTGTAACGCCAGGGACAGCAGATATTATGTATTTTGATAATATTTATTTTTGGAAAGCTCCATTTGACACAGCAACAGATGCTAATTTAAGTGACTTAACTGTGGATGGTTCAACAGTAGTTGGTTTTGCACCAGGTGTAACAACTTATGATATTGAATTGCCTCTTGGTACAACAGTTGTGCCAACGGTTGTAGGAACTTCTGCGCAGGCATCTCCTGCAACTGCTGTTACTTCAAACGCAGCTTCATTACCAGGTGCAAGTTCAGTACTTGCAACTGCTCAAGACGGAACTACTACTAAAACCTACACAGTAAATTTTACAGTAGCATTACCAGTACCTACAACAGCACCTACTACAGCGCCAGCTAGAAATGTTGGAGATGTTATATCAATATTTAGTAATGGTGCATATGCAGATATAACTTTAGCGGAATTGCCTACATCGTGGTCTGAATCAACTTTTAATCCTGCTTTTGATGCAGGAGGAGTAGATGTTTGGGAAATGACAGGGGAATTTATCGGAATGCAAACAACAGGGGTAATAGACCTAACTGCTATGGAAACCTTGCATATTGATTATTGGACTGCAGAGTCTAATGGAATTGATGTTAAGTTGGTTGGTGCAGGACCTGCACAATCTAGTTCTCAGTCTTTAGGATCAACAGTGACGGGTTCTTGGCAAAGTATAGAAATAAATATGTCTTTATATCAATTTGATTTATCGGCAGTATTTCAATTGCTTATTGATCCTGCTGGACCAAACACAATGTATGTTGCTAATTTTTATTTCTCTAAAGGATTTCCTTTAAGTATAGAAGAAAATGAATTGATTCAATTTAGTGCTTATCCAAATCCTACTGAAAATGTATGGAATATTAAATCTCTGAATGAGGCTATTAACTCTATTCAAGTATATGATATTTTAGGAAAAGTAGTTTTAACAATGAATCCAAATACTAATGAAGCTCAAATTGATGCCTCTGGTTTAAATACAGGATTATATTTTGCAAAAGTAAATTCTGCAGTTGGAAGTAAAACAATTAAGTTGATTAAGAAATAGTTTAGATTTGAATTAAGGTTAAAAGAGGTGAGTTTTTAAAACTCATCTCTTTTTTATTTGCGATATGATTACTTTAAAAAAACGTACCAAAGAATTAAGGGTTTCTTTATCTACAATCTCTAAATCTTTAAATGGCAGTTATGAGATTAGCGAAGAAATAAAAAGTTAAACTTTTTAGCAGAAAAATATAATTATAGATCAAATAAAGTTACTCAAAGTTTAAAGTCTAGGAAGACCAGGAATATTAGGGCAATTATTTCTTATATTTTAAATCTCTTTTTTGCAAAGGTTCTAAATTCTTATCATTATTTCGAAAAGATTGAACCCCACAAATAAATTAAATTAGCAACAGATATAACCTCATATATTTTTTTAAGAAAGTCTCATTATAACATAAAGAGAACGCTATTGCGCCCTCCTTAATGTCTTTTTCACGTTATTTCCCACCAAGCATTAATAATTCGCTACAAACGATTTCTGTTACATACCTTTTGTTACCATCTTTATCATCATAAGATCTAGATGTTAATTTTCCTTCAATTGCTATTTCTTTTCCTTTTTCAAGATATTTTTCTACAATTTCTGCAGTTGTATTCCACGCAACAACATTATGCCATTGTGTATTTTGCACCTTTTCTCCATCTGTATTTTTAAAAGATTCATTTGTAGCAATAGAAAATTTTGCTAGTTTTTTACCACTATCTAAAGTGATGATTTCTGGATTGTTTCCTAAGTTTCCAATCAACTGTACTTTGTTTCTTAACGTACTCATAAGATAAGTTTTTAAATGATTATAATATTGTCAATTCGTTTCGACACTGCAAAGATGAGGTGGTTGTTTCTTTTTAACTGGTTGTTAAACGGTTACTTTCGGTTGTAAATGTTTATAAATGACTACATTCAAATAAAATTTCCGTACATTTGTATATAAGTTGCTGAAAATCAAATATTATAGAGGTGTAAAAACTATTCGGAAGTGTTTTAAAAGAATCAAAAATAGTTAGATGAAATACCGATATAATTAGAAGATAGAAATTATTCCAATGATACTAAGCGAAATTGGTTTTAATTATACATATAGAAATTGTTAAATATGGATGTACAAAAATGTTTGGAATGTAGTGAGCCTTTTAAAGGAAGAATTGATAAGAAATTTTGTTCAGATTATTGTAGAAACACATATAATAACAAAGTAGATAAAGAAAGTAAGAATATGATTCGGAATGTGAATTATAGACTTCGTAAAAACTATAAAACACTTGTAAATCTTAATAAAACTGGAAAAACTAAAGTAACTCGAGTAAAGTTGTTAAGTAACAATTTTGACTTTAATACATTTACTTCTATTTATACAACCAAAACAGGCAACACCTATTTTTATGTATACGATCAAGGATATCTTGCGTTAGAAAATGATTATTATTTATTGATTAAAAGAGAATAACTACCACGTATTTCCTTTTTGTTCCAGCGCGGCTTTTAAAATATCTTTTTGGCTAATTTGACCAATTAACTTTCCGTCTTGAATAATTGGAAAACGACGTCTCTTTGATTTTAAAAACAGATTCGCCGCATCAAAGATATTCATATTCCCGTCTATTACATCAACATTTTTTACCATATGGTTTTCAACTGTTGTTTCTGCCATTGGCATATTAAAGTAGCGACTTTCAGAAATCTGCTTAATACAATCGCCTTCAGAAATAATACCAATTAACTCTCCATTATTATTAACAACTGGTCCACCAGAAATTCTATTTTTTATCAAAGAATCCATCACCTCCATTACAGATTGGTCTGGTTTAAAAGTGATTAATTTTGTGGTCATATAATCTGAAACTAAAATTGGATTTCCAGATTGTTTTTCTGCTTTCTTTTGAGGTGCTCTAAAATTTTTTATAGGCATAGTATTAAGTTTAAGTTAAATATACTAAATTTTAGAATAAGTTTAACCTAATATGTTGATTATCTCTAAACAAACTAACCAAATAATAAGAAAAATTAAAAACTATAATTGTGTCAATCGCAGTGTGTTTACCATGCCCTTTTCCTTTACAGGCATAGATGTAAGATTAATCGCATAATCATTCTTTTCTAAAAACCCTTTATCAATTGCTAATTGATTTATTTCTTTAATTGTAGTGTCTGTATTTACTAAATTACTATAATAAAATGCTTCAACTCCCCAAAGTAAATTCAACATCGTTAAAATTCTTTTATTCGAAGTAAATGCCAATATGTATGCTTTTGGTCTCCAAGCAGAAACCTGAAATGCAGTATAACCACTATTCGTAAGTGTTGAAATTACTTTAGCATCAATGTCATTAGCCATATTTGCAGCGTGATAACAAATTGATTTTGAAATGTACCTTACAGTTTTTACATGGGGTGGTTTTATCGGCACAGTAATTAATGGAGAGTCTTCAACGCTTGCAATAATTTTTGTCATATGTTCAATCACATTCAATGGATCCATACCAACAGATGTTTCTCCAGAAAGCATTACAGCATCTGCACCATCCATAATTGAATTTGCAACGTCATTAACTTCTGCTCTTGTAGGAACAAGACTTGTAATCATAGACTCCATCATTTGAGTTGCAATAATTACAGGAATCCTTGCTTGTTTAGCACGCAACACAATCTTTTTTTGAATCAAAGGAACTTCATTCATTGGAATTTCCACACCCAAATCTCCACGAGCAACCATAAATCCATCAGAATATGGTATAAGATCATCAATATTTTTTACTGCTTCTGGTTTTTCAATTTTAGCAATTACAGGGATTTTATGATTTGAATGTTTTTTAATTAAATCGTGTAACATTTTCAAGTCTTCACCAGTTCTTACAAAAGACAATGCCATCCAATCTACTTCTTGCCCAATTGCAAAAATCGCATCATTTATATCTTTTTCAGTAAGTGCAGGTTGTGAAATATTAGTATTAGGCAGGTTTACGCCCTTTTTTGATTTTAATTCACCACCTCTTATGACTTTAGCAGTCACATTTTTTTTATTATCAGATTTTATAACTTCAAATAATAATTTCCCATCATCAACCAGAATTTGCTCACCTGCTTTAACATCCTGAGGGAAACTTTGATATGTCATATAAGCCATTTTATTATTCCCAACACACTCTTCTGTAGTAAAGGTGAATATATCTCCTTTTTTCAAAAGAGCCTCTTCCATTACACCTACTCTTAATTTTGGGCCTTGTAAATCGGCTAATATTGCAGTATAAATACCTGTTTCTGCGTTTATTTCTCTAATTGTTTTTATGCTTTTAGCAACATCATCATAAGATGCATGAGAAAAGTTAATTCTAAAAACATTGACTCCAGCGAGAACCATATTTTTGATAACCTCTTTTTTACTACAAGCAGGACCTAAAGTGGCAACGATTTTTGTTTTTTTAAGTAATTGCATAAATTAAAATATTAAAAAGTCTTTCGAGTTTAATTTGTTTGGGTTAATTGTATAAGAAGCAACGATTTGGTTTATTTTATTGAGTTTTTTAATAGTTTTAAACAGCTCAACACTAGACACATCTCCTTCAATTTTTATAAAATAATCTACATTTTTCTTTTCGGATATTAGATAAGATGTAGAACTGAAAAATTCGTTTTTTGAAAACAAATTTATGCCAGTATTTGCACTTGTATTTCCGATACACTTATTAGAAATCAAATAATTTGCTAATTGATTTTTTTCATCAATAAATTCAAAAATCGGGAATGAAGCATTTATATTTTTAAAATCTAAGTCAACATCTGATTTGGTAAACTTGGTGTTTAAATGAAAATTAAGTAAATAAGCCAACTTATAATCCTCTTCAGAACTGTGAATGCCAATTAATGAATAATCATCAACTAAATCTAACGAATGTATTTGCATATCCAAAGAGTTAATAGAAGTAGCTAAGATAAGTATATTTTAACATTTTAACTTGGTTAACATTAAAAAAAAACTATAACGTAATAGTGAGTTTAAGAAATTTCATGTTGAAATGCAAAGTACGCTCTTTTTGAAGCAATTTCTTCAGCTTTCTTTTTAGAAGTGGCTCTTCCTTTAGAAATAATTTTATTATTCAGGAGTAGTTTTACGCTAAAATGCCTTACAGAATCATTTCCGGTATCATCATAAACATCAAATTCAAATTCCTTTTTTTCTTTTTGACACCATTCAATAAATAAACTTTTATAACTTGTTATTTTCCCTTCAAGTATAGGGATATCTACATATGGCTTAATAACACATTTGTAAACAAACTTTTCGCAGTACTTATAGCTCTTATCAAGATAAATGGCTCCAATCAAAGCTTCAAAAATATTGCCATTAATATTTTCTCCAAATTTAGATTTTGAAACATTACTTTTTACAAATCTAATTAAATCTAGATCTCTACCGAGTTCATTCAAGTGCTCTCTGCTAACAATTTTAGAGCGCATTTGAGTCAAGTAACCTTCGTTTCCAGAAGGAACCTCCTTAAATAAATAAGAGGCGATTACAGAGCCCAATATAGCGTCTCCAAGAAATTCTAAACGCTCATAGTTTTGAGGGTTGCCTTCTTCTGTGGTTTCTTTAATAGATCTATGTACAAATGCCTTTTTATAAACAGACATTTTTTTAGGAGAAAACCCTAATATTGTTTTTAATTCACGATAAAATTTATCATCTTCTTTAGTACGAGACGATACTATTTTACGAATAAAACTCATTAAAAAAATTAAGTTAATTTTTTGAAAAGCACACAAGCATTATGACCTCCAAATCCAAAGGTGTTACTCATAGCAACATTTACTTCTCTTTTTTGAGGTTTGTTTAGTGTAAGATTTAATTTACCATCAATACTTTCATCCTTAGTTGAATGATTGATTGTTGGAGGAATAATTCCTGTTTTTATTGACATTATTGAAGAAATTGCTTCAATAACTCCAGCAGCACCTAATAAGTGACCCGTCATAGATTTTGTAGAATTGATGTTCATCTTATATGCATGATCACCAAAAACTCTTAAAATTGCTTTTGTTTCAGCAATATCACCTAAAGGTGTTGAAGTCCCGTGAACATTGATAGCGTCAACGTCTTCAATTTTTAAATTTGCATCATCTAAACAATTAAGCATCACATTCATTGCGCCTAATCCTTCAGGATGTGGAGCTGTGATATGATGAGCATCAGCAGATAATCCACCGCCGCCTACTTCTGCATATATTTTTGCTCCTCGAGCAATAGCATGTTCGTATTCTTCTAATATCATTGCACCAGCACCTTCACCTAACACAAAACCATCACGATTTTGATCAAAAGGCCTAGAAGCAGTTGTTGGATCATCGTTTCTAGTAGATAATGCGTGCATTGCATTAAAACCTCCAATTCCTGCAATCGTAACTGCTGCTTCAGAACCACCAGTAACAAACATATCTGCTTTTCCTAATCTTATATAGTTAAAAGCATCTATTATTGCGTTGGCAGATGATGCACAGGCAGAAACAGTTGTGAAGTTTGGACCTCTAAATCCGTATTTAATAGAAATAAATCCAGGAGCGATATCAGCAATCATTTTTGGGATAAAAAACGGATTGAATCTTGGAGTTCCATCACCTGAAGCAAAATTTAATACTTCGTTTTGAAACGTTTCAAGTCCACCAATTCCTGCTCCCCAAATTACACCAACTCTATCGTGATTTACTTTTTCTAAATCGATTTTAGAGTCTAAAATGGCTTCATCAGCAGCAACCATTGCGTACTGAGTGAATTTATCCATTTTCCTTGCTTCTTTTCGGTGTATAAAATCAGTAACTTCAAAGTTCTTTACTTCACAAGCAAAACGGGTTTTAAATTTAGACGCATCAAAATGTGTAATTGGCGCAGCTCCGCTGGCCCCATTTATCAATCCATTCCAATATTCTTCTATATTATTACCTATTGGTGTAAGAGCACCAAGTCCAGTAACCACAACGCGTTTTAACTCCATAATAAAAGCATGATATAATTAGAAATAACTACGAGTTCAAATTAAACTCGTAGTTATTGTTTATAAGATTACTTATTTTCTTCTATATAACTTACAGCTTGACCAACAGTTCCAATGTTTTCTGCTTGATCATCTGGAATTTGAATATCGAATTCTTTTTCGAACTCCATAATTAATTCAACTGTATCTAATGAATCTGCTCCCAAATCGTTTGTGAAGCTTGCTTCAGTTGTTACTTCATTTTCATCGACGCCTAATTTATCAACGATAATCGCTTTTACTCTTGATGCAATGTCTGACATAATTTTTTAATTTTTTTAATTTTAATTCTCGGCAAAAATAAAAAACTTATTTTGGATAATTCACTTTACCTTGAAAAATGTGAAGTCTAATATAAAAAAAATAGTTTATTTTTTATGTTATTCTTCGTAATTGTTAATAATTATTCTTTTTTTTGTTGCACTACAAATTTATAACTTTTGATGAAACGTATTGTAATTTTTGCTTCTGGTTCAGGAACTAATGCCGAGAATATTTCGCGGTTTTTTAAACAAAGCGAAGTAGCGTCTGTTGTACATATTGTGACTAACAATAAGAATGCTAAAGTTATTGACAGAGCTAAAATTCTAAAAATCAAATCATTAATATTCAGTAAAAAAGAATTATTAGAAGAAGGAGAGTTGTTGAAGTTCTTAAAAAAAGAGGCTGACATCATTGTCTTAGCAGGTTTTTTATGGAAGATTCCGCAGCATATTGTAAGTGCTTTTCCTAATAAAATTATAAATATTCATCCTGCATTATTACCTAAATTTGGAGGTAAAGGGATGTATGGAATGAATATACATAAATCAGTTATTGAGAGTAAAGAAAAAGAAACAGGCATCACTATTCATTATGTAAATGAGAAATATGATGATGGAGCAATCATTTTTCAGGTAAAAACATCTGTTTTACCTTCAGAAACAGCAGAAGATGTTGCAAAAAAAATACATCAGCTTGAATACGAACATTTTCCAAGAGTGATTGAAGCGATAATTAAATCATCTATAGATGGCTAAAAAGAAATTTTATGTTGTTTGGAATGGTCATGAAACTGGAGTTTTTAGTTCGTGGAACGTATGTAAAAAGCATATTACAAATTTTAAAGGTGCTCAATACAAGTCTTTTACTTCAAAAATAGATGCAGAAAAGGCATTAAAAGGCAATTATGCCGATTATGTCGGAAAGGACACGAAGAAAATAAAACTATCAGCTAAGGAGTTGGAGAAAATTGGGAAGCCAAATTTAACAACTATTTCTGTGGATGCTGCGTGTAGTGGAAATCCTGGAAGAATGGAATATAGAGGAGTAGATACCAAAACTAAAAAGCAATTATTCCTTCAAGGTCCCTTTAAAAAAGGGACAAATAATATTGGAGAATTCTTGGCTTTAGTTCATGGACTGGGATATCTAAAACTTAAAAAATCGGAGTTACCAATTTATTCCGATTCAAGAATTGCTATAAGTTGGGTTAAAAAGGGACAGTGTAGAACAAATTTACAGTTTTCTAAAGATAACCAACAATTATTAGATTTTATTAAGCGCGCTGAGGTGTGGCTCAAAGAGAATACATACACTACTCAAATTTTAAAATGGGAAACCAAGGCTTGGGGAGAAATTCCTGCTGACTTTGGAAGGAAATAATTCTTAATTCAACATCATTTGTGCTTTTTTAACAGCATTTACAAGAATATCGATTTCTTCAAAAGTATTATAGAAAGCAAAAGAGGCACGAACAGTTCCTGGAATTTTATAAAAAGTCATAATAGGTTGTGCACAATGATGACCAGTTCTAACCGCAACACCCAATTTATCTAAAATAGTCCCAATATCGTAGGGATGTATACCATTAATATTAAAAGAAATAACAGAAGTTTTGTTTTTTGTAGTTCCATAGATTCTTAAATTATCAATCTCCAATAGTTTTTCAGTAGCATACGCTAACAATTCTTGTTCTTGCTGTTGTATATTTTTAAAACCAATAGAATTAGCATAGTCTATAGCCACTCCAAAAGCAATTCCACCGCAAATATTAGGAGTTCCAGCCTCAAATTTATGGGGTAAATCTGTATAAGTAGTTTTTTCAAAAGTTACTTCCTTAATCATTTCCCCTCCACCTTGATAAGGCGGTAGTTTATTGAGCCACTCTTCTTTTCCGTATAAAATTCCAACACCTGTTGGACCATATATTTTATGTGCAGATGCTACATAAAAGTCGGCGTCTAAAGTTTGTACGTCTGGTTTTATATGAGGGCACGCTTGAGCGCCATCAATCAAAACTGCAGCACCAACCTTGTGAGCTTTGTCAATAATTTCTTTAATAGGATTAATGGTTCCAAGAGCATTTGAAATATGATTTACAAATACTACTTTAGTTTTTTCAGATAATAACGTATCATATTCATCCATCAGTAATTCCCCTTCTATATTCATTGGAATTACTTTTAATACTGCTCCTGTTTTTTCACATAGCATTTGCCATGGAACAATATTGGAATGATGCTCTAAAGCAGAAACAATGACTTCATCACCTTCTTTTAAAATAGATCCAAAACCATTTGCAACAATATTAATACTATGAGTTGTTCCTGAAGTAAAGATGATTTCATATTTTTTTTTTGCATTAAAATGCTTCTGTAGTTTAAGTCGCGCTTCTTCATATTTATCAGTTGCTTCTTGACTCAACGTGTGAACTCCTCGATGAATATTTGCATTGTAATTACTATAATAATTTACGATAGCATCAATTACTATTTGTGGAGTTTGTGATGTTGCTGCATTGTCAAAATACACCAAAGGCTTTCCATTTACCGTTCTATTAAGTATTGGAAAATCATTACGAATCTTAGAAATATCAAGCATAATTACTTTTTAGTCTTATGATTTACAAAACTACGAAATAAGTGTTATTTTTGTTAGGAACAATTCAATAAACATCACTTTAATTATGCTTAAAAAAAATCAACAATTTTTACTGTTCATTTTTCTATCAGTAATTGTACTTAGTTGTGGTACTCGTAAATTAAAAACGCATGATTTCCCTAACGTTAAGCATACGTTTAACAAACCGATAAGTTATCAAGACAAAAAAATATACGTTATAGACACTTCTTTTTTTGCTGATAATATGTTCGATGCAGCACGGTTAAACGCTTTTGAAAAAGTAAATGATTCAACACTTCAAGTTACTATTCTACCAGAAAATGAGCCCATAAATGAGAGTCCACACTATGCATTTAGGATTTGGTCAAGTATTGAGAAGGATATTAATTTAAAATTGAATTATCCAACTTCATCACATAGATACTGGCCAAAAATAAGTTCTGATGGTAAAAATTGGATTCCAATTGATAGCGCTAACTTTAAATTAGTAGATAGTAATAAAAATGCAATTTTACAATTACAACTTACCAATAAAAAAATATGGATTTCGGCTCAAGAGATTCATAATTCAAGTGATGCGAAAAATTGGTCTAAGTCAGTGGCAAATCATCAAAATGTTCGATATAGTGTTATTGGAAAAAGTAAATTGAATAGAGATTTAATTGGATTAGATGTATATGAAGGTGACCCAAAAGGGAAGGAAATGATTGTAATTTTGAGTCGTCAACATCCACCAGAAGTTACAGGCTATCTAGCAATGCAAGCATTTGTTAAAGAATTGCTTGGAGAAAGTAGATTAGCCAAGGATTTTAGAAGTAAATATAGAACTTTAATTTTTCCAATGTTAAATCCTGATGGAGTTGATTTGGGTCATTGGCGCCATAATTCTGGTGGAATTGATTTAAACAGAGATTGGGCGTATTACCGACAAGATGAGGTGAAAACAATTGTAAATTATATTGTAGATACATCCAACAAAGATAGAAATAAAGTTGTTTTAGGACTAGATTTTCATTCGACACAAGAAGACTTATATTATACCTTTCCAGATGATGTACATTCATCAATTTATCCATTTAAAGATTATTGGCTAGGTGCAATTGACGCTGCTATTCCAGCGTACACTCCAGATGATAGACCTTACGCAGTTGGTGATCCAATTTCAAAAGGGTGGTTTTATTTACAATTTAATGCTGAATCTGTAACCTATGAAATAGGTGACGAAACGCCAAGAGCGTTTATAAAATTAAAAGCACAAATTGCAGCAAGAGAAATGATGAAACTACTAATATTGAAATAACACATACATGAAAAAAAGCATCAAATACTTTTTATTATTCTTTCTTTTGGGAGTTTCTTATATTATTTATACAAACTACCCAAAGTTTGTTTTAATCTCAGGATTTTCAGCTAAAAGCACTGCTTCAGGAATGTTTGTTGCAGATAGAACCCAAGGGTCTATAGAAGGAAAGGACAATAATTTTTCGCCTATAAATTTGGCGTCAAACGAAGTTAATATTGATGAAAAATCAGTAGTTTCAAAAGTATTTGGTTTAAAAACAAGAAAGGCAATTTATCGTGAAGGTTTAGGAACGGTTGTGATCAATGATGAGTATGATCCAGAGGCTCCTTATTTAGTTCCTAATAGAAATTTAACACCTAAAAACTTGCCGTTTCCTTATGGAAATTTGCCTCAAAAGGATACAGTTTTCTCAAGTGTAGATTATCATAAGTTAGAAAATATTGTTGACACCTATTTTAAACAAAATACAGCAGGAAATATAACGCATTCTTTATTGATTGTTTATAAAAATAAAATTATTACAGAAAAATATGCTGATGAATTTGATAAAAACACCAAGGTTTTAGGTTGGTCAATGGGAAAAAGTATTGTGAGTACTGTTATTGGCGTTTTGGATCAACAAGAGAAAATCGATATACATAATCCCGCACCAATTGACGAATGGAAGCATGATGAACGTTCAGAAATTACGATACACAATTTACTGCAAATGAATAGCGGTTTAGAATGGGAAGAAGATTACACAGAAATTTCTGATGTTACTAAAATGTTGTATTTGGAGAGTGATATGACTAAATCTCAAGCGAATAAGCCGTTGGTTGGAAGGCCTAATGAGAGTTGGAATTATTCTTCTGGAACAAGTAATTTATTGTCTGGAATTGTTAGAAAAAAATTCGAAACACATCAAGAATATTTAGATTTCTGGTATTCTGATTTGATTGATAAAATAGGTATGCATTCAATGATTTTAGAGGCAGATTTGGCTGGTAATTATATTGCTTCTTCATATCCTTGGGCAACTACAAGAGATTGGGCTAAATATGGATTACTGTATTTGAACAACGGCAATTGGAATGGAGAACAAATAATAAGTGAAGATTGGGTAAAATACACGTCAACCCCTACAAATACTTCAGAAGGAGTATATGGCGCGCAATTTTGGTTAAATGCTCAAGGTCACCTTCCTGACGTTCCCAAAGACATGTATATGGCAGACGGTTATCAAGGACAGCGTGTGATGATAATTCCATCAAAAGACTTGGTTGTTGTAAGAACAGGAATTACCTATAGTAAAACGGATCAACAGTTAGAAAAGAGAGGATTAAAGTCTAATGAAAACAAATTTGTAGTTAAATACGAATTAGGAAACCAACCTTTTAATGATTTATTGAAGAATATATTATCTACAATTGATGTAAAATAATAGTTGGATAGACGATATTCTAAATATAAAAGCGCCTCCAAATTATATTTGAAGGCGCTTTAAATTTCTTACGACTCTGGTTACTGATTAAAACTCAAATCCTAATTTCACACCTAATTTATTGGCAATCAATTTTGTAATTCTAGATTTTAATTCAGGAATTTTAATTTTTTCAACTACTTCGTTTCCAAAAGCATATAATAATAATGCTTTTGCTTCTTTTGCAGGAATCCCTCTAGATTGCATATAAAATAAGGCGCTTTCATCCAGTTGTCCAATAGTACAACCATGAGAACATTTTACATCATCTGCAAAAATTTCTAGTTGAGGCTTGGCATTGATAGTTGCTTTATCTCCAATTAATATATTATTGTTTTGCTGAAAAGCATTCGTTTTTTGAGCCTCTGAATCAACGATAACTTTACCGTTAAAAACACCAGTTGAAGCATCATCATAAATACCTTTATACAATTCAAAACTCTCACAGTTAGGATATTGATGTTTTACAAGTGTATGGGTGTCAACATGTTGTTTCTTATCTAAAATTGAAATTCCATTTAAATGAGATTCAATATGTTCACCTTCATGATAAAATTCCAGGTTGTTTCTAGTCAATTTTCCACCAAATGAAAATGTGTTTACAGAAACAACACTACTTTCTCCTTGTTGTACAAATGTATTGTCTATCAATGAAGCGTTTTCATTATCATTCTGAATTTTGTAAAAGTCGATAATTGCTCTTTTATTAGCAAAAATCTCAGTAACAGAATTTGTTAACACAACATTTTCACTCAAACTTTGATGACGTTCAATAATTTGACAATGAGAATTTTCTCCAACAATAACCAAGTTTCTTGGTTGTAATAAAATTTCTTTTTCACTTCCAGTATAAAAATTTACAATTTGAATAGGTTTAGGAAGCACAACATTTTTTGGAATATTTATGTACACTCCTTCTTTAGAAAAAGCAGTATTTAAATTTGTAACGCTGCTACTTTTATCTACAATTTTATTAAAATAATTGTCTATTGTATGTTTGTATTTAGGGTTTTTAAGCGCTGCAGATAATAAGCAGATATCATATCCATCATGAGTTGTAGATGATAGAAAAGAACAGTAAACACCGTCAATAAATATAACCTTATAAGATTCTATTTCGTGTAAAAAATACTTTTTAACGTCCTTAAATTCAACGCTAGTTTCAGCTTTCGGAAAAACACTATAATCGTGATTTAAAACAGCTCTTAATGAAGTGTATTTCCATTCTTCATCTTTTTTTGAAGGAAAGCCTTGCTTTTCAAATGCCGAAATGGCTTCTGTACGAATTGTGTGTACATTGGAGTCTAAATCAAGTTTACCTTGATTTTCAAACACCATAAAAGACGATACTAATTTTTCTTGTAAATCCATTTTTGCTATTATTTCAACCAATCGTATCCTTTTGCTTCAAGTTCTAGAGCCAATTCTTTTCCTCCGGATTTTACAATTTTACCATTATGTAAAACATGTACAAAATCAGGAATAATATAGTCTAGTAATCTTTGATAATGTGTAATAACTATAACAGCATTGTCTTTGTTGCGTAATTTATTTACTCCATTTGCAACAATCTTTAACGCATCAATATCAAGTCCCGAATCAGTTTCATCAAGAATCGCCAATTTAGGTTCTAACATTGCCATTTGGAAAATTTCATTACGTTTCTTTTCCCCCCCAGAAAAACCTTCGTTTAATGAACGAGATAAAAACTTACGATCCATTTCTAATAATTTAGATTTTTCACGAATTAATTTCAACATATCTTTCGCAGGAAGATCTTCTAAACCTTGAGCCTTACGTTTTGCATTAATTGCAGTTTTCACGAAGTTTGTCGTACTAACTCCAGGAATTTCAATAGGATATTGAAAACTCATAAAAACACCTTTATGCGCTCTTTCATCAGGTGAAAGTTCAAGGATGCTTTCATTATCAAATAATATATCTCCTTCAGAAACTTCATACGTTTCATTTCCAGCAATTACAGATGAAAGTGTACTTTTCCCAGAACCATTAGGCCCCATAATTGCATGGACTTCACCAGCCTTTACAGAAAGGTTAATCCCATTTAAGATACTTTTACCTTCTATTCCTGCGTGTATGTTTTTTATTTGTATCATTTATTTATTGTTGAATTGTGTAATTGTTTATTTGTTTAAGCATGAACAATTACACGCATAAACAGCTAAACAAAATTAACCTACTGATCCTTCTAAACTTATTTCTAATAATTTTTGTGCTTCTACTGCAAATTCCATTGGCAACTTATTTAGCACATCTTTACTAAACCCGTTTACAATTAAGGCAATTGCTTTTTCAGTATCTATTCCACGTTGATTACAGTAAAATAATTGGTCTTCACCTATTTTACTAGTAGTTGCTTCGTGTTCTATTTTTGCTGATTTATTTTTTGATTCTATATATGGAAATGTATGTGCACCACATTTATTTCCCATTAGAAGGGAATCACATTGTGAGAAATTTCTAGCATTTTCTGCTCGAGAACCTATTTGTACCAATCCACGATAAGAGTTTTGAGATTTTCCAGCGGATATTCCTTTTGAAATAATAGTACTCTTGGTATTTTTTCCAAGATGTATCATTTTTGTTCCAGTATCTGCTTGTTGGTAATTATTGGTTACTGCGATTGAATAAAACTCTCCAACTGAATTATCTCCTTTTAAGATACAAGAAGGGTATTTCCAAGTTACAGCACTTCCAGTTTCTACTTGTGTCCAAGAAATTTTAGAATTTTTATGACAGATTCCTCTTTTTGTTACAAAATTAAAAACGCCGCCTTTTCCATTCTTATCTCCAGGAAACCAATTTTGAACAGTAGAATATTTAATTTCTGCATCATCTAATGCAATTAGTTCAACAACTGCAGCGTGTAGTTGATTTTCATCTCTACTTGGCGCTGTACATCCTTCAAGGTAACTTACATAACTACCTTCATCTGCTATTACGAGCGTTCTTTCAAACTGTCCCGTTCCACTTTCGTTAATTCTAAAATAAGTAGAAAGTTCCATAGGACACTTAACACCTTTTGGGATATAACAGAAAGATCCGTCAGTAAATACTGCAGAATTCAACGTTGCGTAAAAGTTGTCGGTTTGTGGAACTACAGTTCCCATATATTTTTTAACCAATTCAGGATGTTCTTGAATTGCTTCAGAAATAGGCATGAAAAGAATTCCTTTTTCTGCCAATGTTTTTTTAAAGGTCGTTGCTACAGAAACGGAATCTACGACAATATCCATAGCGATATTATTCATCTTTTTTTGTTCATCAATAGAGATTCCTAACTTTTTATACATTGCTAAAAGTTCAGAATCTACATCGTCTAATGTTTTATTAGGGTCGACTGCTTTTGGTGCAGAATAATATGCGATATTTTGAAAATCAGGCTTCGGATAATTTACATTTGCCCATTCAGGCTCCTCCATGCTTTCCCAAATACGGAATGCTTCCAATCTCCAATTGGTCATCCATTCAGGTTCGTTTTTCTTTTTAGAAATAGCACGAACAATATCTTCACTTAAACCTTTAGGAAATGTGTCAGATTCAAGGTCAGTGTAAAACCCGTACTCATACTCTTGAGTTTCAAGTTCTTTTTTTAAATCGTCTTCTGTATACTTATTCATTAGGTGAGTCTATTTGATTGTTTGTAAAAAAAAGAATTATAGAGAAAATGATTCTCCGCAACCACAAGTTCTGTTAGCATTAGGATTGTTAAATACAAATCCAGTACCATTTAATCCGCCTGAATATTCAAGCGTAGTTCCTACTAGATATAAAAAACTCTTCTTGTCAACAATTATCTTTACACCATTGTCTTCAAAAACTTTATCTCCTTCGACTTTGTTTTTATCAAAGTCTAAATCGTAAGAAAGTCCTGAGCACCCACCACTTTTAACAGCTACACGAACAAAATCAATTGCTGTATCATAGCCATCATCACTCATAAGTTCAATCACTTTCTTTTTTGCTATGTCTGATACTTTAATCATAATTATTGCATTTAGATTAATTCTAAATTAGAATGCAAATATAGGAACAATAAAATGATATTTATCATATTATAAATAGATAAAACAGATGGGATTATAGAGGGTTATAATCCTAAATTTTCAATTAGGTGCCTGAAAATTAGGGTTGTTGATGAATTCTTCATCTGAAAGGGAAAGAAGAAATGCTTTTAAATCCGCTTTATCAGTATTTGAAAGTTGCACTCCGCCGTCAGTAACAGATTTCATTAATGGATCTATTGTAGGGGAATTGACTAAACCTTCTGAGTAATGATTTATGACATTATCAAGTGTAGCAAATCTACCATCATGCATAAATGGAGCGGTAAATTTTAGGTTTCTAAGTGATGGTGATTTGAACTTTCCATTATCGTTTGGATCTCCAGTTATTTTCCCCAAACCTAGATCTAAAAAAGTTGCATCTAATCCATTATTATGAAAATTATTATCTGTCCACAATGGATTATTTTGACTTCCGTGACAATGAAAACAATCACCTTTAGTTTCGTCCATAAATACATTAAAGCCATTTAATTCTGATGGTGTTAGTGTAATTTCTCCTAATAAATGTTTGTCGAACCTAGAATTACTAGAAATCAAGGTTCTTTCAAATTGTGAAATTGCTTTTGTTACAAGAACCGAATCTATAGTTGATATGCCAAAAGCGTCAAAAAATAATTGTGGATATTCTAAATCACTTTGTAATGATTGAACTGCATTTGACCAAGTATTATGCATTTCTACAGGGTCAATCACAGGCTCCAAGGCTTGTTTTTCTAAGCTAAATGAACGGCCGTCCCAGAAGAAATTATTGTCATAATTCCAAGCCATATTAAAAAGAGGCATAGAATTTCTGTTACCAAAGATTCCATCTATGCCATCACTAAAACGATCAGAATCGGTAAAAGCATTTTCTGGAGAGTGACAACTTGCACAAGATTGACTATTATCGGCAGATAAAATAGTGTCAAAAAATAATTTTCTACCCAATAAAACACCTTCTTCGGTTTGTGGATTGTCTATTGAATAAATAGGAGGTAAAATATTGTCGGAAAATACTTGCGGAATATTTAATGGTGATGGAGTAGGAGAATAGGCAGTATAGGTTTCTATTCCAGATTCGTTACACGAGCTGAAAAGAAATATAAGACTTATTATTTTTAGCCATTTCAACATTAATTTATTTCGCCTAAACTAAAGACTGTTTGTCCATTTTGATTCATTAATAACTGCGCATCATAATTAGTCATCAATGGTGTGTCATAAACACTTAAATCCCATGTGTAGGTATCTTTAAACCACTCAGAAATGTCCATTTTGATTTCGGCTGAAGTTTCTTCTCCCATTGTAAAACCATTAATAGAAACATCAAAATAATTTTGTTCAAATACATCCATACTCACTCTAGCAGTTCCCATATGATAAGCGTAAGGATTTTCTGTTCCAGTTGCTCCATATTTCCCTTCAAATTGCATGAAATGGTATCCACCTCCAAGCATTGAAGGCCAGTTCCATAATGCAGAATTTAAATCAAGATATACACCACCAATATTATCATCTTCGTTAAATCCAAAAGTGAAAGAAACACTTGAATAATCTCCAACAGGAACATCACTAACAGTTATCGAAGTATTACTGTTTAGTCCAGCCAAATCAACTAAATAATAGTCGCTTAGTTTAATGCTTTCGCCATTAGCTTTATGCAAAGTAAGATTAGAAATCAAATATTTTAGTTTACTTATTGTTTGGGTATCATTATTCTCATTAGTAAATCTAGTCGTATTAAAATCAGCAGAAGTTACTTTTTCATTTCCCCAATAATGGTTAAAATCAACAGTAATTGTTCCAATTGTAGCAACTTGATCAATAGGGCTATTTTCATCTTTGTCGTCACATCCTAAAAATATTATTGTAATTGTAAGTAATATGATTTTTTTTAAGGAACTCATAATCGTTATTTTATGTTAATTATTAGTAAATCAGAAAAACCTTTGTTTTCTAGGACTTCATTGTTAGAACTCCAAGATTCCCCAACAACAACAATACTATTGTTATTTAATTCAGCAATTCCAAACGCAAGATCTATCTCAGTGCCACCAATTGATTTTTGCCATTCTAAATTTCCTGATTCAGATATTTTAAGGACCCAAACATCGTTATTCCCTTTATTAGAAGTTAAATCATTATTAATACTTCTAGAATTTCCAGCAATATAAAATCCACCATCTCTAGAAGCAATTATTGCTTTTGAACTATCAAACGATGATCCACCAAAAGTTTTTTTCCAGATGATTTCTCCAAGAGGACTTATTTTTATTGTCCAAATATCTGCTGAACCATAATTAGTTATTACATCAAGATTGTCACTTCTTGTGTCACCAGTAATAACAAAATTACCATCTGAAGTTTTTGTTATTTCATACGCTTGATCTGACTCTTCGCCTCCATATGATTTTTCCCAAACCAACTCTCCGTTTGAATTTATTTTCACAACCCAAAAATCATAAGTTCCTTTATTATTAGAAATATCAATATCAATACTATCAGATAAACCAACCATTAAAAACCCACTATCTTCCGTTTGAATAACATCATTTGCTGAGTCTGTGTTAGAACCGCCAAAAAACCGTCTCCATTGCTTAGTTCCGCTTGCATCTAATTTTATAGCCCAATAATCTCCACCAGCATGCCTGCTAGATAAGGAACTTCTATCGTTTCCTTGTTGACTTGAAGCAGTTACATCTAAGGTCCCTGTGATTAAATAACCACCATCTAATGTTTGAATTGAAGAAAATGCTTGGTCAGTTCCAGAAAACCCAAAACTTTTTTCCCATAGTATATTTCCAGTTGCATCTAATTTTGCAACCCAATAATCATTGGAGCCAAAGTTTGTACTTACATCTTCATCACTACTTTTAGAAAATCCAGAAATAAAATAGCCGCTATCATTTGTTTGGATAATACTTTGCCCTCTTTCATCACTTGTCCCACCATAAGAGTTTGACCATTGTAATTGATTATTCTCATCAAATTTTAAAACCCAATAATCATAACTTTCGTTAATTTTATCTGTGATATCACCATCGTTACTTTGAGTATAGCCAATAACGGCATAGCCACCATCAATTGTAGAAATAACATCATTGGCAGTTTCGTTTTTTAAGCCGCCAAATGTTTTAACAGATTCTATTTCACCTTGAAATAAACCATTTGAGGTTTTACCCTCTTTGGTGCAACTTACAATTGCGATTAAAAAGAGTATATAGAAAGTTTTTGATGTGATACTCTTACTCATTTTTATTCTATCTTTTTAATAATAAAAAGACCACCTTCAATATCACTTACCAATATATTTCCACTAGCAAAATATGGATATACATTCCAAACGCCATTAAATGCCGTGTCATCATTTGCTGGGTAAGTATCAAAGAATCCGGTCTCTGTCATTGTACCTGCAGCTATATTTGAAATATCATGCATTCTAACACCAGCTCTATAATTAGCTAAATAAAATGTATTATCTTTTACATAACCGTTATGGTCTATAGCTTCAGTTGGCCCAAAATATTCAGATAATAGTACAGGATTGTCTAAATCTTCAACATCAAAAATTAAGATTCTAGTTTTGTCAACATTTCCATCATATTCATCTAACTCATCACCAGTAATAAAATAACGTTGATCTTCTGTGAACCAACCTTGATGTGTATAGCCTTCATTTGAATATGTCATATTAGATATGTGTATAGGACTCGCTTTATCAGTTACATCAACAACAACAACTTCATTTGTTCCAAAGCGTTCACCATTACTTCCAACATAAATTTCTTTTCCAGTATAATCAGAATCTGGACCTGTATAAGTTACAACTTGCGCATCATGAGTATATCCATCACTTGAATAACCTCCTTCGGCAACAGGGTTTAAAGGGTCTTGGATGTTTATAAAGTGAGCTCCACCTCCAAAACTATTGGTTCCAACAGCATAAGCATATCCAGAATCTTCATTAATTACAATATTATGAGCATTTCCAAAACCTGTATAATGCGCATCAGCAGTAAAAGTTTCTGGAGCACTTGTTACGCTTCTTAATCTTGTTAAATCGAAGACTTGCATTCCATGACCTGAAGCCTCACTAACAATAAAAGCATGATCTTGATATACTTTAACATCTCTCCAAATACTGTTTCCAGTTGCAGTAGGTAATTTTCCTAAGTAAACTAAATTTTCAGTATTAGTAATATCAACAAATACAGTTCCATTGTTCATTCCCATTAATGCATATTCTTTATTTGTTGTTGGGTCAGTCCATCCCCAAGAATCACTACCATCTATACCACTAAATTCTGCTAGAGTAATATGTCCCATAAGGTCATAATCGTTACAAGGATACATTCCAGCCATACCATCTACACAAGGGCTAAGTGGAATTACTGGATCACAAGCATCACCGTCACCATCGCCATCAGTATCTAATTGGTCTGCGTTAGAAATCAAAGGACAGTTATCATCAATATCTTGAACTCCATCATTATCATCATCTGTATCACAAACATCACCCATTCCATCAGAGTCAGTATCTAACTGATCTGGATTTGCATTGTCAGGACAGTTATCAATTCCGTCAAAAACGCCATCTTCATCTGTATCTTCACAAGCATCGCCAACTCCATTATTATTAAAGTCTTCTTGATTAGGGTTAGGTACGGTAGGGCAAATATCATCTGCATCCAAAATACCATCGTTATCATCATCATCATCACACAAATCTCCACTACCATCATTATCACTATCTATTTGGTTTGGGTTTGGAACATCTGGGCAATTATCTATTGTTCCAGAAACACCATCACCATCACCATCTGTGTCAATTGTATCTTTATTACATCCTTGAAAAACTGAAAAAGAAATAAATAAGATAAAACAAAGAGAAATTAATTTTTTGAACATGTGTATTTTATTAAGTTATGAATTATTAAAGCATTATTTTAAATATAAATCTTATTATATTAAGAACAGTTTTAGTGGTTTTCACCCTAATTATATTTTTATAGAAAACCTGCGATGGTTTCATAAAAAATATTGAATTTTGCAAACACAGCAAATTTATTAATTTCTCACTAATAATTACCGTTCAAAATGTTAAAAGGCAAAAGCGAAAAAAAAACATCTTTATCTGAATTAGGAGAGTTTGGTTTAATTAAACATTTAACGAAACACTTTACTATTAATTGTGAATCTACAGAAAAAGGAATTGGAGACGATGCTGCTGTATTGGAATTTGGAGATAAACAAGCATTAATTACAACAGATTTATTGGTCGAAGGAGTTCATTTTGACTTAGCGTATATGCCTTTAAAGCATCTTGGCTATAAGGCCGTTATGGTGAACTTATCTGATGTATACGCCATGAATGGCACTGCAACACAGATTACAGTTTCTATTGCTATCTCAAACCGTTTTTCACTTGAAGCAGTTGAAGAATTATATGCAGGAATTCAATTGGCATGTAAGAATTATAATGTTGATTTAATAGGTGGAGATACAACGTCTTCAGTTACAGGATTATTAATCAGTATTACTGCTATTGGCGAAGTTGATAAGGAAGAAGTGGTCTATAGAAATGGAGCAAAGCCAAATGATTTGTTGGTAGTTTCGGGAGATTTAGGTTCTGCTTATCTAGGACTGCAAGTGTTAGAAAGAGAAAAGCAAGTGTTTCAGGCGAATCCAAATATGCAGCCAGATTTAGATACGTATTCATATATTGTTGAACGACAATTAAAGCCAGAAGCTAGAAGAGATATCGTTTCTTTATTAAAAGAATTGAAGGTGAAACCAACATCAATGATTGATATTTCTGACGGACTATCTTCAGAAATCTTACACCTTTGTAGCCAATCGGAAGTTGGATGTAATTTATATGAAGAGAAAATTCCTTTGGATCCACAAATGATTTCTACTTGTGAAGAATTTAATATAGACTCAACAACAGTTGCTTTAAGTGGGGGAGAGGACTATGAATTGTTATTTACAATTTCACAAGAAGATTTTCCGAAAATACAAGCAAATCCAAACTTTACTGTTATAGGTCATGTTACTGATAAAAGTGAAGGTGCGTATTTGATTACTCGTGGAAATCAAAAAGTTGAGTTGATTGCTCAAGGCTGGAATTCGTTAAAAGGCAATTAAAATTTCGGTATAAATTTTTTTAGAGCATCTAATAAATCTACAGAATTTTCAATGTGACTCATGTGTCCTTCTGAAAGGCCAATTGTAGGAATATTATTTTTTTTAGCGAATTTTATTGTTGATTCATAATCGACGACAGTATCTTTTTTTCCTAGAATCAATAATTTTTTAAAACGTGCGTTTTTAAATAAATCAGAAAAATCTTTTCGAAGAGTCATGCCTTCTTGAGAGGCAATATAGCCTTGTAGAGGTGTTTTGAAAGCTTCAGTTAAGCCTTTTTTTATTTCAGATGTATAGTTCAATCTACTTTCTTCAGCAAACAAATTGGTGAATGACATTCTAACCAAATTTTCATAATCTGTATGCGCCATTCTTACAGCTCTTGCTCTCAACTTTTTTCGTTCTTCACTATCATTTTCAAAGGTAGAATTTATCAAGCAAAGTCCTTTTATAGCCTCTGGGAATAACTGTGCAAATGCAAGTGAAATATACCCTCCCATTGAATGACCAACAAGTATATATTTTCTTAGGTTTAATGACCTCAGAACCTCTTTTACCGTATTTGCTTGTTCTTCCATTGTGTGAAGATAACCTAAACACCCTGTTTTTCCATGACCTAATAAATCGATAGTAATAACTCTATTTTTTTTGGATAATTCAGGAGCAATTGAATCCCACATTGAATTGTTTTCTAAAAAACCATGAAGTAAAACAATTGTAGCTCCTTTACCTGTGGAGGTGAAATGCACTTTGCAATTTTTATAGGTTATATAATTTGACATAGATAAAAAGTAACTATCTTGGCGAAGATATTTTTTATAAATGGATAATACTAAAAAAACTTTCATTGTTGGTTTTGCCTTGTTTTCTATGTTTTTTGGAGCAGGAAATTTGCTGTTACCACCACTTTTGGGCTATAATGCTGGAAAAGGATGGTTTTTAGTAGCTATTGGTTTTGTTATTACGGCTGTAATCATACCAATATTAGGAATTTTAGCACATGCTAAATTACAAGGAACGATGTATGATTTTGGCAAGAAAGTTTCGCCTTTTTTTAGTAGAGTTTATTGTGTGTTAATTTATATAATTGCTATCGCAATCCCATCACCAAGAACAGCATCAGCAACACATGAAATAGCCATTCATCCTTTTTTTGGCACAAGTTCATTACTTACAAGTTCTATATATTTTTCATTGGTATTGATATTTGCTTTAAATAGATCTAAAATTATCAGTTTAATTGGAAAATTCTTAACACCACTAATAGTTTTAATCTTACTATCAGTAATTGGAATCGCACTTTTCTCTACCAACTTTGATTTAAACCCTTCACAATTTGAAGTACCCTTAGTGAGTGGAATTTTAGAAGGGTATCAAACTTTTGATGCTATTGGAGCCGTTGTTGTTGGAGCCGTTCTAATAATTTCATTAAAACACTATGATACTACAACACAAAGTATACGGAAAGAAGTAATTGCTAAAGCAGGTCTAATTGCAGGAATAGGCCTATTCATTATTTATGCAGGTCTTATTTCTGTTGGAGCCTATTACAGTCAAGAAATCTCTATTGATTTAACGCAGAGTAGTGATATGCAACGTTCAACACTTTTAAGAGGTATAACCATTGCTACATTAGGGAATATTGGTAATGCATTTTTGAGTGTATTAATTTCATTAGCATGCTTCACTACGGCAGTTTCTATTATTGTGGGTAGTGCAGATTATTTTAAAGGTTTGTTTGAAAACAAGAAGCATGTGTATACAATTACTGCTATCATTGGAAGTGTTGTAGGTGTAATAATTGGTCAATTAAATTTTCATACTATTGTGATGATTGCGCTTCCAATATTGATGTTAATTTACCCAATTACAATTGTATTAATTCTATTGAACAACCTGCCAGAAAAACATGCTTCTAAAAGTGTGTTTAGAGCAGTTGTATTAGCAACATTCATTTTTAGTATTCCAGATTTTTTAAAATTTATAGTTCCTGTAGAAAGTTTACAAGGAATTCAAGAATTGATTCCTTTTTCACAGAACAGTTTAGGTTGGGTGATTCCTGCGATTTTGACTTTTGTTCTAGTGAATGCAATTAAAGTATCAAAATCTAAAGTCTAATGTTGAAATCGCCATTTTACAATATCTCAAAACCTATAGAGAAGAAACTCACGTTTACTTTATTAATTTTAGGAGTACTATTTATAATAGTAAGTTGTATTGCGAAAATTGTTAAAAAGAGAATACAATTACAGTTACGCTTATCGTGTTCGTGTATGGTTTATTGTGTGTTTTAAGCACCTAATTTAGCAAAAGTAGACGAACAGAAAATTCCGAAGGAATTTTACAAATAAGCACTTGCCAAAGCAATTAATTATATACGGTGTTACCATTAGTTATTGTATGATATTAAATGTAATAAAGAAACTTTACATATACTAAATTTGTTTTTGAAATTTCAATATATATTAACCAATTAGCATTACTTTTTTATTAAAAACATATATTTTATAATGAAATTTCATTATATTGGTATAAGATGAGTATCTTGCTCCAATAATCTAATTTTCAAATAAATACCTTCAAATAATTTTAATCACAATGCTAAAAACTATACTTGTATTCTTGTTATTATGTACTTCAAATTTAATTTTTTCACAAGATAGTCCAACCGCAGTTGATCCAATACCAATATCAGGTTTAACTAACAGTGAATTTGATGATGTTAAATTAACGGTTGATGAAAGTGCAGGCGCACAAGCTAATCCTGCTGATAATTTAGCTGATAGAGAATCAATAGCTGATTTTATTAATCTTTTCGGTGCTGTAGACTATGGTACAGATGGAGCCGGAAGTACAACTTTTGGATTAAGTATTTCAACTGATGGAGTAGGTACTGGTTTATTTGCACTGGATGCAACTGCTAGCAATGGTAAAGGTGCAGAAATATTGTTGTTTGATACTGCTGGTTTCATTGAAGGTCGTACTAATACAAGTTCAGGTGATTTATATTTTACAATTTCAAATACGGGTTCAGAAATAATATTAAATCAGTCAGCCAATTTTAATATTTGGCATCCAGAAAATACCAATCATAATGATATAGTATCATTAAATGGTATATCTGGTGGCAGTACATCTGTTACTTACTCGATTAATTTAGTACAAATCATAACTGATGCTGATGGTGATAGTGATTCTGCTGTTTTAAATTTAACAGAAGCCAATACAAGTGCTGGTAGTACTGAATATGTCTTTAATTTCCTTGATGATGGTCCAACGGCTGTAGCTCCAACATCAATAAGTGACGCTAGTGGTATTGAATTTGAAGGGGCTAAATTAACCGTTGATGAAAGTGCTGATTCTCAAAATTCAGACCGTCTCATACTAAGAGAGTTAGTGTCAACTTACACGGTAGTTGCAGTTTTCACGGCTTCGGATACCTATGATGACGCCCCTGTTAACTATGCTATTGATCCAAACTCAATAAATGCATCTTACTTCGCTATTAACCAATGCGGCTTTGTAACCTTGACTGGCTCTGGTTTAGCAGAAATTGAAGCAAATCCAGCTCTAGATTCTCTAATAGTAAATGTAATCATAACCTATGGAGAAGGAGGTGCCCAACTACCTATCCATTCTGAAGCAACTATTGGGATTAAAAGTACACATATAGTGGAGCAGTTAGAGATTGATTTAAACAATCTTATTGAAGAAGTTAATTTGATGGTAGCTGCTGAAGTTGTTACTCCTTTTCCAGGTGGTAATACGACGACTAATGCAACAATTACCTCTGGTGTCTACAGTCAGACTGCTCCCGCTACCTTTGGAGGAACTATAATTTTTGATGGCGAGGGCGATGCTAATTCTATTTTTATTTTTAAAACTGTTGGGGCAATAGACACGACAGCAGGTACTGTCTTTGAATTTATAAATGGAGCAACTGCAAATAATATATTGTTTGTTTCTGATGGAGCAGTAACATTGGGGGCTGGTAGTGATATCTCTGGCACATTTATAACAACAGCTGGTTCAATAACCATTGGCGAAGGGGTTAATCTAGAGGGAAGAGGATTAAGTATAGATGGATCAATTAATAACTATGGGAATATTTATGTGCCAACTTACAATGTTGGTGATAATGCTGATGATAAACAATCTCATGCTGATTTTAATGAATTCTTTAGTAATGTTGCTGTAGAAGGTGACGGTACAACTTCTAGTTATGGTGCTGATGGAGCTGGTCTTGCATTATTTTCATTAAAATTAAATATAACTAATGGCAATAATGCTGATGGTTCTGTAGGTTCTGGTATTTATGAGGGTATTGAGAATGGCTCAGAAATACTATTATTTGATGATAATGGTGTTATTAAAGGTATGGTTGATAATGATGTTTATTTTACAGTTACAAATAATGGCTCAAAGATAACTTTAACTGAAACATCTTTCAATATTTGGTATGATGATGAAATTGTTTCATTAAAAGGTTTAGGCGGTGATAGTACTGTTGATATTCCTATTACTTACGATATTAATTTAAATCAAACAATCATAGATGCCGATGGTGATAGCGCTATCTCAAGCTTAAGTCTAACTGATGGTGGTGGCATAGATAATAGTGAATATGTATTTAGCTTTAAAGATGATGGCCCACAATTTGATTTAGGTTATTTGAGTAGTCTTGTATTATTCTCACCTGTCGGTGCTGTTTCAAACATATCAGCTGATAATATAATTGTCGGAGATGTTGGGCATAACAATGGAGTTTTTTTAGGATTTGACGCTGCTGATCATACGGGCAATATTATAGACAATGATTCACTAATTACAGATGATGGTACAACTGAAGCTTGTCAAGCTAATATTCCAACAATTAGCGACACGGTTGATAGCGATAGTATAAAGGCGGTAACTGATGATGCTAATACTAAAGGTGCAAATATTGATAGCGATACAGCAAAATTTGCAGCAGTATTTGAAAACGCAGTGGTTGATTTAGACGCTGGCGCTCCTGTTCCCGTTATGAGTAGTGATAATTATGTATTAGCCGTTACTGCCCCAGATATTGATTCAGGTTTAACTCATGAAGGCGAAGCTATAACTCTTTCTTTAAATGTTGCTGGTGACGTTGTGGGTACGACAGTAACTCATGGTGATGTATTTACAATATCAGTAGTTAATACAGGCGTAGGTGCTGGTGATGTAACTCTAACTCAAATTCAAGAAATTGATCATGACACTGTAACTCCTGGGGTAGGTGAAGGTTTAGTCAGAACGCTGGCTGATAATTTGGTTTCATTAACAGCTGAAGTAACAGCAACAGGCGCTGTTACTGATGGTGATGGTGATAGCGCAACCATAACCGAGTCAGTAGCAATGGACTTAGGTGGCAATATTGCCTTTAATGATGATGTGCCAACAATTAGCGACACGGTTGATAGCGATAGTATAAAAGCGGTAACTGATGATGCTAATACTAAAGGTGCAGATAGTGATCTCGATATAGCAAATTTTGCAGCAGTATTTGAAAACGCATTTGAAATTGGCGCTGATGATTTAGAAGCTGGCGCTCCTGTTCCCGTTATGAGTAGTGATAATTATGTATTAGGTGTTACAAACTCAGCTTCAGGTTTAACTCATGAAGGCGAAGCTATAACCCTTTCTTTAAATGGTGCTGGTGACGTTGTGGGTACGACAGTAACTCATGGTGATGTATTTACAATATCAGTAGTTAATACAGGCGTAGGTGCTGGTGATGTAACTCTAACTCAAATTCAAGAAATTGATCATGACACTGTAACTCCTGGGGTAGGTGAAGGTTTAGTCAGAACGCTGGCTGATAATTTGGTTTCATTAACAGCTGAAGTAACAGCAACAGGCGCTGTTACTGATGGTGATGGTGATAGCGCAACCATAACCGAGTCAGTAGCAATGGACTTAGGGGGTAATATTGCCTTTAATGATGATGGTCCTACGGTGGTAGATCCAGACTCAATAGCAGGTGTTAAATTAACAGTTGATGAAACAACTTTAACAACAAATGCTAGTGCAAGTTTTGCTGGGGTATTTACTGAAACTTATGGCGCTGATGGTGTTGGCTCAGTTGACGGTTATGCTTTAGGGGTTAGTATAGCTGGCGCTGACTCTGGTTTAGTCGACACAGCCACCGGGAATAAGGTCTTTTTATTCTTAGAAAGTGGCGTGGTTGTTGGCCGTGAAGGCACTGATGCAACTGCTGCTGCTACTGGTGCGATTGTTTTAAATATTAATGTTGATGCAGGCTTAGTAACTCTTGACCAAGTTCGCGCTATAGTTCATTCCGACACATCAAATCCTGATGACTCAAGTTCGTCAATGACAGCTAACTTAATAACCTTGGCGGCAAATGTTACTGATGGTGATGGTGATACTGCAAATGTTGTAGCTGATATAGCAGGCTCATTTATATTTAAAGATGATGGTCCAACTCTAGTTGATCCAGACTCAATAGCAGATGTTAAATTAACAGTTGATGAAACAACTTTAACAATAAATGATAGTGCAAGTTTTGCTGGGGTATTTACTGAAACTTATGGCGCTGATGGTGTTGGCTCAGTTGACGGTTATGCTTTAGGGGTTAGTATAGCTGGCGCTGACTCTGGTTTAGTCGACACAGCCACCGGGAATAAGGTCTTTTTATTCTTAGAAAGTGGCGTGGTTGTTGGCCGTGAAGGCACTGATGCAACTGCTGCTGCTACTGGTGCGATTGTTTTAAATATTAATGTTGATGCAGGCTTAGTAACTCTTGACCAAGTTCGCGCTATAGTTCATTCCGACACATCAAATCCTGATGACTCAAGTTCGTCAATGACAGCTAACTTAATAACCTTGGCGGCAAATGTTACTGATGGTGATGGTGATACTGCAAATGTTGTAGCTGATATAGCAGGCTCATTTATATTTATAGATGACATTCCGGTTGCTGCAGCAGACACAGGTAGTGTTGGTGAAGGCGCACTATTAACGGTCTTAGCTGCGGGCGGCGTGTTAGCTAATGACGCTTCTGGCGCAGATGGCTGGGCAGCTCCAGATGCAGGTGTTGTTGGCGTTGTAGCTGGCAGTGACGCTAATATAGATACCGATAGTCCAACAACATTGAATACGAGTATAGCTGGTACTTACGGTACATTAATATTACAAGACGACGGTAGTTACACCTATCAATCGACTGCTAATGTAATCAGCGGAAATGAGGCTGATACCTTTGTGTATACGGTTAAAGATGGTGATGGTGATTTAACTTCAGAAACCTTAACGATTAGCTTATCTGATGTGACCGGCGAAACTGAGAATACCACACCAACAGAGCAAGCTAATGAGGCGGGCATAGAAGGCGGTAGTGCAGAAGGTGATTCCAGCAACATTATTAGTGGTGAATTGAGTTTGCAGTCAGGTTGGTCCGTAAATTCAGCGCAATCAGGTTCAACATCGCTGGGAGATTGGAGCGTGGCTCCAGATGGCGCGTTTGAGTACACCTTGACTACGGCAACCACCGATGTGGATGTGGTCGCCGAAACAGACATTTTTACTTATGATGCGCAAGATGCGAACGGCAACACAGTAAGCAATACAGTGACAATTACGATTATAGATGATAGTCCAGAAGCTTATAACGATAATATTTGTACTGATAGCTCAATGGGTAATGTGGCTACTGGCAATGTAGTTGATGGCAGTTTAACGGCTGGTGGATTAGCTGATAACTATGGTGCTGATGTAGCTGGACAATTAATTTCTTTTGAACATGATGGCACTGTTTATAGCGCTACTAACTATGGTGCGTTTCATACTATAACCACAGCCGATGGCGGGACATTTATATTCTATTTTGAAGATGTCGGTGTTAATGTAGCCGGCAACTTTGAATATACGGCTTCAACTGGGACTGGAGCAGAGGTAACTGAAGTATTTACCTATACACTTCGAGATGCCGATGGCGATGCAGCTAGCGCCAATGTTGAAATATGTGTTGATCATGAAACTTTAGCAATAGAAGATCTTTTTTTAAGTAACTTAAACTACTATCCTAACCCTGTTGTATACAGCTTTCAAATTAAAGGCTTAACTAGAACTAATGTAGAATTAGAATTAGTAAATATTCTTGGTCAACAATTAAAAACCATTCCAAATTATAATGGAGAAGCAGTTTCAATTCAAGAGTTTTCTGCGGGTATTTATTTTATTAACTTGAAGAGTGAAACAGGATTTGTATCTATTAAAATTATTAAAACAGAATAGCCTGAATTAGAAATATTAAAATTTTAGGAAGAAAAACTCGAAACAACAATTTGTTGATTCGAGTTTTTTAATAGGTAATAAGAAAAGAAAGCGAACCAGAGAAAAATCTAAAGGAATTTTCGAGTACACATAGTACTAGCAAATGACTAAACGCATTGTTGTGCTTAGCGGATTTTCTGTTTTTCTAAAATAGCCATTAAGCTATGATTAAGGTATAACTTTTCTTTTCCCAATTTTACTGATTTGAGGAATCCCTTTTCTTCAAGTGCAATTAAATAATTTCCAACCGTTTTCGGAGTGCCAAATCTTGCGTCTATTAGATGTTGTCTCTTAGTATAAGGTAGTCTAAATAGGATTTCTATTAATTCTTTAGAATGAATTTTCGGTAACTTTTCTTTTATTTGGTCAGACATTTTTTCCATGAGACTTAATATTTCTTCTAATCGCTCGAGTCCTTTTTTAGCTGTGCTTTCAACCATATCTAGCATGTAAATTACCCAATCTTCCCAATTTTCGTTTTCAGTAACAAGTTGCAAATTTGTGTAATATTGTGCCTTATTAGTTATTATATATTCACTAAGATAAATTGCAGGAATATCTAATAGTTTCGCCATTTTAAGATATAATAGCAGTAAAATTCGACCTGTTCGACCATTTCCGTCTGAAAAAGGATGAATTGCTTCAAATTGATAATGCATAAGAGCCATTGTTATTAATGGATCAAGATTACTTTCGATATTGATGAAGTTCTCTAGGTTTTCTAATTTATCTCTTATTATTTGTTCACCAGAAGGTGGTGTGTAGATTACTTCTCCATCGACATTAGATAATGTAGTTCCAGTAGTTGTTCTTATATTTGATGAATTTTGTTTAATGCGTTGCATAATTTCAACACAAAGGTTTGTTGTAATGAAAGGTTTTTTTTCTAACTGTTCTAGACCATACCAGAGAGCTTCTTTGTAACTAATAACTTCTTTAGTTGCAGAGTTTTCTAATTTTTTATTTGCTACTATTGATTGATATAAATTATCATTTGTAGTAATTATATTTTCTATTTCTGAACTTGCTTTTGCTTCTTGCAGATGAATAGTATCTAAAAAAAGTTGAGGATTAGGTAGGTTTGTAATTGCTCCATTAAGTTGTGATAGTGCTCTACTGGAAGTGATAACTTTTTTTAAAATTTTTGTCGTTTCTAAATCCGCTTTTGGAGGCAATAATGGTAAATCATTATACGGAATATATTTATTGAATGCTTTCATTTTTACGAAGGTAAAGTTTACGCTTGTTATTTGAACGAGTGTAAAAATACAAAAAAATTACTCTTATTAAAATTATAAAGGTAAAAACTACCTCTGTTCGTTTTTAGAGTTTCTATACTATTTAAAATATAGAGAACTCTGTTTTTGTGGTAAACTCTTCAAGAAAACGCATGCCTTTATATGAATTTCCTTTGTCGTTTAAGTTTGGGCTCCAAACTGCAATTGTATATTGTTTAGGATGTACTGCGACTATTCCTCCGCCAACACCACTTTTTCCAGGAAGACCAACTTTAAAAGAAAACTCTCCAGACTCGTCATAAAAACCACACGTCTGCATTAGCGCATTTACTCTTTTGGATTGACTTTTGGTTAAAATATTTTTAGGGTATATGATTGTTTTACCACCATTTGCTAAATATAAAAATAACTGTGATAATTCTTTACAATTCATTTCCAGCGAACAAAGGGTGAAATAGAAATCGAGTACTTCTGAAGGTTTGTTTTCTATATTTCCAAAAGACTTTATCAAGTTACACAAAGACACGTTTCTATATCCTACAGATTTTTCTGACGCCACAACACTAGGAGAATAATTGATTTCAGAATTCTTAGTAATACCTCTTACAAACGTTAAAAAATCCTCTTTTGGGTTTTTTAAATTGCTCAATAAAACATCAGAAATTACAAGTGCTCCAGCGTTTATAAACGGATTTCTAGGAATACCTTTATCATTTTCAAGTTGGACTAAAGAGTTAAAAGCAGTTCCAGAAGGCTCTACACCAACTCTTTCCCAAATTTTCTCACCAAGAATACTATAGGCCAATGTAAGAGAAAGTACTTTTGAGATACTCTGTATAGAAAATCTATCTAAACAATCTCCGGTTCCAAAATTTAAGCCATCAATAGTTGAAATATAAACGCCAAATTTTTCAGGATCAACCTTCTTTAATTCAGGGATGTACGATGCAACTTGACCTTTATCTTCAGCAGCGTTTACTTTTTTATAAACGTCTTGAATTATTTCTTCAAAATTCATAATAGTTTAGTTTTATAGAAAAAACTTATTTCATCAACGCTTCAATATCTTCAACTTCAATCGGAATATTTCGCATTAAATTAAACGGCCCACCAGTTTCTTGAATTACATAATCATCTTCTAGTCGTATGCCGAGGTTTTCATCAGGAATGTAAATTCCAGGCTCAACCGTAAACACCATATTTGCTTCCATTGGCTCAGTTAAGATTCCATAATCATGAGTGTCTAATCCCATATGATGCGAAGTTCCATGCATAAAATACTTTTTATATGCAGGCCAATTTGGATCTTGGTTTTGTACATCTTCGTTGGTTATCAACCCCAATCCTATCAATTCTTGCGTCATTATTTTTCCTACTTCCACATGATAATCTGCCCAGATAGTTCCAGGAACTAATAATTTAGCAGCAGCATTTTTAACGCGTAACACTGCGCTATACACCTCTTTTTGACGCTCTGTAAATTTTCCAGAAACAGGAATACAACGTGTCATATCACTTGCATATCTCGCATAACTAGCGCCAACATCCATTAATATAACATCGCCTGCTTTACACTGTTGGTTGTTCTCAATATAGTGAAGTACGTTTGCGTTATAACCACTTGCAATAATCGGTGTATACGCAAATCCATCGCTACGATTTCTCGTAAACTCATGAATATATTCTGCCTCTATTTCATGTTCCCACACACTCGGCTTGGTAAATCCTAAAACTCTTCTAAAACCTTTCTCTGTGATGTCACATGCTTGTTGAATTAATGCAATCTCTTCAGGCTCTTTTATTGAACGCAATCGTTGAATAATTGGTTGGCAACGAAGGTATGTGTGTGCTGGGTAATTCGCTTTACATTTTTTTATAAACCTGTCTTCACGAGTTTCAGTTTCTACGGCTTGTCTGTAATGCTCATTCGTGTTTATATATACATTTTCTGCTTGCGCCATTAATGTAAAAAATACTTTGTCAAAATCTTGTAACCAATACACAGTTTTAATTCCAGCAGTTTCAAAAGCTTTCTTTTTATCCAGTTTTGCTCCTTCCCAAACAGCAATATGTTCATTGGTTTCTTTTAAAAATAAGATTTCTTGATGCTCTTTTTTAGCAGCACCTGGAAATAAAACTAAGATACTTTCTTCTTGATCTACACCACTTAAATAAAAGATATCTCTGTGTTGTGCAAATGGTAAAACACTATCTGCACTAATAGGATATATATCATTGGAATTAAAAACAGCCAATGAACTTGATTTCATTTTAGCAACAAACTTTTTTCGATTTTTTACAAACAAATTTTTATCTATTGGAAAGTATTTCATTTGAGTAAATTTTGGTAAACAAATCTATACAATTGTTCCTAATCAGTCTAATTTTAATCAGCGTTTTTAGATTGCTTCTAAATACCTAAAAAATAAAACAAATCATTTTTATGAGCAGATAACTTATAGTACCTTTGTTTTTATAAACTAACTTCAAAAAAAATGAGCGGATTTTTTAAATCTTCAATTGGAAGAAAAGTAGCAATGGCGCTTTCAGCGTTTTTCTTAATGTTCTTCTTACTTCAACATTTAGCAATAAATATTTTATCAGTTTTTAGTCCAGATTCTTTTAATGAAGTTTCTCACTTTATGGGAACAAACCCTTTAGTTCAATTTGCATTGCAGCCTGTCTTAATTTTTGCAGTTGTTTTTCACTTTGTAATGGGTTTTGTTTTAGAATTAAAAAACTCAAGAGCTAGAAAAGTATCGTATGCAAAAAACAATGGAGGTGCAAATTCATCTTGGATGAGCAGAAACATGATTTGGAGTGGTATTGCAATTTTGGCATTTATCCTTTTACACTTTATTGATTTTTGGTTTCCAGAAATAAACACAAAATTCATTCAACAAGATTGGTCTGGAACTATGGAGGGAGTAGAAGGTTTCCGTTATCATCATGAGTTAGTTGAAAAATTTATAAGCCCGTTAAGAGTTGGTGCGTATATACTTGCTTTTGTTCTTTTAGGACTTCATTTAGCACATGGATTTACATCAGCATTTCAATCTATGGGCTCTACAGCTGGTAAAAAAAAGACATTACAAACTATTGGTAAAGCATATTCAATTATAATTCCTTTAGGGTTTATTTTTATCGCGCTTTATCATCATTTAAATCATAACCATTAATCTTAATAAACTATGGCTTTAGATTCAAAAGTACCAAAAGGTCCAATTAAGGATAAATGGACAGAATATAAAAACCACATCAATCTTGTAAATCCTGCTAACAAGCGTCACATAGATGTTATTGTTGTGGGTACAGGTTTAGCAGGTGGTTCTGCTTCTGCAACCTTAGCAGAATTAGGCTACAATGTAAAAGCATTTTGTTATCAAGACTCTCCAAGAAGAGCGCATTCAATTGCCGCTCAGGGAGGAATTAATGCAGCAAAAAACTATCAAGGAGATGGAGATTCTACGTATAGGTTATTTTATGATACCGTAAAAGGTGGGGATTACCGTTCTCGTGAAGCAAACGTATATAGGCTAGCAGAAGTTTCTGCAAATATTATTGATCAATGTGTGGCTCAAGGAGTTCCTTTTGCACGTGATTATGGAGGTCTTTTAGACAACCGTTCTTTTGGAGGAGTATTGGTTTCTAGAACTTTTTATGCAAAAGGACAGACAGGTCAACAATTATTATTAGGAGCATATTCTGCAATGAATAGACAAATTGCTCGTGGGAAAATAGAAATGTTTAACAGACATGAAATGTTAGATGTTGTTATTGTTGATGGAAAAGCTCGTGGGATTATTGCACGTAATTTAGTTACAGGAGAAATTGAAAGACATTCTGCACATGCTGTTGTAATTGCTTCTGGTGGTTATGGAAATGTTTATTTCCTATCTACCAACGCTATGGGTTCTAATGTAACTGCAGGTTGGAAAGTACATAAAAAAGGAGCGTATTTTGCGAATCCTTGTTATACTCAAATTCACCCAACGTGTATTCCAAGATCTGGTGACTATCAATCGAAGTTAACTCTGATGTCAGAATCATTAAGAAATGATGGTAGAATCTGGGTTCCAAAGAATATGGAGGATGTTTTAGCGATTAGAGAAGGAAAGAAAAAACCGACAGATTTAACAGAAGAACAAAGAGATTACTATTTAGAAAGAAGGTATCCCGCGTTTGGTAACTTAGTACCTCGTGATGTTGCATCTAGAGCAGCAAAAGAACGTTGTGATGCAGGTTACGGAGTAAATGCTACTGGTGAAGCGGTGTATTTAGATTTTGCAGCCTCTTTTGAGCGTTATGGGAAAGAGCAAGCTAAGATTCATAATATTTCAAATCCGTCAGAAGCAAAAGTCAAAGAATTAGGGCAAGAAATTGTAAAGGCAAAATACGGAAACCTATTTCAGATGTACGAGAAAATCGTAGATGAGAACCCGTATGAAACACCAATGATGATTTATCCTGCAGTACACTATACAATGGGTGGT
>CAWVTS010000004.1:0-42841 GCA_963933045.1 uncultured Lutibacter sp. | reverse complement strand
TATATAAACGACCATCAATATCTACTCTTGGAGTATCATTATCTCCTTTTACAACTTTATAAGGTACACGCTTAATTTCCTTCGAACATTCAGAGAATTTGTTTCCCATAAAACGCTTGATAGAATATACTGTTTTTAAAGGATTTGTTACTGCTTGTCGCTTTGCAGGATCACCAACTTTTCTATCGCCACCTTCAATAAATGCAACAATAGAAGGCGTAGTTCTTTTACCTTCTGCATTAGGTATTACAACTGGCTCATTACCTTCCATTACAGAAACACACGAGTTTGTTGTACCTAAATCAATTCCTATTATTTTACTCATAATTTATTTTATTTTATAATTGTGTTGATTGTTTTTTCTAATCAATAACCATAAGTCAATCTTTATGCCAACAGATGTTTTATGTCATGTTGTCATATTCATTCACTTTCAACTTAAAAAAATGTCATCGTTTTTTATAAAAACATATTATTTGACATATCCTTTTACTTATATCATATATTAGCCACATAAAAACTAACCAACTAAAATGGAATGTATTTCTGTATTTGATATGCTCAAAATAGGTGTTGGACCCTCTAGTTCGCATACCTTAGGTCCATGGAGGGCAGCTGAACGATGGATTAAATATCTTAAAAATAATTTGCTATTTGAAAAAATTACACATGTTAAAATAGATCTACATGGCTCTTTATCACTCACAGGAAAAGGGCATGCTACAGATCTAGCCGTTATTTTAGGCTTATCTGGTAAAGATCCTGAAACGATGCCTGTAGACACTATTGATTTGATTATTAAAGAGGTTAAAGAATCCAATCAATTGAATTTTAACAGTCAAAAAAATATTTATTTTAATAGTTCAGAATCTATTATTTTTAATAGAACTTTTCTTCCATACCATTCAAATGGAATTAAGTTTACAGGTTTTGAAGGTGCCACTGAAATATCATCAGAAGTATATTATTCTATTGGTGGAGGATTTGTAGTGCAAGAAGAAAGAATAATTTCTAAAAAGAAAGATAAACTTTATAATGCTTTTCCATTTCCAATCCAAACTGCAAAAGAATTGGAAGAATATTGTAAAAAAGAAAATACGCCAATTTCTGAGATTGTTTTAAAAAACGAACTCTCATTAAAATCTCAAAAAGAAATTGACAGTGAACTTTTACGCATTTGGAATACCATGCTTGAATGTATGTATCTTGGATGTCATACCGAAGGAACTTTACCTGGAGGATTGAATGTAAGAAGAAGAGCATTTGATATACATCAAAAACTAAAAGGTAAAACTCCATATTCAAATCCACAAGAATGGATTATTTCCATAAGAAATACAGAAGTGAAATTTAGACAAATTCTAAAATGGGTGAGTTGTTTTGCGCTAAGTGTAAATGAAGTAAATGCTTCTTTAGGTCGTGTTGTTACTGCACCCACAAATGGAAGTGCTGGAGTAATACCTGCAGTATTAATGTATTATTTAGTGATTGAAGATCACGCCGCCAACTTTAATCATATTAAAAAATTCTTACTCGTTGCAGGAGAAATAGGAAGTATTGTTAAAAAAGGGGCTACAATATCTGCTGCAATGGGAGGTTGTCAAGCAGAAATTGGTGTTTCATCAGCGATGGCTGCAGGCGCTTTAACCGAATTACTTGGTGGAACTCCTGAACAAGTATTAATGGCCAGTGAAATAGCGATGGAACATCATCTCGGCTTAACGTGTGATCCTATTGGAGGTTTAGTTCAAATACCTTGTATAGAACGCAATGTTATGGGAGCAATAAAGGCTATTAGTGCTGCTGAATTGGCTTTAGAATCTGATGTGAAAAATGCAAAAGTTCCGTTTGATAAAGTAATCTCTACTATGTGGAAAACTTCACTAGATATGAATACAAAATATAAAGAAACTTCGGAAGGTGGATTAGCGGTAAGTGTAAATATTTCAGATTGTTAAAAAAATAATTTTCAAAAACGAATATTATTTTTTATCTTTGAGAAAGTTTATATACAAAAAGCCAAGTATTAATTTGTAAAATCAACACCAATGAGTAAATTTGACGAAAAAGTAGCTCTATACAAAAAGTTTATGGATGATAGAGATCTAAGATCCAATTTAGATTTATTAACTGCTGTAACTAAAGGATTAGGGCCATCTATCTATAAAGCAGATGCTGAAACTGTTTCTGGTACTGATGCAAAAGAACTTGTAACTGTTAAAAAAAATTTTTTAATAAAAAAACTTGGGCTAACTGATAGTCCTGCTTTAGATGCTGGAATTGAAGAAGTAATTGAACGAATTGGAAAATCAGAAAGAAAAAAATATAGAGCAGTAGTTTATTATATGCTTATGAAAAAATTTGATAAAGAGTCTGTTTACGGATTCTAAACAGTTTTTTTAATTTTATTACAAAAAGCCAACTCAATGAGTTGGCTTTTTTGTTATATCTATACTAACTTATCGTGTAAATACTAACTCCGTATCAGTTGATAGATTATCATCATACCTATACCTTTCAGTATCAAAACCTTTAAGTCCTTCAATAGTTTCAACATCATTCTCTATGATATAACGAACCATATAACCCCTTGCTAATTTTGCGAAAAAACCTATCGTTTTTAACTTCCCATCTTTATAATCTTTAAAAACGGGTGTGATAATTTTAGTTTTTAGTACTTTTGGCTTTATAGCCTTGAAATATTCATTACTTGCAAGGTTTACAAATAATTCATCTTCACTTAATTCTTCATTCAAACTGTGTGTTATAGCGCTTCCCCAAAACTGATATAAATTATCTTTACTACCTACTTTCAATTTTGTTCCCATTTCTAATCTATAGGCTTGCATTAAATCCAATGGCTTCAACAGTCCATATTGACCTGAAAGAATACGTAGTTTATCTTGCAATTTCGGAACTTTATTTGATGATAAACTCATTACGTCCAAACCACGAAAAACATCACCAGAAAAAGCATAAATAGCTTGTTTAGAATTCTCTAAAGTAAATGGCAAACTCCACGTTTGATTTCTCTCAAAATTTAGTTGTCCTAAATTATCAGATACGTGCATGAGTTTAGAAATTGAATTCGCTGATTTCTTTTTTAAGATACTACTCAGTTTTTCTGCTTCTTTTAAAAACACTCCGTGTGTATGTAAAGTTGTAGGTGCAGCAGTTTCAAAGTTTAGAGATTTTGCAGGTGAAATAACTATTTTCATTGGTGATTATTTATTACTTATAATGAATAGTAAAAATACAAATTAAAAGAATATTACAATAAAATATAGTGTGAATATATGTAGTGTATACATTTACACCTTGGCAGTAATTGAAAAACGAAATAGACAATAAAGATATGGCATGATAGAAAAATAGAAAACCAGTTATTAAACTATTTAGTTTTGAAACTTAGAAGGATGTATTTTCAATCAAATGCTTACACCTTCTGGTTCACAGTATAGTTTCGCCATTTCTCAAGACATTGTAGGATATCTTCTGGAATTTCAGAATTGAATTGCATAAACTTTCCAGTTGTTGGATGCGTAAAACCTAATGTTTTTGCATGCAAGGCTTGTCTTGGCAAAACCTTAAAACAATTATCTACAAACTGCTTGTATTTTGTAAACGTAGTCCCTTTTAAAATTCCATCACCTCCATAACGTTCGTCATTGAAAAGCGTGTGTCCAATATGCTTAAAATGTGCTCTAATCTGATGTGTTCTACCAGTCTCTAACTTGCACTCTACTAGAGTTACATAACTAAAACGTTCTACAACTTTAAAATGCGTTACTGCGTGTTTACCAAAATCCTCTTCTGGAAAAACATCCATTTGTAACCTGTTCTTTAAACTCCTTCCAACATGACCTTGGATAGTTCCTGATTCTTGTTCAAGATTTCCCCAAACCAGAGCATAATACAAACGCTCTGTAGTTCGGTCAAAAAATTGTTTTGATAAATGCGCCATTGCAAATTCTGTCTTAGCTACAACCAAAATTCCACTTGTGTCTTTATCAATTCTATGAACTAATCCTGGACGCTCATTACTATTATTAGGTAAATTCTCTATATGATGAATTAATGCATTTACCAATGTTCCCGAATAATTTCCATGTCCTGGATGCACAACCATTCCTGCTTGCTTATTGACTACAAGAACGTCATCATCTTCATATAAAATATCAATTGGAATATCTTCTGCAACCAATAAATTTTCATGTGGTGGATGCGCTAAAACAACACGAACGACATCCTTTGGTTTTACTTTGTAATTAGATTTTACAGCAATATCATTCACCAAAACATTTCCAGCTTTGGCTGCCTGCTGAATTTTATTTCGAGTTGCATTTTCAACAAAATTCATCAAAAACTTATCAACTCTCAAAGGCTCTTGACCTTCATTAGCCACATATCTAAAATGCTCATATAATTCTTCCTGCTCAAGTTCTTGCTCAGGCCCCTCTTCTTTTATCATATTCTTTTGAATTTAGCGATCTTTTCCGTCACCTAATTTTAAATCTATTACTGAGTTTTTCGGCAATTTACTTCCCGTTTTTACAACTTTTCCTTTATGATACAATCCACGCACTACATCTTTAGCAATGTCTGGAACATACTTTGGATTCTTTCCTATTCTAAATCCAAGTGCTTTTAAAACTGTTTCAGCATTTCTACGTGACTTCTTTAAAACATTTGGCAATTGAATATCTTGATACGTAGCTCTGTTTATTTTTAAATATATTTTTCTGTTCTCTTTTACAAAATCTCCAGTTTCAGGATCTTGCTCAATTACAGATAAAGGTGGGTACATAGGATTATAATTAGTAGAGTCTAAAATTTTAAATTCTAAATCTAACTCATCTAATTTTATCTTTACTTCTGATATGGTTAATTTTGATAAATTTGGGACTTGAATTTTTTGACTGTGATTTGTAGATAAATTCAGCCACTGTATTAATAAAAATATAAAAATTAGTAATACAATAACAGCAGAAACTAATTGTCTTATAAAGGTTTTACTTTTTACAAAATTTAATAAACTCATATCATTTTTGATTTTGACAAAGATATAAAACGTAATTGTATGTAGTAAAATTATATTTTATTTTATTAAAAAGTAAAAAAACATCTATACTACTGCTTTCAATGATATTTTTTTTAACTGCTCAGTAAAATCATCAGGATTACTTATATATTTAATATTTGAAGATACATATTTAGCATCATAGTTTCCTGAAACAAAAAAAGCAGCATCAATTTTATGAGCTTTAGAAGTGAAATTCACAAAATACTTTTCTTTCTTTGGTGCTACAAACATTGTGAAAAAGGCTTTTGCTTTAGTCAATTCCTGTAGTTTATCTAAGTTAACTATGGGCACATTTTGTCCTAAATAATAAACTCTCCACCCTGATTTTTTGGCAATATATGATGCCAATATTAATCCTATCTCATGACTTTCTTCTTCCGGTAGAAGCAAGATGATTCTTGGTGCTGAGTCATCAGGATTATTTAATAAGTCAATTGCTGAAATTATTTTCTGACGAATCAAATTAGACATGAAGTGTTCTTGCGAAGGAATAGTTTTATTAGTTGTCCATAACAATCCTACTTGATTTAAGAATGGATAAATCAAACTTATCATAGTCGTCAGTAATCCATTTTTCATGACATTTTTTTGAAATACTTGCTCAAAAGCATTTTCATCCATATCAATCATGTATAATATTAACCTGCTAATGTCATCTTCAAACTTATCTGAATAATTAAATTTAAAATTTAGAATCAGTTCATTAAATTCATCTACATTTAAATTATCTATTTTAGAAATGCGATAGTTATTATTCAATAAAATTGAAATATTTAATAATTTCCGAACTTCTTCATCTGAATAAAAGCGAATATTTGAAGTAGTACGGCTTGGTTTTAAAAAACTATATCTTCTTTCCCACACTCTTAATGTATGTGATTTTATGCCAGTTAGGGTTTCAACCTGTGACATTGTATATGATCCCATGTCTATATATTTGATTTGATTTCTTAGACAAATATACATTTATAATCAATAAAGCAACTACACTCAAAATAATATATTTTATTTTGTTCATGTTTTTTTATAAAAAACATGAACAATTGAATAATTTTATCTATATTTGTTCAATAATTAATATAAAAAACTTGAACAATGAAAAACATTAAACAAAAACTTACACAAAAATTTCCATTTTTATTCTTAGTCATGGTTTTGAGCTCTACATTATTATTCGTTAGTTGTAATGATGATGATAACGATGATATGATAATTGAAATCATTCAACCTACAGAAACTATAGTTGGAATAGCAGCAAGTAATCCTGATTTTTCAACATTAGTAAGTATTCTTTCAATGCCAGAATTTTCAGATTTATTTGCGGCAGCAAATAATCCAGATGCTGAATTAACTGTATTTGCACCAAACAATACTGCTTTCAGTAATTTGTTAACTGCACTTGGAAAATCTAGTTTAAGTGAATTACCTATTGATTTAGTTAGAGAAATTATAGAATATCATATACTAGGTCAAAAAGTACTATCTACTCAATTAACAAATGGTACAGTTTATACATTATTACCTTATGAAACTATATCAATAGATTTAGCCTCAGGTGTAAAAATAAATACTGCAAATGTTATTGCTGCTGATTTAGAAGCAACGAATGGAGTGATTCATGTTGTTGATACTGTATTGTTACCTTCATTTGTAACAAACGCATTAGGTTCAATATCAGAAGTATTCTTATTTGAAAATGAGTATTCTATATTGAGTGCTGCACTTAAAAAAGCAAATTTATTAAACACAGTTTCAACAACTCAAGGTTTAACTTTGTTTGCTCCAAGCAATGATGCATTTGTAGCTGCAGGAATTACTTCTTTAGATGGTTTAGATGCTGCTGCTTTATCGCCTATATTATTATACCATGTTTTAGGTGCAAAAGTATTATCTAGTGAATTACCTGCTGATGGAGTTGCAACAACGTTGAGTGATAACCAAAATATTTATTTAGGATATTTAACTAATTCTGTACTTATTAATGGGTTAACCCAAATTACAGAAGTAGATATCGAAAAAAGTAATGGAGTAGTACATAAAATTAATAGAACTTTAGTACCACCAGCACCAAATGTAATTGATATTGCTGTTGCTTTATCTCAAGCGGAAAATCCAGAATTCACAGTTCTTGTAAGTCTATTAACCTCTCCTGCATATAGCGGTATTACTCAAGCCATTATCGATTCAGATAATATTACAGTATTTGCACCAACCGATGCAGCTTTTGCTGAAATATCTTCAGTAATACCAACATTAACAGAGGCACAAATTAGTGACATTCTTTTATACCATGCTGTAGGAGCCAGAGTGTTTAGCACTGATTTGTCTGATGGTCAAGTAGTTGAGATGCTAAATACACAAGATATTACAGTAAATATTGGAAGTGGTGGCGTTTCCTTGACAGATTCAACTTCTGATGTAGCAAACGTTTTAGAAGTAAACATTCAAGGTAGCAATGGTGTTATCCATGTTATAGACAAAGTATTGCTCCCTACACTTTAATAGTTTTTTATTAGTATAGTTAGTTAGTTTGTTAGTTTGTTTGTTAGTTAACTATAATTGTCGATAGAGGAATCTTCTTCTGTCGGCAATTCTTTATTTTTGTAAAAATTATTAAATCAAAAAAATGAAATTGAAAAAGTATTTATTTTTTATTCTAGTAACCTTAAGCTTTGAGATGTTTGCTCAAGCAGGAACAATCAAAGGAAGAATTTCTAATGAAATAAACAATAATTCTATCAAAGGCGCAGCCATACTGATCGAAAACACAGAGATTGGCACAACTTCTGATGAAAATGGAAATTACTTATTAGATAACTTAACTCCTGGAAATTACACTATAACTGTTAGTTTTTTAGGTTTTGAAAGTACTGTATTTTATGATATAAATGTTCCTACCAATAAATTCGTTACATTGGACATAACATTACTTGAAGAAACAAGTAGTTTAGATGAAATACAATTAGAAGTTTCGCCTTTTAAAAAATCTAAAGAATCTCCAATAAATCTTCAAAAAATAAGTGCTGAAGAAATTTATCGTAATCCTGGAGGGAATAGAGATATTTCTAAAGTAATACAAATATTACCTGGAGTTGGTTCGACAGTTTCTTTTAGAAATGATATTATAGTAAGAGGTGGCGCTCCAAATGAAAACCGTTTTTACCTTGATGGTATAGAAGTGCCAAATATCAATCACTTTGCAACACAAGGATCTTCAGGAGGTCCTGTAGGAATGATAAATGTAAACTTTATAAAAAATGTTGAATTCTATTCTGGTACTTTTCCAGCAAATAGAGGAAACACATTAAGTTCAATTCTTGAATTTGAACAAATAACTGGAAACAAAGAAAAACTTACTGGAACTTTTTTATTAGGCTCTTCTGACGCAGGAATAACATTAGACGGCCCTATGGGTGAAAAATCTACTTTTATTTTATCAGCTAGACGCTCTTATTTGCAAGCTTTATTTAAGTTAATCAACTTACCTTTTTTACCTACTTATAACGACTTTCAATACAAGCAATCAATAGATATTAATGAGAAAAACAAACTTACTATTATAGGTTTAGGCGCAATTGATGATTTTAAAATAAATACAGAAGCAAATGAAGGAGTTACTGACCAAGAAACTATCGATAGAAACAATTATATTCTTGGAAATATTCCTATAAACTCTCAATGGAATTATACTGTTGGAATCAATTGGAAACATTATTCTGAAAACAGTAACCAAACTTTTGTTTTAAGTAGAAATCACTTAAGTAATAGCGCAAATAAATATTTAAATAATGACGAACAACTAAGTAATTTACTTCTTGATTATGAATCTGAAGAAATTGAAACAAAATTCAGGTTTGAAAATACAAGTTGGAATAAAGGCTGGAAAATAAATTTTGGCGTTGGACTTGAAAATAGCACCTACAAGAATTCAACATTCAATAAAAGACAAATTAATAATACTGTTCAAACAATTGATTTTAATTCTAAAATTAACTTCAATAAATTTGCTGCATTTGGTCAAGTAAGTCGCTCTTTTTTTAATGACAACTTATCATTATCTGCTGGTTTTAGAACAGATTTCAATGATTATTCTAATGAAATGAATAACCCTTTAAAACAATTTTCTCCAAGGTTTTCTGCCTCATATGCTATAAATGAGAAACTAAGTCTAGGTTTGAGTCTTGGAAAATACTTCCAACTTCCGCCTTATACTATTTTAGGATATAGAGACAATAATAATATCCTGATCAATAAAGAAAATAGGGTCACATACATAGAAAACAATCAAATTAGTACAGGTTTAGAATACAGACCTACCAAGTATTCTAAAATATCCCTTGAAAGTTTTTACAAAAAGTATGATAAGTATCCATTTTTACTTGATAAAAATATTTCACTTGCCAATCTTGGCGCTGATTTTGGTGTCATTGGAAACGAAGCTGCAAACTCAACTTCATCAGGAAAAAGTTACGGTATAGAATTGATGATGCAACAAAAATTAAGTAATAAAATTTATGGAATTTTATCATACACCTATGTGAGAAGTGAATTCAAAGACAGTAATAATAAATACGTTCCTTCATCATGGGACAATAAACATATTTTTAATATTGTTGTAGGAAAAAAATTAGCGAAAAACTGGGAAGTTGGCGCGAAGTTTAGACTTTTAGGTGGAGCTCCATACACTCCTTATGATGTTGAATTATCATCAACTAAAGAAATTTGGGATGTAAGTCAACAGGGTATAAATGATTGGAGTCGATTGAATACTGAAAGAAACACAACTTCACACTCCTTAGATTTAAGAGTTGACAAGAAATGGTATTTTGATAAATGGTATTTAAATGCTTATTTAGATATACAAAATGCATATGGTGCAAAAATTGAAACTCAATCTTTCTTAGATGTAGTTAAAGATGGAAATGGAAATCCGGTTGAAAACACAACTGACAACCAGAGATATCAGACATATTCTATAGAAAATGAATCAGGAAATGTTTTACCTTCTATCGGTATTATGATTGGTTTTTAATAATTATTCAAAGTAGAGTTATTTCTTTTTGTATTTTTGTTTTAAAGCAAATTATCTAATGAAGAAAAACATTGCTGTTGTGATGGGAGGTTACTCATCAGAATATAAAATATCATTAAAAAGTGGGCAGGTTGTTTGTGACAACTTAGACAAAAATAAACACAACGTTTTTGCAGTTCATATTTTTAAAGATAAGTGGGTTTTGGTACAAAACGAAATCGAATATCTTATTAATAAGCATGATTTTTCTGCAACAATAAATAATCAAAAAATAACTTTTGATTGTGTTTTCAACGCTATACATGGAAGTCCGGGAGAAGATGGGCAATTAATTTCATATTTTGAGTTATTGAACATTCCACATACTTCAGCTCCTTCATATCAAATGGGACTCACTTTTAATAAAAGAGATTGCCTAAGTGTTTTAAAACCTTACGGAATTAAAATGGCTACTTCTTATTATTTAAATCTTGGAGATACAATAAACGAACAAGAAATAATTGATACCGTTGGTTTACCATGTTTTGTAAAAGCCAATAAAGCAGGAAGCAGTTTTGGAATTACCAAAGTGAATAAAAAACAAGATTTAAAACAAGCCATTGAAACTTCATTTAAAGAAGATGATGAAATAATTATTGAATCTTTTCTTGACGGAACCGAAGTTTCTGTTGGTGTTATCACTTATAGAGGAGAAGTAACAGTATTACCAATTACAGAAATAGTTTCTGAGAATGATTTCTTTGATTACGAAGCGAAATATCTTGGAAAGTCTCAAGAAATTACTCCTGCAATAATAACTGAAAAGGAAATAAAACGTGTGCATGAAGTTTCTAAGAAGGTATATGAAGTATTGAAAATGACTGGATTTTCTAGAAGTGAATACATCTTAATCGATGGCGAACCGCATATGATAGAAATAAATTCGGTTCCTGGATTAACAACCGAAAGCATTTTACCCCAACAAGCAAAGAAAGCAGGAATAAGTTTAAAGAATTTATTCGGAAATGCAATTGAAGAAGCTTTAAAATAATAATTGTAAATTTATAAAATGAGAAGAGCAGTTTTTCCAGGATCTTTTGACCCAATTACATTAGGACATTACGATATTATTAAACGTGGCGTAACACTTTTTGATGAAGTGATTGTTGCTATTGGTATAAACGCTGATAAAAAATACATGTTTTCTCTTAAAGAACGAATGGATTTTATAAAGGAGTCTTTTAAAGATGAGCCTAAAGTAAAAGTTGTTACTTATACTGGTTTAACAATTGATTTTTGCCAAAAAAATAATGTGAAATTTATTCTTCGTGGATTACGTAATCCTGCAGATTTTGAGTTTGAAAAAGCAATCGCACATACCAATAGAAAATTATCCAAGATTGAAACCGTATTCTTATTAACAGCAGCAAGAACTTCATATATCGCCTCTTCTATAGTCAGAGATGTTATTAGAAATAATGGAGATTACACTAAATTGGTTCCTAATCCTGTAAGAGTTAAGTAGTTACAACTTATACTCCGAAAGCGGATTTGTAAATGCCTCTGGATTTTCTGCCAAGTGATATCTAGGATCATCAATATCTTCGATAATTACTTCTCTGAACTTTGGACTAGACTTATACAACAATACTTTACAATCCTCACTTAAATGCTTTAACTTAATTGATTTCCCTTCCGCTTCATATTTATTTACCAAACTAAATATTGCTTCTAATGCCGAATGATCACTAATTCTTGCTTCGACAAAATCAATTTCTACATTTTGAGGATCATTTTTAGTATCAAATTTTTCATTGAAAGCCGTTATAGAACCAAAGAATAAAGGACCCCAAATTTCATAAACTTTAGTACCATCCTCTTTCATACGCTTTCGTGCACGAATACGTCTTGCGCTTTCCCAAGCAAAAACTAAGGCACTTACAATAACTCCTGCAATTACTGCAATCGCTAAATCAAATACCACTGTCAATGCAGAAACTAAGATCAATACAAAAACATCAGTCTTAGGAATCTTATTCATAATTCTAAAACTACTCCAAGCAAACGTACCAACAACAACCATAAACATCACTCCTACTAAAGCAGCAATTGGAACTTGTTCTATCAATCCAGAAGCAAACAAAATAAAGGCTAACAACGTTAGCGCTGCAACAATTCCTGAAAGCCTATTTCTTCCTCCACCTTTTATATTAATTAATGATTGTCCAATCATTGCACATCCACCCATTCCTCCGAAAAGTCCTGTAACGATATTTGCACCTCCTTGAGCCAAACACTCTTTATTTGAATTCCCCCTAGTTTCAGTTAATTCATCAATTAAATTTAAGGTCATTAACGACTCTATTAAACCAATTGCAGCCAATATTAAAGCATAAGGACCAATAAAAATCAATGTTTCTAAATTAAAAGGAACCTTATTAAATATGTCAAATTGGAAAGACGGTAATCCACCTTTTAAACCTTCTCCTCCTCCATCACGAATAAAACTTCCGACTGTAGCAATATCTAAATTTCCAAAAATTACAATAGCAGATACTACTAAAATTGCAACTAATGCTTCTGGTAATTTTTTAGTCAGTTTAGGAAGTCCAAACATAATTGCCATAGTCAAAGCAACTAAACCAATCATAATATACAATTCTGAACCTTGCATCCATACTTTTTCTCCCTCAATAGTTTCTTTAAACATTCCTAATTGAGACAAGAATATCACAATCGCCAATCCATTCACAAACCCCATCATTACTGGATGTGGAATCAGCCTCACAAACTTTCCAAGTTTAAAAACTCCAGCAAGCATTTGAATAACACCCATCAAAATAACGGTTGCAAAAAGATAATACAACCCTAATTGTTCACCTTCAACACCCATAGAATTTCCTTTAGCAACAAGTGCAACCATAACTACTGCCAAGGCTCCTGTCGCTCCACTAATCATTCCAGGACGTCCACCAAAAATTGAAGTAATCAAACCAACCATAAATGCAGCATACAAACCAACTAATGGATCTACTCCTGCAACAAATGCAAACGCAACTGCTTCTGGAACTAACGCTAATGCTACTGTTAAACCACTTAAAATGTCATTTTTAGCATTCGCTGTTCTCTTTCTAATAAAGTCTGTCATTATTCATTTTTTTGAAGCGCCAAAAATAACCTTTTATTCATAATTGACACTCAGATTCTTACATATTTTCAAATAGTAATTTGATATTTCCATAGGTGTTTTCCAAAGCTTTTTTCACGTCTTCTTTATTTTTATAAATCACCTTGGTAATACCTTCTTCAATTTGTGGCTGCAAAGTTCCGCTATAAGTTGTATTCATTGAATACCAATATGTTAATTTTAATATCTCACAGTTTTTTCTTTGAAAAATATGGTATGTATTTTGAAGTTTACCACTAATTTTCAATTCATTAACTCCACATTCTTCTTCTACTTCTCTTTTTGCAGCTTTCTTTTTTGATTCTCCTTTCTCAATCTTTCCTTTTGGCAAATCCCATTTTTCAAATCTATATATAAATAATATTTCTTTGTTTTCATTTTGAACTAATCCTCCTGCTGCTTTTTCAATTTTAAAATACCATTTAAATTCTTTCCATAGTAATTTTAAGTCAACGTGATACAATATCAATTCGTTAAATCGATTCGATTTTGCAATATTTAAAACTTCTTCTATTGAAATATCATCTTTATAAAAAAAGAAATCTTTAGATACATTCTCTATACTATCAGTTAAATAAATTGGAATGTCGTTGCAGAAAATTGTGTACATTTGTGGCATGATCGAGAACAAAGATACTGCAAAAAAAACTGCTGAACTTTTACTACAAATTAAGGCAATAAAACTACAGCCAAATGATCCTTTTACTTGGGCTTCTGGATGGAAATCACCTATATATTGTGATAACAGGGCAGTACTTTCATTCCCAACAATCAGGACTTATTTAAGACAAGAAATAGCAAATTTGGTTGTAGAAAAATACGGAAAACCTGATGTAATTGCTGGTGTAGCAACTGGAGCAATTGCAATTGGTGTTTTAGTTGCCGAAGAGTTAGGTATTCCTTTTGTGTATGTTAGACCTGAACCTAAAAAACACGGAAGACAAAACCAAGTTGAAGGCATGTTAGAGAGTGGCTCTAATGTTGTAGTTATTGAAGATTTAATAAGCACTGGAAAAAGTAGTTTAAATGCCGTAAAAGCCTTGAAAAAAGAAAACGCAACAGTAAAAGGAATGATTGCTATTTTCTCATATGGATTTGTACTTGCTGAAGAAAATTTTAAAAATGACAATGTTGAGTTGACAACTTTAAGTAATTATACTGCACTACTTGAGCAAGCAAATGACACAAATTATATTTCAGAAAAAGAATTAGATACTTTGAATGCTTGGAGAGAAAATCCAAGTGAATGGAATCAGTAAAAATTATTACAAATGAATTTAGAAACTCCAAATATTACTATAAAAAAATCTCAAAAAAAATTATTTGAATTCTTATGTGATTTAAATAACTTCGAACAATTAATGCCAGAGAATACTCAAAAATTTGAGGTTGATGGTGATTCTTTTATTTTTGGATTGAAAGGAATGCCTGAAATCAGATTGGTGCTACAAGAAAAAACGGCGTATAATCAAATTGTTTTGGGTGCAGCAAGTAGTAAATTACCCTTTAGACTTACAGCCAACATTAATGAAATTGATGAAGCAAATGCGGAGGCGAACTTAAAATTTGAAGGAGATTTTAATCCAATGATGGCAATGATGATTAAAAAGCCTCTTCAGAAATTTATTGATACCCTTTCTGAGAATATAGAAAAGTTGTAAGCGCTACCTTAAAAAGGTTATTTCTTTTAAATTGAATTGACGTATAGATTCATCTTCTAATTCTACTTTCAATAGACCTTGTTTAGAAATACCAATAATTTTCCCCATAAATAAGCTGTCGGTTAGCCTACTCTTGAACATAGAGGGCACATTCAACTTATGTAGTTTTTCAAGATATAATTTATCTATTAAGTTAAAGTTCTTATCATTTAAAACAGAAACATACTTTTTAATTGAAACAACAAGTTTTTCAAGCAAATCATCTAAAATATAGTCTTCGTTAGAAACCAACTTCATAGAAGTTGCATTTGGAAGGTTATTAAACACTTCTTGATTTACATTCAATCCTATTCCAACTATAGATTGATGGACCTTTGCCTTTTTGACTGAATTTTCTATCAAAACACCACTTATTTTTTTCTGTTCTGCCACAATGTCGTTAGGCCATTTTATGCAAATCTTTTTATCTAAAACTGACGCTAAAAATTCATGAATAGCCAATGAAATAACTTTACTTATATAGAACTGATTCTCAATTTCTAAAGGGACAAACTTTATCAAGATACTAAATATCAGATTTTTACCAATTTCAGAATCCCAAACTGATTGCATCTGCCCTCTTCCTTTTGTTTGATCATCAGCAATAACAACAGTAAGGTTTTCAACATCATTTTTATGGCACAATTCTTTTAAAAAAGTATTTGTAGAATCGATGGCATCAAGTTTGATTATCTTCATATATATATTATATTACAATCGTTATTTTTATAGGCGAATAACCATAAAAAAATAATAACTTTGTAGCAAAACTAAACATTTTTTAATGGCTAATAAAAATTCGAATATAGATCTATTAATAACTACAATAATCAAGGGTATAGAAGAAGTAAAAGGTTCTGAAATACAATTATTTGATTTAAGAGAAATAGAAAATACAGTTACAGATTACTTCATTATTTGCACCGGAAATTCTAATACACAAGTAAGTGCAATTTCAAATTCTGTTCAAAAAATAGTTAGTAAAGAAATTAAAGATAAACCTTGGCATATTGAAGGTGAAGGAAATGCTGAATGGATTTTAATGGATTATGTGAATGTTCTTGTTCATATATTCCAAAAACCAATTAGAGAATTTTATGATATTGAAAGTCTTTGGGGAGATGCAAAAATTACAGTAATATCTGAATAACAACATTAAATTACACTATACAATTAATATAGATGAGTAACGAGAAAAACAAAAAAGACATAAAAGGACAAGGCAAATTACCTAAATTCAGTTTCTACTGGATATATGCTATCATATTTGCATTAATTTTAGGATACCAACTAGTTCGTGGCGTAAGCAATGTTTCTGAAGATCTTTCAGATAATGATTTTAATACAATGCTTGTTGAAAATGAAATTGATAAAATTACTATTGTAAATGGTGATGTTGCACAAATCATTTTAAAACCTGAAGCCTTAAAAAAGGAAAAGCATAAAAAAGTTGGTAAGCCATCATTCTTAAAAGATCCAAGTGCTGCACATTATGTTTATAATTTTGGTGATTTACAAAATTTTGAAAACGAATTGAACACTAAAAAATCTGAATTAGATTTAGATTTTGATAAAACAAATAAACGTGAAGCTAATATAATTGGTGAATTATTAAGTTGGTTACCTTTCATTCTTTTGATAGGTCTGTGGATATTCTTCATGAGACGCATGTCAGGTGGAGGAGCTGGAGGTGGCGGTGGTGCTGGACAAATTTTCAACATTGGAAAATCAAAAGCAAAATTATTTGATAAAGATCAAAAAGTAAAAACAACTTTTAAAGATGTTGCTGGTTTAGTCGGAGCAAAAGAAGAAGTTCAAGAAATTGTAGATTTTTTAAAAAACCCAAAAAAATATACTGCGCTTGGAGGTAAAATCCCTAAAGGAGCTTTATTAGTAGGACCTCCAGGAACAGGTAAGACTTTATTAGCAAAAGCAGTTGCAGGTGAAGCAGATGTTCCATTTTTCTCACTTTCAGGTTCAGACTTTGTTGAAATGTTTGTAGGTGTTGGTGCATCTAGAGTTCGAGATTTATTTAAGCAAGCTGCACAAAAATCTCCTTCAATTATTTTTATTGATGAGATTGATGCTATTGGTCGTTCAAGAGGAAAAAGTAATATGACTGGCGGAAACGATGAAAGAGAAAACACCTTAAACCAGTTACTTACTGAAATGGATGGTTTTGGAACAGATGTAAATGTTATTGTAGTTGCTGCAACTAATAGAGCAGATGTATTAGATAAAGCATTAATGAGAGCTGGAAGATTTGATCGTCAAATCTATGTTGATTTACCTGATTTAAATGAGCGTAAAGAAATTTTTGAAGTTCATATAAAACCATTAAAACTTGCTGATGATGTTGATTTAGACTTTTTAGCACAGCAAACTCCTGGTTTCTCCGGAGCTGACATTGCTAATTTATGTAATGAAGCTGCTCTTATTGCAGCAAGAGTTAATAAAAAAGCAGTGCACCATGAAGATTTCTTAAGTGCTGTAGATAGAATTGTTGGTGGTCTTGAAAAGAAAAATAAAATCATCACAGTATCTGAAAAGAAAACAATTGCTTATCACGAAGCTGGACATGCAACTGCAAGTTGGTTTTTAGAACATGCAGCACCTTTAGTAAAAGTTACAATTGTTCCAAGAGGTCAATCACTAGGAGCCGCTTGGTACTTACCTGAAGAGAGAATGATAGTTCGAACTGAGCAAATGTTAGATGAAATGTGTGCAACACTTGCCGGAAGAGCTGCAGAAAAAATTATTTTCAACAAGATTTCTACAGGTGCCTTAAATGATTTAGAGAAAATAACCCGTCAAGCAAGAGCTATTGTAACTATTTATGGTTTAAATGAGAGGGTTGGTAATATTACGTATTATGACTCTTCTGGTCAAAATGAGTATGGGTTTACAAAGCCGTATAGTGAAGAGACTGCTAAAATAATTGATGAAGAAATTTCGAAAATTATTGAAAAACAATATCAAAGAGCTATTGCTATTCTTACAAAACATAAAGAAAAATTAGTTGAACTTGCTGAAGTATTACTTGAAAAAGAAGTTATTTTTAAAACAAATCTAGAAAGTATCTTTGGGAAAAGACCATTTGAAAAAGAAAAAGTAATTCCTGAAATTAAAAAAGAAGCGAAAGAAAAAGTTGAAGATTTTGATGATTCTTCAGAAAAAATTGAATAAATTCACGAAATTATTTTAATAAATGCCCACTAATTGAAAATGAATTTTTTAAAAAATTTATTCAAAAGTTCAGAGAAAAGAAAGAGTGATGATATCAAAAAACAAAAGGTCTCTCTTTCTTTAGATGATACTTTTGTGCACAATTTTATAGATCTTGGTGGTAAATTTCTTTACTGCATTAAAAAAGAAGATGTTATTAATAATATTTCAAATATAATTGAAGAAAACAATTGGAAAAAGATTAGTTGTAATAATTCTGAACTAAAAAAATATATCAAATCAATTGATGTTGAAATTTCAGACAAATTATCAACAGAAACACCTTTTTTTACTAATTGTGAGCAATTAATTTCCGAAAATGGCAGTTTATTATTCTCTTCAAATCAGTTGAAAGATTTTAAAATTTCAACTTTAACAAATGATTTTATTGTATTTGCTAAAACGAGTCAAATAGTGAAAAATATGGGCGAAAGTTTGACGGGAATTAAATTGAAATATAAAGGTGATTTACCAACAAATATTAGTTCAATAAAAAACTATGATTTAAACAAAGAAGATGATAATTTTATGAGTTATGGAAATAATAATTCAAAAAAATTATATCTACTATTATTAGAAGATTTTTAGTTTATGAACAATTTCACTAAACGAATTTTATCGGGATCTGTTTATGTATCTGTACTTGTTTTTTCAATATTGTATAGTAAAATAACCTTTCTTAGTTTGTTTTTTATTCTCATGCTTTTTTGCTTATATGAGTTTCTGAAAATTATTAAACTTAACAGTATCTTCCCCTATTTTATAGCGGTTTTAGCATTCATTTTTGGTAATATTTTAAATGTAGAAGATGTACCCTCTAAAATAATTTTTCAATATGTTGGAATTATTTTATTCTTAACTATTTTCTGTTCTTTTGCTTGGATATTATTAGCAAAAAAAGGAGAGATTGTAAGTCATCTAGGGAAAATATTCTTATCCGTTATTTATATTGTTATTCCTTTTGTATTAATGGCTCAGATACCATTTTTAAACAATGATTTTAGTTATGCTAGCAATGTTATATTAGGTGTATTTATACTCATTTGGAGTAGTGATACATTTGCATATCTAATAGGTAAAAACTTTGGAAAAATTAAGCTCTTAAAAAGAATATCTCCTAATAAAACTGTTGAAGGATTTATTGGAGGAATGATTGCAAGTCTAATAACAAGTTATCTTTTAGCACACTATTTTACAGTTTTATCTTTAACACATTGGATTGTTATTGCTCTTTTAGTTGGTATCTTTGGTGTATTAGGAGATCTGATTGAATCGATGTTTAAAAGACAAGCTGGAATAAAAGATAGTAGTAATTTAATTCCAGGTCATGGTGGCTTCTTAGATCGTTTTGATAGCGTTATCTTTGCAGCACCTTTTATTTTTATTTATCTACAAATTGTTTAATATATGTTTCATAAAGAAGGACTTAAAATAATATTAACATCAACATTGCTTTTATTAGTTGCATTATTTACAATTGATAAATTCATCCAAATAAACTGGTTAAGAATTAGTATTTCTTTACTTTTCATAATTTTTTATGTACTTATATTACAATTTTTTAGGAATCCTAAAAGAGAAACTGTTATTAATGACAGCCAAATCATCTCTCCTGTAGATGGTAAAGTTGTGGTTATTGAAGAAGTTTTAGAAACTGAATTTTTTAAAGATAAGCGTATTCAAGTTTCAATTTTCATGTCTCCTTTAAATGTTCATGTTACTAGATACCCTACAAGTGGAAATATAGTTTTTAGTAAATATCATCCTGGAAAATACTTAGTTGCTTGGCATCCTAAAGCTTCTACTGAAAATGAGAGAACAACAGTTGTTGTAAATAATAAAGTTTTTGGAAATATATTATATAGACAAATTGCTGGAGCTGTAGCTAAACGAATTATAAATTACGCTAAAGTGAATAATAACGCTATTCAAGGTAGCGATGCTGGATTTATTAAATTTGGATCTAGAGTAGATATATTTCTTCCTCTAAATTCTAAAATAAATGTCACTTTAAATGAAACTGTAAAAGGTGGTGAACAAATAATTGCTAGCATTTAATTATGCTTAATTCAACTCTTTTTTTGTAATTTTGGATTATAAATTTTCAAATGAATAAAGACTTAAATATCAAATTTGAAAAAGCTTATATCATAGCTTCTGAGACACAACTTAAATTACCTCCAGATATTATGCTCAAATTTTACGCATATTACAAACAAGCAACTAAAGGTAATGATTATAAGCAATCTAAAAGTGATGGTATTGAATTAAGAAATGCTTTTAAATTAAATGCTTGGCTTCAATTAAACCATTTAAGTGCGGATGAAGCAAAACAACACTATATCAAATTGGTGAATAAACACTTAAAGCCCCAAAAATAATGAAACTCACAAAATTAGTATTCGCATTTATTTTATTTTTTAGTATTTCATTAATATCATGTAAAACTGATGTGAAAAAAACTATAATTTCAAAAGATAAAGTATATTCAATAGTTTCTGAAACAACAAAAATTGGCTGGACTGCATATAAAACAACAGACAAAGTTGCTGTAAAAGGTACATTTACAAAAGTAGATGTTGAAGTAAAGAGTGGGTCTAGTGCAAAAGAGGCATTGAACGGTTTAAAATTTTCAATACCTGTAAGCAGTATTTTTAGTGAAAATGAAGATAGAGATACTAAGTTGAAAAAATTCTTTTTCGGCGTTATGGATGCAACAGAGTTTTTAACTGGTCAACTATTTTTAGATTCTGATACTGAAGGTAAAGTTGCAATTAAAATGAATGGAATTGAAAAATCACTTCCAATAACTTACAATATAAGTGGTCAATTAGTTACTTTTTCTGGTGTTTTAAACCTAGCAGGCTGGAATGCTCAAAATGCAATAAATAGCCTAAACAAAATTTGCTTTGATTTACACAAAGGTCAAGATGGAATTAGTAAAACTTGGAATGAAGTGAATATTGATGTTTCTACATATATTAAGGTGAAATAATAGTAATAGCATTTAAAATAAACAAAAAAGCTCTCAAAAATTTGAGAGCTTTTTTAATATAGAATAATTAGCTTTTCAATAATCTAATTGAGTTAAGTAAGACAATTTCACCTTCATAATTACTAAATTATTCTTATGAGATTCAATGTTTTTAACAACATTTTTTAGCAATGGATTTTCTTGATCTTTATGAGAAAAGAAACTCATATTATTTTCTAACTGCTGAATCTCTTTTACAGATTCATCAATTTTTTTCCTAATAAATAGTTGCTCGCTATCTAATTTTCTATAATTTTTGTCTGCCAAATAACCTTCCATTTGATTTTCGAATTTTATTTTTTCTTTCTCGTCTTTATCTATTGAAAGATTAGAAAATATTTTATCTAATTGCTTTGAAAAATCAGATTCAATATGACGCAGGCTGAAAGGCACACTTCCGAATGAACGCCAAGACTTAATATAATCTTTTACGATATCTAAAGTAAACTCTTTATCGACATTTTCTTTAATTGTAGAAAGCAATTCTTTTTTCTTTAAATAAACCTCTTGCTCAGCTTCACTACCTTTATTTTGATACGCATGATATCTATCAAAATAATGATTACAAGCACCTTTAAATTTATTCCAAATTTTATCAGAATCCTTTCTTGGAACATGTCCTATTTTTTTCCAATCAGATTGAATCTTCTTAATAATCTCTGTAGTCACTTCCCAATCATCACTATCCTTATGCTTTTCTGCTAATGCAATAAGTTCATTTTTCTTACTCAAGTTTTCTTGTTGAACATTTTTTACACTCTTATAAAACAAGTTCTTTTCTTTGTTAAACTTTCGAGTTGCCTCTTTAAAACTAGTCCAAATTTTTTCACTCTCAAACTTAGGCACATTACCTGCTTTAAAAAACTTTTGACGAAGGGTTTCTATATTTTTTATACTCTCTTGCCAATCACTATGCTTTGTGTTTTTTGACAAGTCTATTGCAGTAATTAATTCAATTATTTCAATTTTTTTGGCAATATTATCTTCATATTTACCCTTTAGTTTCTTGAAATTCTGATGCCTTTTATCATGAATTTTCTTTGTAGCCAAACTGAATTTTTCCCATATCTCTTCTCTAAATTCACGAGCAACTGGACCAACATCTTCTTTCCACATTTTATGCAAAACCTGTAGTTGTTTGAAAGCATAATTTACATCATCACCATCCGCAAGTTTTTCTGCTTGAATAACCAATTTTAACTTCTCATCCAAATTGTGCTTAAAGTCTAAATCTCTAAAATCATTACTCATATGTAATAAATCATAAAAACGCTCTACATGATGATGATATGTTCTCCAAGTATTGTTGTATTTTTCTCTTGGTACAGGGCCGATTTTTCTCCATCCATCTTGCACATCTCTAAACTTATTATACATCGTTTTTGGATCTGCAGTATCGATTAACTCTTTTAATTGCTCTATAGCACTTATACGCAACTCATGATTGCTAGTTAATTGAGATTCTTTATTTTTATAATGCTTAGTTCTACTATCTCTAAAATTTTTGGACAAGGTGTTAAACTCAATTTTCAATGGATTAGAGTAATTGAAATCTATACTCTCACCTCCATCGGCTAAGAATGCTGCTTTTTTTTCTGCTAAAATTTTAGAGAATTTTAAATCAAAAGCATTTTTTATTGCATTTACATTATTATTGATTTTTTGGACAGGGTTGTTTTCAATCAAATCATTGAAACTAACAACCAAAGTTTCTAAATTCATTTCCTCATATTTTGAAAATGATTCTTCAGTTAAATCCTCTTCTTTTTCTGAAGATTTAGCGAGATTTTCATCAATTTCATTTACAACCTCTTCTTCTGATTTACTATCAGAATCAGTTGGTACATTTTCAGGTTGATTTTCTGTCTCAGTTACTATAGATTGCTCTTTAGATTCTAACTTTACATCTTCACTATTTTCTTGAAGATTATCTTTTTTGTTGTCTAACATATAATTATGTTTAAGGGTCTGTTTGATTTGTCTTTTATAATAAAATTTACTTACATAAAATCGGTCATCTACTAAGTAGATGAGTGAATAATTAAAAAGTTGCGTTCATATATTATGAATTCCATATTTCCCAAGATTTTTCTGCCTGGAATTCTAGCATTTTATATCCATTTATTATTGTTGCTTCTTGTTTCTTTCCTTCTGATAAAAATTTTGTTTGATCAGGATTATAAATCAAGTCAAATAAAATATGAGTCTTTGTCAAATATTGAAACGCTAAATCTGGACTTTCTTCTATATTAGGATATGTCCCTACAGGTGTACAGTTTATTATTAATTGATGTGTTTCAATAATTTCTTTAGAAACACTATCATAAGAAATTTGGTTCTCTTCAGTTGGTTTTCTTGATACAAAAATAAACTCGATATTCAAATTTTTTAAAACGTAAGCAATTGCTTTTGAGGCGCCTCCTGTACCCAAAATTAATGCTTTTTCATGATGTGCTTTTAACAACGGTTTTATTGCGCTTTCAAATCCATAGGCATCTGTATTATAGCCAATTAATTCATTGTCCTTTGTTATTTTTATCGTATTTACAGCGCCTATTTCTTGAGCAACAGGATCAGTATCAGTTAAATACTTCTGTATTGACTCTTTATAAGGTGTTGTAACATTAAAGCCTCCAAACTCCTCTTCTTTATGATACACAATAAATGGGAATTCTTCAATTTCTGGCAAATCAAAGTTCCTGTAAGTCAAATTATTTAAATTTTCTTTTTCAAATTTTTCTGTGAAATATTTTCTTGAAAATGAATATGAAATATTTTTTCCAATGAGTCCAAATTTAGTTTTCTCAACCATATCAAGTTTTGTTAGTTCGTTTTGAATACAAATCTAATAGTAATAATAGTGCAAATCCTAATAAAATAAATAGAATAGCAAACAATGTTTCAGAATTAGCGAAATTCGGAAAATAGCGTTGATAATTTTCAATTACTTTATCACCATTAAAATCTTTGAGTGTAATTCCGTTTTCTAATTTATAAATTTCTTTTTTCCAAGGCCATATAATCCCTAAAGAACCCGTTATAAAACCGATAATAACTGCTGTTACAATTTGATTCCAACGCTTCAATACATATCCTAATATATGTGACGTAAATACTAAACCAAATGCAGAACCTCCAGTAAATATTGCAACAATTTTCAAATATCTAATCCTTACAGTATCTTCTAAAAACGACCAATTTCCAGATAAAACATCAGTAAATGTTTTATATAACACATTTACTGAATCTACTAATAACAATACATAATTACCAAGTAAAATAAGGATAAACGAACCTGAAAGCCCAGGTAGAGTCATTCCAGATACACCAACCATCCCACAGAAAAATACAAACCATAAATTATCATTTTCTTTTGCTGGATTCATTAAACTAATTAATATTCCAATGATTATACCAATTACAGTTGCAATTCTACTTTTTTTAGTCCATTTAAAATCTTTACCAATATAATATATAGATCCTAGTATCATCCCAAAAAAAGCACTCCAAACATATAATTCATAATGCCTAATAAAAAAATCTAAGACTCTAGAAACACTAAAAAAACTAAACATACTACCTAACATAACTAAAGTCAGGAATTGAGCATTTATATATCTAAAAAATGATTTAAACCTACCATTAATAAGTAGTTTTAATGCTTTCAAATTTATTTTCTGAAAAGAATAGATTAACTCTTCATAGAAATCTAATACAAATGCAACTGTTCCTCCAGAGACTCCTGGAACTTTATTTGCAGCACCCATTGAAAGCCCTTTAAAAAAAAGAAAAAGGTTATCTAAAAAACTTCTGTTTTTAGGCATTTTTTATCGCAATTTTTTCTAAAATTAGAATTGTTAAAAAGCCTACTATAGCAAGTGAAATTGAGATTAATAATTGAGGATCTCCATCAAAGGAAAAAGGGGAAATACTTTGTTCGTTTAAAGGAACTTTTATTCCAAGTGAATTTGTTCTCCAAGTAAGAGTTTCTTTCCAAGGCCAAATTTTATTTAATGAACCTAAGACAAAGCCTGTCAAAACTGCTAATGTTAAGTTTTTATGATTGCTAAACAGCCATTTTAATATTCTAGAGAACAGCAGTAATCCAACTAATGATCCAGCAGCAACAATTCCAATAATTTTAAAGTCACGGTTATCTAGCGCTTCTAAAACAGGCTTATAGGCTCCTAAAAGCACTAAAATAAATGCTCCTGAAATACCGGGTAATATCATTGCGCAAATAGCTATAGCACCAGCAAAAAAAAGAAATAGCGGTGAAGTATCTTCTGAAATTAAAGGGTCTAAAGTTGTGATCCAATATGCTAAAATTGCTCCTAGAACAAGTATAACAACTGTAGCCACTCTCCATTCTGTTATTTGTTTTCCAATATACAATATGCTTGCCAATACAAGTCCAAAAAAGAATGACCATAATAAAATAGGTTGATACTCCAATAGCCATGAAATTAATTTTGCTAATGAAACAATACTAATACCAATTCCCAATAAAAGAGAGATTAAAAAATTTCCATTTATGGCTTTCCAAAAACTTTTTACACCTTCTGATTTTAATAATTTTAAGACCTTAAAGTTTACTCCACTAATTGAAGTTAACAGTTCTTCATAAATTCCTGAAATAAAAGCAATTGTTCCTCCTGAAACACCTGGAACAACATCAGCGGCGCCCATAGCAATTCCTTTTAAGGATATGATAAAATAATCAACAAGTGTTCTATTTTGCATATTTGTAATTCTTTACTACAAATGTACATTTTCTTATGAAGAACTCATAAAACTTAGGGTTTAAAAAAATAGCGGTATTATCTAATGTGGTTTGAAATTATCGCCTTCACATTTTCAAGTTCAAAAACTGATGGGAATGTTTCTTTAAATACTTTATGATATTCAAAATCAGTACTCAACCCTTTTTTAATGTATTTTTCTCCTTTCAAATCATTTCCTAAAATAATATATAAACATGCCAATCTATATTCTACTTCAGCATGATTTGGGAATATTCTCAACGCTTTTATTAAAATATTAAGTGAATCATTAAAATCGCCAATAAAATTTAAAATATCTGAAAGCCCAATATAAATATCTAAGTTTTCGTCATTAAAATCTATGCACTTATAAAATCCATTTGCTGCCTCTTCAAATAAATTTAATTTAATATTAATTTCAGAATACATTCTCCAATACAATGTATTTGTATCATCAATTGTTAAAGCTTTATTTATGTAATATAATGCTTTTTGATAGTTCTTACCATCACTATATAATCTAGTTAAAGCCAACCAACCTTTATCTAAGAGCGGATCCTCTTTTACTGTTTTTTTATAAAATTGAAGCGACAAATCTTTCTCTCCCATCTTATCGTAACATTCTCCAATTCTATAATAGGCAAATGCTGTTGGATCATCTAATTCTATTGTGATTAAATAGTTATCGATTGCTTCACCATATTCCTTTAAGTTTTCTAAAGTTTTTGCTTTTTCTAAATATGCACCAACAAAAAACTCATCAACTATTACAGCATAATCAAATGCTCTTAAGGCTTCTTTATATTGTTTTAAAATAAAATATTGTCTTCCTAACTGATGCCAAGCAACTTCAGAGTAAGGATCTTTATCAATAAAATCTAGTAAATATTTTACTGCTTCTTCATGCTGATTTTGCATATCAAAACAATAAACTACATTATATAATGATGAATAATCTTCAAAATCTACATCTAAACATTTAGCAAAATTTAGACGCGCATTATCAAACTTATCTAAATATAAATATTCCATACCAATCATTGCTAAAATATCTGCTTCATTTTCAGCATAAGCCAATGCTATTTTTAAGATTTCTATTGCATCTGAATGTAAATCCCTTTTAGAAAGAATATTTGCTTTTTGAATATACACCTCTTCATTGTTTGGCTCAATAGCATGTAGTTCATTTAATATCTTTTCTGCTTCATCTAGGTGATCATCATAAACAAATGTTTCGGCTAATAATAATTTTAAATTTATTGAAGTAGGATGTTGTTCTAAACCAAGTTTTATAGCTTTGTTAGCAAGTGACTGACGTCCAGTATCTAAATAATAATGTATAATCTCCTCAAATTCTGTAGAATCAAAAAAGTAGACGTTATTCGTCTTTAACATTGACTCAAATTTTGAGAGAGCCACTTTTTTCTTCTGATTTGAATTTTGTTGCATAAGCACTTTATCTGATATCTTAAAAGTAGTCTAAGAAAAATTATTTATAAGAAAATAATAGATTTGTTTTTAACAATTTAATTAACAATCTGTATATTTGTACTCCAAACAAGGTTTGGAAAGTCTTATGAGTAAAAAAATACTTCTTAACTCAACAGAAATATCAATTATTTTAAATCGATTGGCGTGTCAGTTAATTGAAAAACATAACGATTTCTCTAATACAGTATTGATAGGGTTACAACCAAGAGGTGTTTTCCTTGCAGATAGGCTCACCAAGATTCTCCAAGAAAACTACAACATAAAAAATATCAATTCAGGCGCCCTAGATATTACTTTCTATCGTGATGATTTTAGAAGAAGAGATGAACCTCTTGAAGCAAACAGAACAAATATTAACTTTATAGTAGAAGGTAAAAACGTTGTTTTTATTGATGATGTGCTATATTCTGGAAGAAGTATTAATGCAGCACTTACAGCAATACAATCATTTGGAAGACCAAATAAAATTGAACTTTTAGTCTTAATTGACAGGCGATTTAGCAGAGATTTACCTATTCAGCCTAACTATAAAGGAAGGCAAATAGATGTAATAAACAATGAAAGAGTTGCTGTACAGTGGAAAGAAAATGATGGTGCAGATAGGATATATTTAATAAAAAACGAATAAAATGAGTCAATTAAGCGTAGAACATTTACTCGGTATTAAATATCTAAATAAAAATGATATTGATTTAATTTTTCAAACTGCAGATCATTTTAAAGAAGTTATCAATAGACCCATAAAAAAGGTTCCTTCACTAAGAGACATTACAATTGCTAATTTGTTTTTTGAAAACAGCACAAGAACTAAACTTTCTTTTGAGCTGGCAGAGAAACGACTATCAGCAGATATAATTAACTTCTCAGCAAGTCAATCTTCAGTTAAAAAAGGAGAAACGTTAATAGATACAGTTAATAATATCTTATCAATGAAAGTTGATATTGTAGTAATGCGGCACCCAAATGTTGGTGCTGGAGTCTTTCTTTCACAACATGTAGATGCGAAAATTATAAATGCAGGAGATGGTACTCATGAACACCCAACACAAGCACTGTTAGATTCATATTCTATTAGAGAAAAACTAGGAACAGTTAAAGGAAAAAAAATAGTGATTATTGGTGATGTTTTACACTCAAGAGTTGCGCTATCTAATATTTTCGCTCTTAAACTTCAAGGTGCAGAAGTCAAAGTTTGTGGACCAACTACATTGATACCTAAGCATATTAAAAGTTTGGGCGTAACTGTTGAAACAAACCTAAAAAAAGCACTACAATGGTGTGATGTTGCTAATATACTTAGGGTTCAACATGAAAGAATGGATATTAACTATTTCCCTTCTATCAGAGAATACACGCAGCTTTTCGGAATTAACAAAGAACTATTAGACTCACTTGGTAAGAAAATTGTTATAATGCATCCAGGCCCCATAAATAGAGGTGTAGAAATAACAAGTGATGTTGCTGATTCTAATCAATCTATCATATTGAATCAGGTTGAAAATGGTGTAGCAGTTAGAATGGCTGTTATTTATTTACTGGCGCAACAAATAAAACGCTAAAAATGAAAATTGAAACTACAGAAGCATACACTTTAATTACTCCTGAAGAAAAATCAATATTAGAATTTAAAAACACTTTTAATTTAAAGTTTGATTCTTCTAAAAATGAGCATATTCTCATAAATATTTCTGAAAACTTTAACACTAACTCTCAAGAAATTGAATTATTTTTGGATATAGCCAATACATATCGTGAGAATGGCACGTCATTTGTATTAATTGTAAAAGGAATTGAAATTGACACCATTCCTGAAGAAATAAATGCTGTACCAACACTATCGGAAGCGATAGATGTATTAGAAATGGATGCGATTGAACGCGAATTGATGAATTTTTAAAACGGAAAACAACTGCTTATTGATGAAAAAAATACTTTTAATAACGACAATACTTATATACTCTTTTGGTTTTTCTCAACAAAATCGAACTAAAAAGAGAGTTGATGAGTCTACTATTAAAAATATTTCTTCTTATCCAAATCCATTTTCTGTTGCCACTAAAATTTCTTTCTACACAGAAAAAAATCAAACTATAATTTTAAATATTAAAAACTTATTAGGTAGAACCATATACTCAACCGAATATAAAATTAGCACTGGAAATGTTTCTATTCCATTTTACAAAAATGATTTGAAATCTGGAACTTACTTCTACTCTATTATTACTGATCAAGAAATTATTTCGAAAAGACTTATTATTAAATGAGTTTAAAACTCACTATTTTAGGCTGTCATAGCGCTATGCCTAGAGCATCTGCTCACCCAACGGCTCAAGTACTTGAAATAAAAAATCATACTTTTTTAATAGATTGTGGAGAAGGAACACAAGTACGTATTCGTGATAATAAAATTAAGTTTTCAAAAATTAAACGCATTTTTATTTCACATCTACATGGAGATCATGTTTTTGGTCTTATTGGCTTAATTTCTACTTTCAGACTACTTAACAACTCTACTCAACTTGAAATTTATGGCCCTAAAGGAATAAAAAAATTTATTGTAACACAATTACAATTAACAGAATCTTATGCTGAATTCCCAATCGTTTTTCATGAACTCAGCTCAAAAAATAGTGAATTGATATTTGAAGATGATAAAATAACAATTCATACAATTCCATTAAATCATAGAATTTACACTAACGGATTTTTATTTAAAGAAAAAACTGGTGAGCGAAAACTTAATATCTCGGAGATTAAAAAGTATTCTGAAATAGAAGTTTGTGATTATCAAAATCTAAAAAACGGGCTTAATTTCAATTTGACAAATGGAGATATTGTTCCTAATAAAAAACTGACATTAGACCCACCCAAATCACTTAGTTATGCGTTTTGTAGTGATACAATGTATGACGAAAAAATTATTCCTATTATAAAAGGTGTTGATTTATTATATCATGAAGCAACGTTTTTAAATGATAAGATTGAATTGACTAAAACAACAAAACATAGTACCGCACAACAAGCCGCAGAAATCGCAAAACTTGCAAATGTAAATCAATTGATTATTGGACATTACTCTAGTAGATATAGTAATATTCAAGATTTTAAAATTGAGGCGTCTAAAATTTTCCCAAACACTTCACTTGCCGCAGAAGGAAAGATATTTACAATTTAATATCCACTTCCATTCAAAACCTACTTTCTGTTAAAGGTATGTTAAAGTACTGTTAACGTTCGTAACACTTCTAATTAGCTGTCGTCATATGAGCATATAATTTTATACAAAACAAACTAATATGAAAAAAACACTCAGTATTTTTATGCTTTTAGCCTGCATTACAACATATGCTCAATCTCCAAAAACAGGAACAGTAATTGGAAAAGTCATAGATACTGAAACTCAAGAAGAGTTGCCTTATGTAAGTATCGTTATTAAGAATACTAAAAATGTAATAGTAACTGGAGGGATAACAGATGAGAAAGGTCAGTTTGAAATAAAAAAAATTCCTGTTGGAAAAAACAATATTGAGATTCAATATATAGGTTACAAAATAGAAACTAGAAATGTGAATTTTACAAACCAAAACTCTAAACATAATATCGGAACAATTGGCTTAAGTGTTGATGCTGCACAAATAGATGAAGTGGTTATAGTTGCTGAAACCTCTACAATAGTTCAAAAAATTGATAGGAAAGTAATAAATGTTGGTAAAGATTTAACTTCTGCAGGAACAACTGCTTCTGAGTTATTAAATAATGTACAATCTGTAAGTGTGGATTCTCAAACAGGAAACTTAAGTCTTCGTGGAAATGAAAACGTTCGAGTATTAGTTGATGGAAAACCTACAAATATTAGTGCGGCTCAATTATTAAAACAAATACCATCCACTTCTATTAAACAAATTGAACTAATTACAAATCCTTCTGCAAAATATAACCCTGAAGGAATGAGCGGAATGATAAACATTATTCTTCATAAGAATGCCAATCAAGGATTTAATGGAAATGTGAATCTTGGAGTAACTAGAGGTGAAAATACTCGTTTTAACGGTTCAATTGATATGAATTATAAAACAGGAAAAGTAAATATCTATACTAATTATGGTTATAATGGAGGTGAAAGTGACAATTTTGGCCATGTAAACAGAACTGACAACAACTCACTACAATTATTTAATTTTGATAGTGATACTAAATCTCATTTATTAAAATTTGGTGCCGATGTATATATCAATGAGAAGAATACTTTCTCAGCTTATACAATACAGAATCGTTCAAACAGTTTTACTGATGGTAGTACAATAATTATGGAAAATGGATCATTAGTTAATGATAGTTTTAATTCTCAAGATACTGATAGTAATAGTGATAATTATAATTTCAATTACAAAACAGAGTTTACAAAAGAAGGACATGATCTAGAATTTGAAGCAAATTTCTCATCATCAAAGAGCCCTGAAAAAGCTGTTAATCGTGACACTGAAGATTTAACTGATAATTTTAACAATTACACAAGTAATGTTGGAAATACTAGAAATAATAACCTTTATAATATAGACTATACAAATCCTGTTTCTAAAAACGGAAAATTAGAATTAGGTGCAGAATACAGAAGAAATGTTTCAGAAAATAAAAATAAGACTACTCAATATGAATTTATTTTAGACACTAATGGAAATCAAATTTCTGATGGAATAGGTGGGTTTGAAACACATCAAACACCTCTTTCTCAGTTTGAATATATAAGAGATATTTATTCCTCTTATGCAACATATGGACATAAATTTAACAAACTAACTATACAAGCTGGCGCTCGTTTTGAACAGTATGAAATTGTTGGAACTTTTAATAAAGGCACAGAATTACAAATCGTGGAAGACAAGATATTCTCAATCTATCCTTCTGCATTTATCACATTCAATCCTACTGAAAAAAATCAATGGCAAGTAAGTTATAGTCGTAGAGTTGACAGACCATCATTAGGGCAAATTAATCCAATTAGAGAATGGAGTACACCAAGAATTACATCTGTCGGGAATCCAGATTTAAAACCTCAATTCACAAACTCATTTGAATTGAATTATACACGTCAAATTAAAAAAGGATCTATTTCTTTTGGAACATTCTATAGAAAAGTGAATGATAATATTACACGTCTTTTGAATATTGACTCTCTAGATGATGATAAAGTATTATTATCATTCACCAATACCGATTCTAGTAACAGATATGGGATTGAGGCTTCATTTAATTATGCAATTGCAAAATGGTGGCGAGTTAATGCAAGTACAGACCTATATACTCAAAATGAATCTGGAACTGCAAATGGTGACGAATTAGAAGTAAGAAACAATGCTTTTAATGCACGTATTAGCAACAGTTTCAAGGCTACAAAGAATTTAAGATTTCAACTTTTCGCAATGTATCGTGGTGGCGGAAGAAGTATACAGTTTGAAACTGATCCAATGACAATGGTAAATATAGGTTCGAGTTTAAATATTTTGAAAGGAAAAGGAACAATTAGCTTTAGAGTCAATGATATTTTTGAAGGTATGAAGTTTAAGTTTAAATCGACTAATCCATATCCTTCTACAGGACAATTTAACTGGGAAAGCCAAACAGCATATTTAGGATTTTCATATCGTTTTGGTGGAGGGGAAAATAGAGTTTTAAAAAGAAAAAATAGAGATAGTAACGAAACTAAGGGTGGCGGAGGCTTCCTGTAAAAATATAAAGACTAGTTTAGGTTAAGTTGATTTAAGAGGTTATTTAGTTTTAAAACTATTTAGCCTCTTTTATTATTAACTACATCATGGTTTTCCGTGAGATAAAATCACGGGTTTTTGGTATTGACATAACCTAATATGAGTCATATATTTGCACTATTATTTAATGTGAGTTATTGGGGTCAATAAATGACAACTGAAAATTACAATTCGTGGGGACGTTTTAATTTTCAAAAAAAACCATCAGTTTTTAACTGATGGTTTTTTTATTAATATAAATTATAAAGAATTACCAACGAATAATAACACTTCCCCAAGTAAATCCACTTCCAAAGGCTGCTAAAACAACCAAATCATTATCCTTAATTTTACCTTTTTCCCAGGCTTCTGTCAGTGCAATAATTACTGAAGCTGCAGTAGTATTTCCGTATTTTTGAATATTGTTATACACCTTATCATCACTTAATTGAAATTTTTTCTGGATAAATTGTGCGATACGTAAATTCGCTTGATGAGGAATCAACATATCAATATCATCTTTCTGCAAATTATTGGCTTGCAAACCCTCCTTTATAGCCTCAGAGAAGCGTCCAATCGCATGTTTAAACACAAATTGACCATTCATATATGGGTAATATGACACATCATTAGGGTCATTTTCTTCTAAAATTTCTGGCACCCAGCGTTGAGTAGAAGGACCTTCTAAAACCAATTCTTTAGCATGTTTTCCTTCCGAATGTAAATGAGAAGATAATACTCCTTTTCCTTTTTCTTCGCTTCTAGATAATACTGCTGCTCCTGCTCCATCCCCAAAAATCACTGTAACATTCCTACCTCTAGTAGATCGTTCCAATCCTCCTGAATGATTTTCTGCTCCTATAACCAAGATGTTTTTATACATACCTGTCTTTATAAACTGGTCAGCAACTGACATTGAATAAATAAAACCTGAACATTGATTCCGTACATCTAATGCGCCAATTGTTGGCATATCCAACATATCTTGAACTTGAACTCCTCCTCCAGGAAAATACATATCTGGACTTAAAGTCGCAAATACAATAAAATCTATATCATCTTTAGTTAAACCTGCACGTTCTATTGCAATTCTAGCCGCTTTTGCGCCCATGACAGCAGTAGTGTCTCCAGTTTTTGGATCTATCCATCTTCGCTCTTTAATCCCTGTTCTCTCTTGAATCCACTCATCATTTGTATCCATCCATTGAGACAAATCATCATTAGTTACTACATTATCAGGAACATAGTAACCAAGCCCTGTTATTTTTGAATTATACATCTAAATATTTTTATCGTTTCGTAAAATCAAATTTACAAAATATTATTTATTATGCGATGGATAGTATTCTACATATTTCTTCTGTCATCTTGTCACAAAACCATTTTTGGTATTTTTTTTGACATAGGTATTTAAACAAAGTTAAACAAACAACAATTTCTCTCTTAGACGAGAATCTTTAATAAAATAAATTATGGCAAAAGGAAACATTAATGTATCAGTAGAAAATATTTTCCCGCTGATTAAAAAATTCTTGTATTCGGATCACGAAATATTTTTACGTGAACTTATTTCTAACGGAACAGATGCAACATCAAAATTGAAACACTTAATCTCTATTGGTGATGCTAATGTTGATTTAGGAAATCCACAGATTGAAGTTCGTATTGATAAAGATGCAAAAACATTGACTATTAAAGATCAAGGTTTAGGAATGACGGCCGAAGAAGTTGAAAAATACATCAATCAAATTGCTTTTTCTGGTGCTGAAGAATTTTTAGATAAATATAAAGATAGCGATGCTGGAATTATTGGCCATTTTGGATTAGGCTTTTATTCTGCCTTTATGGTTGCAGATAAAGTAGAATTGATTACAAAATCTTTTAAAGACGAGAAAGCTGCACATTGGACGTGTGATGGATCTCCGGAATTTACTTTAGTTGAACACGACAAAGTTGACAGAGGAACAGAAATTATTTTACACATCGCAGAAGATTCTTTAGACTTTTTAGAAGATTCTAAAATTTCAGGCTTATTAAACAAATACAATCGTTTTAACCAAGTGCCAATTAAATTTGGAACTAAAAAAGTAGACGACCCTGATTTTATACCAAAAATAACAACAGATAAAGAAGGTAAAGAAACTACTGAAGCTCATAAACAGATTGATGTAGATGATATAATTAACAATACAAATCCTGCTTGGACTAAAAAACCTGCAGATTTAAAAGATGAAGATTATACCAATTTCTATAGAGAATTGTATCCAATGCAATTTGAAGAATCGCTATTCCATATTCATTTAAATGTTGATTTCCCGTTTAACTTAACAGGAATTTTATTCTTTCCAAAGTTAAGCCCATCAATGGATATGCAAAAAGATAAAATTCAATTGTATCAAAATCAAGTTTTTGTAACTGATAACGTAGAAGGAATTGTACCTGACTTTTTACAAATGTTAAAAGGTGTAATTGATTCTCCAGACATTCCATTAAACGTATCTCGTTCAGGTTTACAAGCAGATGGTGCAGTAAAGAAAATTTCTGGTTACATCACTAAAAAAGTAGCGGATAAATTAAGTTCATTATTTAAAAATAATCGTGAAGATTTTGAGGGAAAATGGAACGACATTAAAGTAATTATCGAATACGGAATGTTGTCTGAAGATAAATTTTTTGACAAAGCGAAGAAGTTTGCTTTGTATCCAACAGTCGCAGATTCTTACTTTACTTTTGATGAATTGATTGAAAAAACAAAAGATATACAAACGGATAAAGATGGAAATCACGTTATTTTATATACTTCTAATAAAGATGCACAGCATAGTTATATACAAGATGCAACTGCAAAAGGATATGAAGTCTTAATTTTAGATTCACCAATTATTTCGCATTTAATACAGAAATTAGAAACTTCTGGAGAAAAAGTGAAATTTTCTAGAGTTGATGGAGATCATATTGAAAATTTAATCAAAAAAGACGACGTAAAAGTTAGTAAGTTATCTGAGGATGAACAAGCAAGTTTAAAAACCGTTTTAGAATCTAATATACCTAAAGAAACCTATTCAATTCAACTTGAAACTCTGGATTCTACTGCCAATCCTTTTATCATCACGCAACCTGAGTTTATGCGCAGAATGAAAGAAATGCAAGCATCTGGTGGCGGAGGCGGAATGATGGGAATGGGTAATTTACCTGACATGTATAATTTGGTTGTAAATACCAATAACGAACTTGTAAGTGAAATATTGAATACCAAAACTGTAAAAAAGCAAGAACGTTTAATCAAGCAAACTTTTGATTTAGCAAAGTTATCTCAGAACCTTTTACATGGCGAAGAGTTAACAGATTTCATCAAGCGTAGTTACGAGTTGATTAAATAAAAGAGTCATGCTCTATTATTGCCTAAAGCATTCGCAAATCTTCTATTTCAGTATCTCATAAACCAAAAACCGTTTTACTTTATAAGTAAAACGGTTTTTTTATTTAATTTGAAGTGCACTCAATAGTTCGTTATAATCGCTCCGAAACCTCTCCCTTCACTCTTGCTAAACTTGGGGTTTTTTCAACGAATTCTTCTAGAATTTTAAAGAAATTTAAGATGTCTTGTTTCTCATTGTTTGCATTAATTGTTACCAATCTAACAAAGGTGTCATCATTAAAAGAACCAAAGCCAACAACCGTAATTTGATCTTCATACAACGCAGTACAAAGTGCCATTGGATCTAAATTTTTATAATTAAAACAAATTGAAATTGAATCATCAAAACTATATAATGTATAATCTGGATTGCTTCTAATATACTCTAAAGCAATATTTGCTAAATCAAATTGTTGATCAACAATCTGCTTCAAACCATTTGTACCGAGAGATTTCCATAATGTCCAAAATTTCAAGGCATCATTTCTTCTTCCGCATTGGAACGAGGTTTTACCTAGATTAAAATCGTCTCCATCGGTTTGATATAAATAATCTGCATCATTACTAAACGAATCATGTAATTGTTTTTTATCATTCACTAAAATGATAGAGCAAGTTAATGGTGTTCCAAGCATTTTGTGTGCATTGTAACTAAATGAATTGGATCTTTCCACACCTTTTACAAGATGTTTATATCTATCACTAAAAATCACACTTCCACAATATGCTCCATCAACGTGAAGCCAAATTTTATATTTTTCGGTAATATCTGCAATTTCATCAATAGGATCAAAAGCACCTAAAACGGTTGTTCCTGCAGTTGCATTTACATAGGTTGGAATACCTCCATTTTGTATATCTTGTAATATCTGTTCCTCTAATAATTGCGGAATCATTCTTCCTTTTGAATCTGCTTTGATATAACGGATATTATTTCTTCCAATTCCAGCAAAACTTGCATTTTTAGAATTCGAATAATGTGATTCCTTAGAAGTATATATAATTAATGGTTTTGACATTCCGTTTAACCTACACATAGGGTCTTTAGCGTCACGTCCCATAACCAAGGCCATATAATTACTCATAGAACCACCTGTTGGAAACGTCCCATTACTTTTAGAACCATAACCAATTAAATCGCAAGATTGTCTAATAATTTCTTGCTCAATACCTACTTGTGGACCTGCAACCTTATATGTATACATGCTGTTATTCAGCATTACTGCCAATAAATCTCCTAAAATTGCTTTACTCTGTCTTCCTCCAAAAAGTTGGTTGAAGAATAAGTTAGTTGCAGTTTTTGGTGTAGAAACAAGAACATCACGAAGTAAAGACTTGAACTCATTATCAACCATTGCAGCATCATTTAACGAAAGATCAATGGAATCGTATAATTTACTTGAATCTATTCTTTCGGCTACAGGGTTTTCTGCTTCTTCAGTAATTAAAACTTCAACAAGTTCATTAAATAAAGCTAAATCATTATTTATAGTAGACATTTTATTTTATTCTTTTAAGTTTATTAATGATTATGCAATGGTATCGTAGTCCATGTTTTTATCCGAAAAAGTTTTTGAATCCTCATCGAATACTCTGCATTTACGAATTGGCTTAGCATACAAATGAAGTGACATACTTCTCTTATTAGATAGGTTTTGTAATCTATGGAAGCCCATGAAATCTTTCATATAAGTGACCTCATCAGATTTTGAGATAGACGTTTTTACAATATTAAGATTGCCAGTTTCGTTTTGTTTATAAATCGTTTCTTTGAATTCTCCTTCTATGACTTTTACCCAACATTCTTCTCCTCCATGATCGTGAATTGGTGTTTGATGACCTTTACACCAACAGATTAAGATTAATTCAAATTTCTCGTTGTCAACAATGCAATTTCTGGTATAACAATCGTCAGACCATGAAGAATAATTCTCAAAAGCATTTGCTTGAAATTTTGTTGATCGTATTATGTGATTGTAAGTCGTCCTCTCCCCTTCTGAAAGAGCGGTAATTAAATCGTTCAATGTTTCAAGTGTTGAAGCACTATCGTTGTTAGAATTCAAAATAATGGTTTGCTTTTGTTTGTTCATTTAATGTACAAATCCAAGGTCAATCCCTAAATCCAACTAAATAATTGAGTTGATTTATTAAATCATTTCAAGGTTTCAAATATAGTGAATTTTAAGGGTTTTTACCGTGTTTTAAGCATTTTTTAAAACGATTTAAGTGAAAAATCAAAATATATCCTATTTTTTTGACTACTTTTCAGCATCTTAAAAACACTCTTTTTATATTTTTTTTAAGATTCTTGACTTACAAACTCTCTGAAAACTAACCACAAATATCAATCACTATGGAAGACAAAAATTTTATAATCAAAATAGTTGTATTGGCAGTTTATGTTGGTATATTATTTCTAATTGGAATTTTAGCCTCAAGACGCATCAAAAACATGAGTGATTATTATGTTGGTGGAAAAAAAATGGGATTTTGGGCTGTTGCCTTTTCGGCAAGAGCAACTGGAGAATCTGGTTGGTTACTTATTGGACTTACAGGAATGGGCGCAATGGCAGGATATTCTGGATATTGGGTTGTTGTCGGAGAACTACTTGGTGTATTTATTTCTTGGCAATTTATGGCCAAACGCTTCAAAAAAAGATCAGACGCATATGGTGCAATAACGATTCCCGATTATCTTCATAGCCATTTTAAATCTTCAACACATACGCTTCGAATTGTAGCTGCTTCTGTACTCGTAATTTTTATTGTTATTTATGTAGCTTCTCAAATAGACGTTACAGGTGTTGCTTTTAAATCAATGCTTGGAATTGACTATAGAGTTGGAGCATTAATAGGGTTTTTAATTGTTCTTGCATATATCTTTATTGGTGGTTTTGTTGCCGCAGTTTGGTCAGATTTATTTCAAGGGTTACTCATGTTTTTTGGTTTAGTCCTACTTCCAATAGTTGTTTGGTTTTCTATGGATCAAGGCACCGGAATTACTGAAGGGTTAAATGCGATAGATCCAACCCTAACACAAGTAATGGGAAGAAGTCCTGACATGTGGATGAACCTCTTTACAATTCTAGGGTTCTCAATGATTGGATTAGGCTTTCTTGGCTCACCACAGGTATATGTTCGGTTTATGTCTATAAAAAGTGAAAAAGAAGTAGATAAAGGAAAATGGGTTGCAACTGCTTTTACATTACTTACTGATGCTGCTGCTGTAACAATTGGAATTCTTGCACGTATCTATTTCACAAAGGAAGGACAAGATCCTGAAGCTGTTTTAGGGAATAGCGGTGAAAATGTATTAAGTATGATTACTGAAGAATTCTTACCCACAATATTAGTTGCAATATTTGTTGCCATTGTTTTATCAGCAATAATGTCTACAATTGACTCACTTTTAATATTAGCTTCAAGTGCAATTACACGGGATTTCTATCAAAAAGTATTTAGGCCAGAAATAAAAGATGAAAGCCTTACAAAAATTTCTAGAACCTCTACAGCAATAATGGCTTTTACGGCTTTAATAATTGCCATGATTATGAACTATGTATCACCTGATAGGCAAATATTTTGGGTTATATTATTTGGATGGTCTGGAATTGCGGCTACTTTTTGTCCCGTAATTATTCTCTCACTTTTCTGGAAAGGATATTCAGAAAGGGGAGCAATTGCCTCAATGATTTCAGGATTTATTTCGGTACTATTATTCAACTTTGTATTTAAAGAAATGTCAGGAATTGGACCTTATTTTGTAGCACTTGATGTGCTTGCGCCTTCATTTGCAGTTGCAATGATAGTTGGCTTTGTTGTTTCAAAAAAATATCCCCCAAGAGCAGAAGCTGTTAAAATGATTGAGGAAATTGATACGAAATAATTCTCTTTAAAATTTATTCTCAGCTTCTCTTGTAATACCGGGTTCGCATAGTAATTGCTTTTAAGCCAAAAACAACAAAAGATAAAGAAGGCAAAGAAACTACTGAAGCTCATAAACAGATTGATATTGATCATATAAATGCTGCTTAGACTAAAACCATATACTCTTTTGTTAACTTCTGTTTTTTTAACAAGTTAAATGTTGTATAGTTTTTGTATGGTTCAATTTTTAGTATTCAAATCATATTTATAATATTTTTGAAAAAAAACAAAATCATATGAAAACACTTAGATTGTTTCTATTCATTTTATGTAGCGTTTCACTAAACGCCCAATCAGTACAAGATAACTTTGAAGGAAGCGGAACAATTACTTCTTGGACTGGAGATAACTGTGAAATAGATACTGATTTTTCAAACCCTTATCAGCTAGCAATAAACACTTCTAGCACAGTTTTAGAGTATGATGATATTGGAGGTCTATATGCTAATGTTAGATTTGATGTTAGTACTAATTTTGATTTAACTACAAAAAATGGTTTTAGTTTTAAGATATATGTTCCTTCAAGTAGTATAACAGGAAGTCAAGAAAATAAAGTTTCTTTAAAATTACAAGATGGGACTCTTGGATCTCCTTGGTTAACACAATCAGAAATTATTAAATCTATTGATTTAGACGTATGGCAAGAAGTCACTTTTAATTTTGAATCAGACGCTTACAACAATTTAGATACAAGTTCACCTCCTCCTATTGAAAGAACAGATTTCAACAGAGTTGTAATTCAAATAAATGGGGAAAACAATAGCGACAATGTAGTAGCTTACATAGATGATTTTTTACATTTAGATTTAATACCAAACGAAACTGTTTATGTATATGATGAACTTGTTTGGTCTGATGAATTTGATACCAATGGAGCAGTTGACTCTAATAATTGGTTTCATCAAACACAATTACCTGCAGGAGGAAGTTGGTTTAATGGTGAAGAACAGCATTATACAAATAGAATTGTAAACTCTTTTGTTGAAGATGGTTTTTTAAATATTGTAGCTATTAAAGAAAGTTTTCCAGATCAAGGGCAAACAAAGCAATATACTTCGGCGCGATTAAACTCTAAATTTGCTTTTACTTATGGTCGAGTTGACGTGAAAGCAAAATTACCTTTTGGCGAAGGAACTTGGCCAGCAATTTGGACGCTTGGAAAAAATGTTAATGAAGATGGTGCTTATTGGGATAATCAAGGTTTCGGGACTACAACTTGGCCTGCTTGTGGTGAAATTGATATTATGGAGCATGGGTTAGGAGCAACAAATCATGTGAGTAGTGCATTGCACACGCCCTGTGCAGGATGCTCTGGCAATACTATGAACACAAACTCTATTGAAATTAATGATGTCGCAAATAATTTTCATATATATTCAGTTAATTGGTCTCCTGATCAAATAACATTTCTAATTGATGATGTTGAATTTTACACATATAATCCAACTGTTAAGGATAATTTAACTTGGCCTTTTTATCAAAATCAATATTTATTACTAAATATTGCAATGGGAGGTGTTGCTGGCACAATTGACCCTAACTTTAACCAAAGCAGTATGATTATTGACTATGTAAGAGTCTATCAAGAAAGTGGGTTATCCGTTTCTCAATATGAAGAAAATAAAGAGGTGAGAATCTACCCAAATCCTGTAACAAATGATTTAACTATTTCCTTAAACCAACCAATAACTCAAAATGTTGAATTACTCGTTTTTGATGTTAGTGGCAGAGTAGTTTCAAGTAAAGAATATAATACCCAAGAACAGAGTATTAGTTATAACACATCACATCTAACAGCTGGGTTATACTTTATGACACTAGCATTTAAAGATGGCTCAATGCATACGTTTAAAGTCATAAAAAAATAACTTTTACATAGTATGATATAAATCATTAAAAATGACTCATATTATTGCGTTATAAAACATTTTGGCTTGTTCTTAATAAAAGCTACATAGTTATATATAAAAATTACAGAGTAACCAGAAGTTACCGTGTACCATTTAGATTAAATGTTTTTAATTATATAACATTCAAAATCAATCAAGCACAAAAGGATTTGCTAAATATCAATAGAATTTCTCTTGTTTTCTCCAAAGCAATCTACTGCAGACCGATGACTCACTTTTATCTTCGAATAGATTAACTTATTTTTTTTAAGGTAAACACTTCGGTAATTGGAAGATTAAAATAAAATGTTGTCTCTACATTAGGAGTACTTTTTAAGGATACTTGCCCATTATAATGAGAAATAATTT
>CAWVTS010000003.1:0-48641 GCA_963933045.1 uncultured Lutibacter sp. | reverse complement strand
AAATAAACTACTTTATTGTTGTAAAATAGGCGTCAGTTTATGTATTAAGGGTTAACTGTCCAAGACGCAAAATATTGAGATCCTATTTTACCATTTCCTGGTGCACTTAAATATTCTTGTCCACCAATGTTTGCTCCACCTACTTTAAAAGTAGATTTCCATTTTGGTAAAGAATAACTTACTTGAGCATCTATTACTGTTCTTGCATCTATTATTGCATCAGCAAAGGTAGATTCCCATAAATATTCATCATTCCAACGTAAGTTCACATTAAACCCAAAGTTTTTAAATGCTTTTGGATTTCCAAATGCAACTTTTATTTTATTTTCTGGAGTATTAAATCCAGCTTCGTAATCTGGGTCTTGAGATTGATCAAAATCAAATTTAGACCATGTATAGTTTATTCCTAAATTATAAGAACCAAAGACCTTAGTCGTTAAAGCCAATCCTGCTCCATAAGATGCTACATCTACTTCTGAATTCGTATATACTTGGAATCCTTCATAATCTCCATTTTGTAACGCAACCAATGCTAATGGCACAGGTGCTCCACCAGGACCAACAGGCACCGTATCAGATAAATCTGGATTTCCATAGTAAGTAACTGCTACATTTTTGTTTCCAATAAAATCTTCGTATTTATTATAGTACCCACTAAAATCTACAGTGAAGTCACCTAAAATACCACGGTAACCAGCTTCAATTGCACTTACTTTTTCTGGCTGCACTAAATCAAAAGTCGCTTTTTGGTAAGTTCCATTAGCAAGAGAACTTGCAGAAAAAGCATTATCATATGCATCTCTACCTGTTAAAGTCGTAGTAGACCCAATAGAACCAGCAGTAAGGTTGTTTACAACAAACTGTCCAGTAGTACTCACTGCTAATGGCGCAGTAGTATATCTATCTAAGTTATCTGGTGCAGAACCTACTAATGTTCCTCCTGCAGTTGCTAACCCAATATACTGGTCTTGAGTTGTTGGGTTTCTAAATCCTGTTTGGAATGATACCCTGAAGTTCTGATTTTTGTCTTCTCCAGCACCGTATGCTAATGATATTCTAGGAGAAATATTTCCATCAAAGTTCTGAGCTTTATCATAACGAATAGAACCTGTAAACTTTAATCTTTCATCAGAAAATTTCTTTTGAACTTGCATGTATGCTCCATATTCAGAATAATTAATTGGTCCATCATAATCTGTAAAAATTGTTCCAGAAGAATTTAATGAGTATTGTCTCCAAGATCCACCAACTTGAATATCTCCCCACTCAGTTAAATGTCCAAAGTTGTAATTACCATCTATATGATATAATTTTGTTTGATCTAAAAATTTAGAACCCGTAAGTACATCAGGATCTGTTGAAATCGCATCAAATGCTGCTTGAAATTCTGCAGTTCCAGGTTTCATAGTTACAGTTGCATCAGCGTTTTGACGTGCAATAACATGTGCTGCATCATTTCCTGCGCCTCCAAGTGCAGCTGTTAAATAACCTCCTACATAAGTTCCAAACCATTCTTGAGCTTTTATTTTACTCATATTGATACCCGCAAAACGCATATCATAAGAATCTCCGGCATCTTCATCAGTAACATATCCTCTTAAAAAGAAATTATCATTCCTGATTTCTAATTTATGCTGCTGCATAAAAAAGTTTTTAATATTATATCTATTTGATCCTTGATAAATTGTGTTTCCTTTACCAACTTTTGAATTTAAAATAATTTCAAAGTCATCAGCAAAAGGACGGAAGTTAAGCGAAATATCAGCCTTGACACTTTGAGCATCATAATTTGTTAAATCAACTTCTCTAAATCCTGTTCTTGAAACATTCACAGCAGGAATTAATGCCGAAGAACCTGAAGGAATTAAACCTCCTGACTCCATTATTTGAGCGAATTGGTTTAAATCCAAACCTAATGCCCCTAAACTTACTTCATCTCCATATACATTTAATTTATCAAATGCCGTTTCAGAAGTTACAGCTTGAACTGTGTCTGGATTTCCTGCACCATTATCTAAATATTGGTTATAATCTGCCGCGTGCCATTCTGTTCCTTTTAAGAATGAAAACGACATTTTAGCAGCAAATTTTTCGCTAAAAGCAAAAGCTCCTCTAAAACCTGCATCTACAAATTTATTATCACCAGCATCTTCAGAAGATGTAATTCCAGTTTTACCGTATGCGCTAAATCCTTGATGGTCGAATGGACTTTTACTTGTCATAAATAAAATACCATTAAATGCATTTGCACCATAAAGAGCAGATGATGCTCCTGGTAAAACCTCTATAGTGTTTACATCCAGTTCATTCATCCCTAAAAGATTTCCTAAAGTAAAGTTTAATGCAGGTGAAGAATTATCCATCCCATCTACTAAACTCATAAAACGAGTATTGGCAAATGTTGCAAAACCTCTTGTATTTACACTTTTATTCGTCAAACTGTTAGTGTTCATATCAACACCCTTTAAGTTTTCTAAACCATCATAAAATGTTGGTGACGAAGTGTTTTTGATTGCTCTAGCATCCATTCTTTCAACTGTAACTGGAGATTCCATAATACGTTCTGGAGTTCTAGAAGCAGAAATTACAACTTCGTCTAACGAAGTCGCTAATTCAACTAAAGAAACTTCAACTTTTTGATTATTACTAGTTACCCCTAATGTGGTAGAAGAATAGCCAATAATTGAAATGTCTAATGTAAAGGGGGGATTTTGAGATACATCTAAAGTGAAATTTCCATCAAAATCGGCAGAAGTCCCTAAAGACTTGCCTACCACTTTAATATTTGCACCAGGAATGGGTTGTCCTGATTTCTCATCGGTAACAGTACCGGTAACCGTAGTTTGGGCTACCAATAATGTTGTAATTAACATCATCATAGCGCACAATAATTTTCTCATAATATATATTTAATTAGTTATCAACATCGCAAAATACAATTTTTTTCGAATAATTATATTTTTTGATTAAAAAAATACGCTATGCATAGCATAGTATATTGCAAAAAAGAGCCAACTTTCAGTTGGCTCTTTAAAATAAATTTTATTTTATTCTTAAATCATATTTTTAAAATTTAATTATTTCCACTTAGGTTAAACCTTAGCATGATTTCATGAGAACCATCACTAAAATCTTGAACATCAGAAGTAGTAAACTCATAAGCATACCCTAATTTCATCCAATCCCCTAATTTAATTAATGCTATTGCACTAAAAGAATCATCTAATCTATATGAACCTCCTAACTCAACTTTATCTTGAATATCGAAAGTTCCAGTAAGGTCAATAGATGAGGGTGCACCTTGCACAAACCTTGTCATAATTGATGGTGAGAACTTGAGGTTGTCATTTAAATCAAATTCATATCCAGCACCTAAGAAAATATGCGTTTTGTCAGTAGCTTCAGTGAAGTCACTATTTTCTACACGATCGTTATTTAAAAAGTTCGGAATAGATAATGTTGCATAAAACTTTTTTACTTTTAAATATGCACCCGCTCCAAAAATCGCGTTAAATCTGCTTACATTTTCACCAAAAGCAGGATCATTTTGTGCTTTAGATTGCAAATCAGCTCTTAATGAATATCCACCGGCTTTAACTCCTAAAAATAAATCACTTGTTTCAGAAACTTTTACTCTATAAGAAAAGTCAACGGTAAAATCTGTTTCTTTAATTATATCTACTTGGTCATTCACAACTGTAAATCCAATTCCTACTTTATCATTTATTGATTTAGCAAAAGATAAACTTTGAGTCTCTGGACTTCCTTTTAAGCCAATCCATTGGCTTCTTATATTTAAATTTAATTCAGTATGACCATTAGTTCCGGCATATGCTGGATTTATTATATTCATATTATACTTGTATAAAGTATAAGATGGATCTTGTTGTGCGAATAATTTTCCGCTTGCAATTAACACCGCGAAAATTAATATATATTTAATATTTTTCATTTTTAAAAATTGTTTTTCGTTAGTGATTAATAGTTAATGTATAACCAACCATGAATTGGGTCTATTCCTGTTTCATTTGCTTCAATTATATATAGATATGCTCCAACTGGTAATTTATTTCCGTTTGAAGAACCTTTAGAAGCAACTCCATCCCATGTGTTTAAATACCCTTTTTCAGAGAATACTTCTGCGCCCCAACGATTAATAACCTTGACAACGCTATTAGGATAGTATTCAATATTATTGATTACCCAAACGTCATTGATTCCGTCATTATTAGGTGAGAAACCTTCGCTAACTTCCATATCACAAGTGTCAGTATCATAATAGTTAATAATTCCATCAGAGTCACAATCTTCACAAACATCTCCTGTACCGTCTCCATTTGAATCATCTTGATCTGTATTTGGAGTCATAGGACAATTATCATCTGCGTCTAAAACTGTATCATTATCATCATCATCATCACAAACATCTCCCAAACCATCATTATCATTGTCTGATTGATCAGGGTTAACCACTATTAGACAGTTATCTATGTTGTTGTCTACTCCATCTCCATCCATATCATCATCACAAACATCTCCAATACCATCACCATCCAAGTCAGCTTGATCTTCATTTGAAATAATTGGACAATTATCTTCTGCATTTAAAACAGTATCTCCATCCATATCATCATCACAAATATCTCCCATTCCGTCTTCGTCAATATCAGATTGATCAGTATTAGCTGTTAAAGGACAGTTGTCTTCAGTATCAATTACGGTATCATTATCATCATCATCATCACAAACATCTCCAATACCATCATTATCATTATCTTCTTGACCTGTATTTGCAACTGAAGGACAGTTATCATTTACATCATCAATACCATCTCCATCAAGGTCAGCAATTGGCTCACCACAAGTAGCAACACTCCATGAATTTAAAGTACCACTATCTCCACTAGTATCATCAGTAATTGCTAAAGTCCAAGTACCAAAACTTGATTCTCCGTTAAAAGCACTTAAAGTCTGTTCAGGAATATATGATCCTGCAAAAGGCGCTGAACCAGCTGTAATACCTGTTGATGCTTGATCGTCAAAAATAGTACCAGTATAGTTATCTCCAGAACCTCCATTGTCTGAAGTTAATTCAACAACCGTTCCTGAAGGACTCGTTATTGTAATATCTAAATCTGAATCCCAAGTATGTATAATATTAATTTGAATGTCTATGTCTGTAATTTCAACACCTGAACCAACTTCTATTGTTGAAGTTGTAACTGTTCCTCCATCAGGACCTACTGATAAAGAAAGGCCTGTAAGCTCATAGACATCGCATTCAATATTTGCAGTTGTAAAACTAAATGCAGATCCAGCAGTTCCAGCAGCACAATTATTAGAAGGAGTAACTCTCCAGAAATATTCTACTTCAGACATTAACACATCTGTTAAATAACTGTTTTCTGCTAGAGTTACAGTTTCAACAATTGTTGCAAAACCAGCATCAGATGCTATTTCAAGATTATATGAGGTAACGTTTACATCTGCATCCCATTCTAGTAAATGGTTTTGCACTTCAGTTGCACCATCTATAGGAGATGTTAAAACTAGAGCATCAAAAGTAGAAGAAAATTTATTTAATGTAATTCCTTTATTCTTTGTCTCAGAACCATACGTTCCTGTAACTGTTAAAATATGCTCTCCATTTGGTGCACCTGCAGTTCCAGAAACTGTAAGTGTAACTGAAGTGTCAGCTGATGCTGAAACTGGTGAAAACGCAAAAGAAAGTCCCGTAGGACCTGATCCTGAAAAAGTAACTACATCAGTAAAATCATCTGCAGCATCATATTCAAAAGTATATACTGCGTCTGCTGCATCACAAACATTAATAGAGTCTTCTGTAAAAATTATACTATAATCAGTTACACCTACTGTTGAACTTGATAAATTTGATAATCCATCTGCATTTTCCAATACCGTTATCATCCTTAAAACTTGGTCTGCAGTAAAAGTATTCATACAAGCATCATCAGAATAATCCATATAATTTTCAACCATATCTGTACCTGCATCTGCTGTACAAGAATCAGTACCTGTTGCACAACCAAAATTAGATCCTCCAGCAATTGGCGTATCATCGCAAAAATCATCTACTCCACAACCGCCATCACCCCAAATATGACGTAATCCAATCCAATGTCCTATTTCATGGGTTAAAGTTCTACCTTCAGCATATGGTGTTGCTGTCCCTGGACTTGCAACTGAACCTATTGTACCTGTGCCACATACAACGCCACTATTAACAGTAGGGCCTCCGTTAGTTGCTAAACCTGGTAATGTTGAATTCGAAGGGAATTGTGCATACCCTAAAAGTCCTCCTGTCAATCCTGCTACCCAAATATTTGCATATTGATTATAATCCCATTGAGTAGATTTAATTTGTAAACCGCCACCACCTACATCAAAATCTGACGAGGGAAATGGACCAGCTCCATAAGCCGTAACTCTATTAATGGCTGGCTCTGCTAACTCTACTCCTGATGGATCAACCAATGCAGGTATAAAGTTAATTTCCGCCGATGCTGATACTGCGTAAGGACTGCCTGCTAAATCATTAAAATCTAAATTTAATTGATCAATTTGTGCTTGAACTTGAACTGCCGAAAGATTTGTTGGCAATGAGCCATCCGTAATGATATGAAAAATAACAGGGATGTTAATTACTACCATTGATGAACTACTACTAGCACTTCGTTGTGCAATCTCTTGCTTTTTGGCTTGAATTAATGGTGCTAACCAAGCTTCAAATTCTTCCTTTGAAGAAATGTTTGGGTTTTCTTGTCTTAAAGCTTCATTGTATTCTACTGAAGAACATCTAACGAACCCTGTTTCTTCTAACGATTTTTTGGCCTCTTCACTTTCGTGAAAATTCCAATTCCCTTTTTCACTTTTTTTACTTTGTGAATACATAGTTACTGTAGCTATTAACAGCAAACTAAATACAAGTTTAAAGTACTTTAATCTCATGTCTGATTTGTTTTAAAATTGATTAATTAATTATTAATTGTTTTGAGGTAGTTTTGTTTTTTTGTGTAATTTTTATAAAATATAGTCCTTTTGATAAATTCTCATATTTTAATTCTTCACTAAATATTAAATTATCTGTTGTAAAAATAGTGGTTTTTATTGTCTTTCCAAGTAAATCTATTAAGTCTACTTTTACTTTTTCAGTAGAGTCTAACTTTAATGAAGCGTTTACGGTTCCTTTTGTTGGGTTTGGGTATAAAACAAATTCTTGAAGAATTTCTTCAGAAACACTTAGTCCTCCAGTAATAGTTACAGAATAATCTTCCGTTTCACCCCATTCTATAATGTGATTAGAATCGCAAGCTCCTGGATCATTATTTGCTTCAATTGAAACTCTCATTCTTGTTGTGCCATTTAAAGCGTTTGAAGGAATCATTATACTTCCGTTCAAAACTCCTGCAGTAACATTAGTAACATCTCCTAAATCATATAATTCTGTAGCTGGTTCAAAAACAAAGTTTTGATTCCAATCTATAAACACATTACAATGGTCTGTAAAGTTTCCTGCAGTATTAATAGTAACATCTATATTGTAAGATGTTGAAGCTTCAACATTCGCTTCTTCCGAAAGAAAATCTTCATAACCGTTAGTAGTCGCATCAACTGAACTATTATCAATAGTTGAAAATGTTACATTAGAAATAAATTCACTACCAACATTTGTATATGTCGACGGGCAATAACTTGTAGTTCCCCCTGTAGTTGATATTATAAAATCTTCATTTGAAATATCATAAAAAATATTATCAGCTGCTTCTACCATAATTCTACAAGTTGTACTCAAATTATTGGGTATTGTTATACTTTGAGATCCGTCGTTTGGCGTATTGGTTAAAATTGTTATTGGGTATGTAAAACCTCCATCTGTAGATAATTTGATATTTACATTCTGACAATTTATTGTTCCGTTGGTTGTAGAACCAACTTCCCAAGTAATAGTTTGAGAAGAAGCGACTGCCCAATTTTCTTGTGCATTTGGAAAAGTAACCGTGAATGGAGTTACATCTTCAAAAGTCACAATCATACTTTCCGATGTATATCTTCCTCCTGTAGCGATATTATCTCTAACGGTTAAATCAAAATTCATTGTTCTTGCAACCGAAGAAACTACTTCCCATTCAGATTGTGTATTACCTGCAATTACCGTTGCTATGGCTGGCATATATCTATCTGAAGAATTGCTTGGTGTTAAAGATCTAAATGCTGGACCATCAGGCGCCGTTGAAACCAAAGGTACTGCTGTAATTTCATTATCTTTTTGTTCCCAACAATACGTTAAAGTACCATTTCCATCAGCATCGTTTCCATTTCCTTTTAATATAAATGGTGTAGATTTAGGTATTGTATAGTTTGTTAACGAGTTAATAGTTGGAGAGTTACTATTCCCAGAAGAAGTAATTGCAGCACATCCAGACGATGGCCCAGAACTTATATTTGCCCACATTTCTTCTAAACTAACAACATGAAAATATGCGTCACTATTGTTTTGCACATTTTCTGGAGTACAAATTCCTGCATACGCCATAATTGTAGAACCACTTCCAGGTTCATACGCTGTATCATTATTTCTTGGAGGCTCTCCAGCACAATTACCTGCGTCACCATTAAATGTATGGTTTGCACCAAACTGATGTCCAATTTCATGAGCCACAAAATCAACATCATAAGAGTCTCCCATTGGAGAAGGTGAACCTGTAATGCCTCTAGCTTTACTTCCAGCATTACATGGTCCAAATTGGGTAGCTAAACCACCACCACCAGTACTAAAGGTATGACCAATATCGTAATTAGCATTTCCTATACGCGCATCAATTTCTGTTTGACTTTCAACAATCAATGTAAACGCATCATCATTTCCATCAAAAGGATCAGTAGCGGGATTCGTAAATATTACTTGTGTATTATTTCCAACAAGTTCCATAGTTAATGATAATTCTTTTTCAAAAATTCCATTTACTCTAGTCATTGTAGTGTTCATAGCTGCTAACGCTCCTGCAACTGTTCCTCCATGAAATACTCCATATTCTCCGGTACATGCTAAAGCTAATCGATATGTTCTTAAACTTCCATCATTCATTCTAGAAGTTAGATCAATATCATTTGAAACACTTTCTTCTACTTCACAGAATAATTCTCTTTCTAAAGTTGGTAATTCGCTTTTCGAATAACTTACATATTTGTTTCCATCTACCGTGTAAGGGTCAATAAATTGTAAGCCCGTTTTTGTATTAAAAAACATCGCATGCAACCCTTTTTGGGAGATACTAAATCGCACTGTTTCACTAGTATTGTTTATAGACTCTCCTATATAGGATCTTATATTTGGGAATTCCTCTTGAAGTTCTTGCGCAAAAATTGACGCTTCTTTTATTCTATACTCGCTAAGTTGCCCTTGACTATTAGGGAACCTTACAACAACTTGTGATTCACCAAAAAAAGTGTCTCTTGAGGGTGCATTTGATAATTGGTTTTTTATTTCTTGAATATTTAATTCGAAAAAAGTCGCTCTGTTTGGATCAGATTTTCTACTTAATAATTCTTGTGAAATTTCTTCTTTAGCAATTTCACCCCATAATCCATTGTCATTTTGAGATTGCATAAAACCAGCGCTCAAAAAAGTGAAAAAGATAAAAAATATTGCTTTGAGGTGACAATTTTGCATAGTTTTTATTTTTATAATCTCCCAAAGGTATATTTTATAGTTTGTTTTTCAAAAAAAACTCTCTTTTTTTATTAAAAAAATACCTTTTAAAGTCTTAAATTTGTGCTCATTAATTTTTTTTCTAATAAAATTGAAAATAACTCACGGTATTTCTAACTTTTCTTCAACAAAAAAATCAATTTTAACAATTGGGACTTTTGATGGAGTGCATCTTGGTCATCAGAAAATTTTACAACACCTTGTTGAAACTTCTAAAAATGTGTGTAGTGAAGCGGTTTTGCTAACTTTTTTTCCGCACCCAAGAATGATATTACAGAAAAATTCTGATATAAAAATGATCAATACCATCGATGAAAAATCAAGTTTACTTAAAAATAAAGGTATTGATACTTTAGTTATTCATCCATTTGATGTAGAATTTTCAAGATTAACGGCCTTAGAGTTTGTTAGAGAAATTCTTGTTCAAAAACTTAATATTTCAAAGATTTTTGTGGGCTATGATCATCATTTTGGGAAAAATCGTGAAGGAGATTTCGAACAATTACAAGAATATGGAAATATGTTTGGGTTTGAAGTTCAAGAAATTTCAGCAAAAACTCTTAATGATATTTCAATAAGTTCTACAAAGATTAGAACGGCTTTGAATGAAGGAAACATAGAAAAAGCAAACAAATATCTAGGGTACAAGTTTTCGCTTTCTGGGAATGTTGTTTCAGGGAATAATCTTGGAACTAAATTAGGTTTTCCAACAGCTAATATTTCTATTGAAGAATCTTATAAACTGATTCCTAAAACTGGAGTTTATCTAGTGAAATCTGAAATAAATAATACGCTCTTTTTTGGAATGATGAATATTGGAAACAGGCCCACAATTGATGGGAAACATCAAACTATTGAAGTTAATTTCTTTAATCTTGATAAAGATTTATACGGCACAACTATTAAGGTTGAGTTGTTAAAATTTCTTCGAGACGAACAAAAATTTGATTCAATAGCCGATTTAAAAAATCAATTAAAAAAAGACAAACAACTTGCTCAATCTATTATTAAAGAGGGGTCTTAAGAATAAACTATATTTGTATATGAAACTTTTCACGCACATTTTCGTACTTTTCTTACTTGTCGGTTGTAAGGCTAAAACTACAGAGTTGATTACGGAACAAAGGGAATTTATAACAACTACTAACTGTCCTGAAGATGGTGAGTGTAAAGTTGAACTTTTCCCGAATAGTTCTTTAGAAATTCTTGCTGATAAATTTAATAATACTTACACAAACACAAATAAAGGTGATAAAATCATTTTTAAATTCACATTTAGTAGAAATAGAGATAAAATGGCAGTAGATGGTCATTATATTGAAGAAATATATGCTGAATTTGATAAAAACCTTCCTGATTTAACTTTAGTTGATGGTGAATTAAAAAACGTAAAACTACTTTATAATAAAATGTGTTATTGTAAAGGTGTTGCTGGATATTATCAGATTGAAAAAGGAACTCTTAAATTCAAAAAAGCTGATAAAAAAACCTACAATATTCAACTTGATTTTAAGTTAGATACCATTTATCAAGTTATTACATCAATAAATGAAACACTAATACTCGATTAAGTAACTACAATTTCATAAATTTGCGCTTTCAAAAAAGCACAAATAAAAAGAATTATGTTACAAGTAGCGTTTATTAGAGATTACAAAGGGACAGTATTAAAAGGATTGGCTAAAAGAAATTTTGCAAATGCAGAAGTTGTTTTAAATGATGTTTTATCTATTGATGATGAAAGAAAATCTACACAAACACAATTAGATAATATACTTGCAGAATCTAATAAGTTATCAAAAGAAATTGGAATTCTTTATAAAAACGGTGAACCGCAAAAAGCAACTATTTTAAAGCAAAAAACGAGTCAGCTAAAAGATGATTCTAAGGTGTTGACTGAAAAACTGAGTCAAAGTAGTGAAAAACTACAAGAATTACTATATCAGATTCCAAATGTTCCAAATGAAATAGTACCAGCCGGAAATAGTGAAGATGATAACGAAACAATATTTGAAGAAGGAGCAATTCCTTCATTACATAAAGGAGCAATTCCTCATTGGGAATTAGCAAAAAAATACGACATTATTGATTTTGAACTTGGTAATAAAATTACTGGCGCTGGGTTTCCTGTATATAAAGGAAAAGGAGCTAGATTACAGAGAGCATTAATCAATTATTTTTTAGATAAAAATACGGCTGCTGGTTATACAGAAATTCAAGTGCCTCATTTGGTAAATGAAGAATCTGGAAAAGCAACAGGACAACTACCAGACAAAGAGGGGCAAATGTATCATGCAGGAATTGACAACTTATATTTAATTCCTACTGCAGAAGTTCCTGTCACAAACATTTACCGCGACGTATTATTAAAAGAAGCGGATTTCCCTATCACAAATACTGCCTATACTCCTTGTTTTAGAAGAGAAGCAGGAAGTTATGGAGCGCATGTGAGAGGCTTGAATCGTTTACATCAATTTGATAAAGTAGAAATTGTTCGCATAGAACATCCAAGCAATTCATACAAAGCTCTTGACGGAATGGTGGAACACATTAAAGGAATTTTACAAGAACTAGAAATGCCTTATAGAATTTTAAAATTGTGTGGAGGCGATTTAGGATTTACAGCTGCTATAACGTATGACTTTGAAATTTTCTCTACAGCGCAAGATAGATGGTTAGAAATAAGTTCTGTTTCTAATTTTGAAACATTCCAAGCGAATAGATTAAAACTACGTTTTAAAAATAGTGATGGAAAAAGTGAATTGGCACATACTTTAAACGGAAGTTCATTGGCTTTACCTCGTGTTTTAGCAGGTCTTTTAGAAAACTGTCAAACACCAGAAGGTATTCAAATTCCAAAAGCGTTAGTGCCTTATTGTGGTTTTGAAATGATTAATTAGCAACAACTGCTATCATCATTCTTTTGTACTTATTCATTTCTAGTAATGCTTCAAAGTAAGCGTTTATTTGGCCGTTTTTCATATAAGTCTTAGCACTCTTTTTAGCGTTTTCGTATTGTTTTATTAATTCTTTCATAATAGTAAAATTTAGTTGTTCTATATCCTTAAGACAAGTTTCGTGCCAAAACGTTACAGTACTACTTTAAATTTTGTTAATTTTATAAAAACTTTAACAGTTTCTTCGTTATCTTTGAGGAAGATATATAACAATATATGCGTAAATATATAATCTTCATTTTAGTCTTTAACTCTTTAATATCAATGGCTCAAGATCAACAAATGGCTTTTGATTATTTTAGAAAAGGAGAATATGAAAAAGCCGCAAGCGTATATCAATCTCTTTTTGATAAAAATCCGTATAATTCTTATTATTTATTAAAACTAATTGATAGCCATCAACAATTAGAAGCTTTTACAATTGCGCAAGGGCTGATAGAAAATCAATTAAAAAACCAACCTTCTCAATCTCAATTTCTAGTAGAATTAGGTTATAATTACGAATTACAACATCAGCAAAAAAAAGCAATAGTATATTATAAGAAAGCATTAAGAGAAGTCGACAAAAATAAATACTCTGCCTATACAATTGCCAAATCATTTCAAGATAATCACCTGTTAGACTACGCTTTAAAAGCATATAAAAAAGCAACTGAATTGAATGTCGATGCAAACTACACCATTCAAATTGCTTCTGTATATGGTGAAAAAGGAGATGTTAAAAATATGTTTGACACCTATTTAAATGCTGTTGAATTAGATGAAAAGTATAGTAAAACAATTATTCGATTTATTGGAAAGTTTATTACTGATGATAGTGAAAGCAAATATAATGTTTTATTTAAATCTTTGATTTTAAAACGATTACAATCAAGTCCTAAAAATGCTTGGAACGAATTATTGAGTTGGCTTTTTATGCAACAAAAAGATTTTTCTAAAGCCTTTATCCAAGAAAAAGCACTTTATAAACGCACCCTTATTTCAATGAATGATATTGTAAATGTTGGCAAAATAGCATTTGACAATCAAGATTATAGCACCACACAAAAGGTCTTTAATTACATTATTGATAACAGTGAAAATCAATCAGACATTTTAGGCGCAAAATTGTACTTACTCTATATCGCTGTTGAAAGTTCTGAAGATTTACAATCAATTGAAAATCAATTTCAGCAACTATTTAATGCTTATGGAAGAGCTAGAGAAACGCTAGAAATTCAAATTACATATGCAGATTTTTTGACCTTCAAAAAAAATGAATCTAACCAAGCAATTAATGTTTTAAAAGACGCACTAAAACTAAAGAGTAACAGTTATCAAAAAGGAGCCATTAAGATAAAGTTAGGTGATATTTTGGTCTTTAACAATCGGTTTAATGAAGCGCTTATTTGTTATTCTCAAGTGCAAACAAAATTAAAAAATCACGTTTTAGCACAACAAGCTCGATTTAAAGTTGCTCAAACAAGTTATTTTAAAGGTGATTTTGATTGGGCGGAAACACAGCTTAAAGTATTGAAAGGTTCTACTTCTCAATTGATTGCAAATGACGCTTTAGATTTAAGTTTAATTATAAATGATAATAGTGTACAGGATTCGTTGAAAACAGCTTTAAAACAATATGCAAAAGCCGATTTGTTGGCATATCAACAAAAAGATAGTGAAGCTATTGATGCTTTGGGTATTATTTTGAAAGAACATAAAGGGCACGCTATTGAAGACGAAACTCTTTTGAAGCAAGCAGAACTTTTTGAAAAAACAAAAGAGTACGCAAGTGCCGAAAAAAATTATCTTCAAATTATTGAAATAAACGCTGAGGATATTTTAGTTGATGATGCTTATTATAGGCTAGCAGAACTTCATAACAAACAAAAAAATATAGAAAAAGCAAAAGAGTATTATCAAAAGATTATTTTTGATTTTCCTTCGAGTATTCATTCAGTGGATGCACGAAAAAAATATAGAAAATTAAGAGGAGATGATATTTGACATATTGCTTTATTAAAAAATTATTACAACAAAACTATGTACATATATAACGTAACCATAAATATAGACGACAGCATTCATGAACCTTGGTTAAAATGGGTAGATAATCACATTAAAGATGTTCTTGCTACCAAGAGGTTTATTAGTGCAAGACTCACACGAGTTTTGATAGAAGAAGAAATGGGTGGAACTACGTATTCGGTTCAATACACAGCAAAAACGCGTCAAGATTTAGACAATTATTATAAATATGATGCTGAAGTTTTAAGAAACAATAGTGCTATTTTTCAAGGGAAATTTGTAGCCTTCAGAACAGAATTAGAAGTAATTAAAGAGTATTAATCAGAATAAGATATGAGTGTAAGAGCAAAAAAACATTTAGGACAGCATTTTTTAAAAGACGAAGGGATTGCTCAAAACATTGCAGATGCTTTGACACTCAAAGGGTATGAAAATGTCTTAGAAATTGGTCCTGGAATGGGAGTTTTAACCAAATACATACTTAAAAAAGATGTCAAAACGCATGTAATTGAAATTGATAGAGATTCTGTTGCTTATTTAAAAACAGCGATTGAAGTTCAAAAATTGGACTTCAAAATTATTGAAGGTGATTTTTTAAAAATAAATATTAAAGATTATTTTCAAGACACACCAATTGCTATCATTGGAAATTTTCCTTATAATATTTCTACTCAAATTTTATTTAAAACCATTGAAAATAGAGATCAAATTCCTGAATTTTCTGGAATGTTTCAAAAGGAAGTTGCAAAGAGGATTGCCGAAAAAGAAGGGAGTAAAGTGTATGGAATTTTATCTGTATTAACACAAGCATTCTATGATGTTGAATACCTTTTTACGGTTCCGCCAGATGTTTTTGATCCGCCACCAAAAGTAGATTCAGGTGTTATACGACTAACCAGAAAAGAAAACTACTCATTGCCAGTTGATGAAAAGATGTTCTTTAGAGTTGTAAAAACAGCCTTTAATCAACGTAGAAAAATGCTTCGTGGAAGTTTAAAGTCACTAAATTTATCGGATAAATTAAGAGAAGAACCTATATTTGTAATGCGACCAGAACAGTTATCAGTAAAACAATTTATTGAACTGACTGCAAAAATAGAGCAAGATGCCATTAGAGATTAGCAAAGCACTTATTAAAGATATTGAGCTTCTGATAGAAAATCAGAATGATGCTGCTATCCTAGAAATGCTTTCTGAAGAGCATCACGCTGATATTGCAGAGATTCTAGATGATTTAAATCTAGATGAAGCAACGTATATCATTAAACTATTAGATAGCGAAAAGACGTCTGATATTTTAATGGAAATTGACGAAGATATACGTGAAAAAATTCTTAAAAATCTCTCTGCAAAAGAAATTGCAGAAGAAATAGAAGAGTTAGATTCTGATGATGCCGCCGATATCATTGCAGAACTTTCTGAAGAACGTCAAAAGAAAGTAATTTCGCAGATAGAAGACGAAGAGCATGCTGCAGACATAAAAGAATTATTGTCTTACGAAGATGATTCTGCAGGTAGTATAATGGCAAAGGAATTAGTAAAGGTTAATGAAAACTGGTCCATTCCTCGTTGTATTAAGGAAATGCGAGCGCAAGCAGAAGAAGTGACAAGAGTACACTCTATATATGTTATAGATGATTCAGAAAGATTAATTGGTAGACTTTCTTTAAAAGACCTTTTAATTGCGCCTGCTAAAGGTAATATTTCTAAAATTGTAAGACCAAAAGTAGATTCAGTAAATATTAATGAAGACGTTGAAGAGGTTGCTAAAATAATGCAGAAATATGATCTTGAAGCCATTCCTGTAGTTGATGATAAAATGGTTTTATTGGGTAGAATTACAATTGATGATATTGTAGATGTTATCAAAGATGAAGCTGAAAAAGATTATCAGTTAGCAGCAGGTATTTCTCAAGATGTTGAAGCCGATGATAGCATTTTGGAATTGACTAAGGCACGACTTCCATGGCTTATTCTAGGTCTTTTTGGAGGTTTAGGAAGTGTATTTATTATGGAAAGTTATGAAAGTATTATGGCAAATCCAGAACTCGGAAAATTATTTTTTTTCACACCATTAATTGCAGCAATGGCAGGAAATGTGGGTGTACAATCAAGTGCAATTATTGTTCAAGGTTTAGCAAATGATGTAGTAAAAGGAAGTCTTTTTAGTAGATTGATAAAAGAGGTTGGTCTAAGTTTAATCAATGGTTTTGTTTTAGGAGTCCTTGTTATACTTTTTGGGTTTATCACCAAAATGGATTTTACTTTTAGCCTTACTATTGCTATTTCTATGTTGTGTGTAATTATTGTTGCAGCGCTTGTTGGGACATTTGTCCCTATTGTTTTAGACAAAAGAGGTATAGATCCTGCAATTGCAACAGGCCCTTTTATAACAACAAGCAATGATATTTTTGGAATTTTCTTATTCTTTTTTATTGCTAAGTTGATGCTTGGTTTTTAAAACCTCATCTTTTTAAACATATCCCAAACTACAACGCCAACACTTACTGAAATATTCAATGAATGTTTTGTTCCAAACTGAGGGATTTCTAGACAATAATCAGATGTTGACACCACTTCTTGTTGAACGCCTTTCACTTCGTTTCCAAAAACTACAGCATATTTTTGTTTTGGTTCAATTTCAAAATCTTGCAATTTAGTGCTATTGTCTGCCTGTTCTATAGATGCGATTTTGACATTGTCTTTTTTTAGTTTTTCTATAAGTTCAAGTGTGTCTTCTACATATTCCCAAGCTACAGAATCGGTTGAGCCCAAGGCCGTTTTATGAATTTCTTTATGAGGAGGCTGAGCGGTAATGCCGCATAAATAAATTTTTTCAACAATAAAAGCATCGCTAGTTCTAAAAACTGAACCTACGTTGTTTAAACTTCTAATATTATCTAAAATAACAATTAATGGAATTTTTTTAACGCTTTTAAATCCTTCAACATCAACTCTATTTAACTCACTATTCTTTAACTTTCGCATATAAATCCCTTAGTTCAAATTTCTTTTTTCAACAAAAAATTGAGTTAATATTTTACTGCATTCTTCTTCTAATACACCAGAAACTACTTTTGTTTTAGGATGCAACTGAGTTTTCATATTCATAAAACCGCGTTGTTCGTCTCTAGCGCCAAAAACTATTTTCCCAATTTGAGACCAATAACTTGCACCAGCACACATTTGGCAAGGTTCTAAAGTAACATAGAGAGTACAATCTTTTAGGTATTTGCCTCCAAGAAAATCTGAAGCAGAAGTAAACGCTTGCATTTCTGCATGCGCAGTAACATCATTTAACATTTCTGTCAAATTGTGAGCACGAGCAATAATTTTATTCTTACATACAATTACTGCTCCAATAGGAACTTCATTTTTATCAAACGCCTGTTCCGCTTCTTGCAAAGCACGCTTCATAAAATAAGCATCATCAAAAGGATTTTCCATAAAACTTGATAAATTAAGATTGTAAAATTATCGAAAATTACTTTTATAAGTACGTGAAAGCGGAATTATAGTTTCTAACTTAAAATAACGTATTCATAACAAGTAACATTACACTTACAAGTTTTTCAATATTTTAGAATTAAAAAATAGTAAATTTGCAATATCATTTATGAAAAATTCTATTTTAAAAAATATTGATAGTCCTAAAGACTTGCGTAAACTTACTAATAAGGAATTACCTCTTTTAGCAAGAGAATTACGTAACTTTATTATTGACCTTCTTTCTACAAAAGAAGGTCACTTAGGAGCAAGTCTTGGAGTTGCAGAATTAACAATTGCTTTACATTATGTTTTTAACACTCCAAATGATCTTTTAGTTTGGGATGTTGGCCATCAAGCATATGGTCATAAAATTTTAACTGGCAGAAAGAATGTTTTTCATACAAATCGGCAATTAGGTGGAATTTCAGGTTTTCCTAAAAGAACAGAAAGTGAATTTGATGCTTTTGGTGTAGGCCATAGTTCTACTTCTATTTCTGCAGTTTTAGGTATGGCTATTGCATCAAACTTAAAAGGCGAAAATAAAAAGCAGCATATTGCAGTTATTGGTGATGCGTCTATAGCATCTGGAATGGCATTTGAAGGGTTGAATCATGCAGGTGTTACCGATGCTAATATCCTAATCATACTTAATGATAATGCTATGGGAATTGACCCAAGTGTTGGTGCATTAAAAGAATATTTTACAAATGTAAAACAAAAAAAAGCTGTTCGGAAAAATAATATTATTGAAGCATTAAACTTTAATTATTCAGGACCAATTGACGGTCATAATATAGAGGTATTATTAACTGAATTAAAGAGATTAAAATCTATAAAAGGTCCTAAATTTTTACACGTTATTACGACTAAGGGAAAGGGGTTAAAACAAGCCGAAGAAAATCAAGTAAAATATCATGCTCCTGGAAAATTTGATAAGATAACAGGAAATGTTATTGCTAAATTAACTAATAGTCTACCGCCAAAATATCAAGATGTTTTTGGGTTAACTTTAGTTGAACTGGCTGAAAAAAATAAAAATATTGTTGGTATTACTCCCGCAATGCCAACAGGAAGTTCATTAACACATATGCTTCATGCCTTTCCTGAAAGAGCCTTTGATGTAGGAATTGCAGAACAACACGCGGTAACTTTTTCAGCAGGACTAGTAACACAAGGAATGATTCCATTTTGTAATATTTATTCAACCTTTTTACAACGTGCTTATGATCAAATAATACATGATGTTGCCTTACAAAATTTACCTGTTATATTTTGTTTGGATAGAGCTGGAATTGTAGGTGAAGACGGCGCTACACATCATGGTGTATTTGATATATCATATTTAAGATTGATTCCTAATCTAATTCTTTTTTCACCTATGAATGAAGAAGAATTACGCAATATTATGTTCACTGCACAACTTGGATTAAAACAGCCTTTAGCGATTCGTTATCCAAAAGGTAGAGGAACTAAAGTTGATTGGCAAAGCCCATTCAAAAAGTTAGTGATTGGAAAAGGTGAGCAATTATCGTTTGGTAATAAAATTGCTGTTTTGACAATTGGAACCATTGGAAATGTGATTTTAGAAATTGAAAAGGAGCTTCCTGAAAATACAATTGCACATTTTAATATGCGTTTTGTAAAGCCTTTAGATAAAACATTGCTACATGAAGTTTTCAAGCAATTTGATAAAATAATAACTATTGAAGATGGAACCATTGTTGGTGGATTTGGGAGTGCTATTTTAGAGTTTGTATCAGAAAACAACTATCTACATAAAACTACAAAACGTTTAGGAATTCCAGACAATTTTATTGAGCACGGAAAAGTTGAAGAATTATATAAAATTGTAGGTATAGATAACGAATCTATATTGAAAGAAATAAAAACAATGTTATAGAAAAAAGGGAGCAAAATTTGCTCCCTTTTTTTATTCTATACTAAATAACGTTTAATTACTTAATTATAATCTTGTGTGAAGATTGTAACTCATTTGCACTAAACTTCACAACATACATTCCGCTAGCTAAATTAACTGATAATGGTTGTTCTATGCCACCTTCAAAATTTAATTTTGAAGTATGTACAGTTCTTCCGTTAATATCAAATACGCTAATCACACCTTCTCTAACTTCGCTTATAGAAGAAACTGTCATTTCTCCGTTAGATACTGTTGGGTAAATTTTGATTAAATCGTTTTCAGAAAACTCATCTACAGACAATCCAGAAGCGTCTGCAGTAAATTGACCTGTAAACATTCCTCTACCATATGTAGAAGCTAAAACTGTATTATCAGCCGTTCTTAAATCAAAACTAGTTACCTGAACATCTTTCATTCCGTTTTGTGCTTGATGCCAAACAGGAGTTGTATCTGAAAAATTATTTGTTGCCCATACTCCTAACTCAGTTCCTAAAATAACTTCATCAGCGTTTAAGGGGTTTGATAATATTGCTCTAGTAGGAATATCTGGTAAATTTCCTTCTTTATTAGACCAAGTAGTTCCTCCATCAGAAGAGTAAAACACACTTATTACTCCATAATTATAGAATGTTACATACATATCATTTTCTGTAGCACCTAGTTCAATACAAGATACACTACCTGCAAAGTTAGGCCCTGTAATATCAGACCATGTTGGTGAGGCGTCGGCATTTGATAATTTTAATAGTTTTCCATCATCAGTACCAACAAATAATGTTGTAGTCGTAAATGTAGATGTTTTGAATGCTGTTGGATTACGTACTAATAATCCATTTGATAATGCAACTCCAGCAGATGGAGTAGCATCTAAATTAGAATATCTTAAAATTTGATATGTTGGCGTAGCTGTAGTTCCGTCCATATATAAAATATCATTAGCACTATCCAATGCCGCTGGATTTATAAATTGACCTCCAACGGATCCTCCTGATATTGAAGCATCCAAATTTCCAGTTGTGTAATTTGCACGATAAAAATTTCCGTTTTGAGATGAAGTAACCATATACTCATTATCTCTATCTATAAAGCAATAAGCACCATCGCCACCTTGAACAACATCTGCACTATTAATTCCAGCGGTAGCGTTATTCATTAATAGTGAATTATTATCCTGTGCTCCACCTAATATTTTTTCATTCGCTACATCTTGACCGATCGCTCCTTTGTAAAACTGAGTAATATTGTAATTTGTGTTTCTAGAAGTCAATCCTGTTTCGCTAGTACTTGCATTCGCTAGATCACCTGCATAAAAAATTCCTCCGTCATTTCCAAATATGGCTTTGTTAGGGTCAGATGGGTCTAATACGATTGTATGATTATCAGGATGAACACCACTAAGGTTAGATGTTCCTGTATAAGCTTCAGAAATTTGACTCCAACTAGCTCCACCGTTTCCTGATCTAAAAATATCAATTCCACCTACGTATAAAATATTGTCATCTGTTGGGTCTACTTCTAAATAATAGTTAAACCATCCTTGTGTATTTGTAAAGTCATTATCAGGAATATTACCGTCAATTGAATTTGGTTGTGACATATTACTAACTCTTCCAAAAGCATTTACCGTTTTTGCAATAAATACTGGGCTAGCATCTTCTCCTCCTCTATAAGAAAGAATAAATATTGTTCCTGCGTTTGTACCAGAAACAGCAATATGTGTTCTATTTGCAGTGCCAGAAATAGCATAACTTTGCGTAAAGGTTACCCCTCCATCTGTTGATGAAAAAATAAGTCCTCCACCATCTCCAAAAAATCTATTTGCAGTTGTTGAAACCCAAATTGTGTTATCAACACTAATTTCTACATCACTAGGATTAAGTGGCAGTCCAGATGGTGCGTCTCCTAGAGCTAATTTAGAAAAACTTGTTCCCTCATCGTTAGACATATAAAGCCCAGCTTCTTCTAGCCCTAAATAAGATCTAGGGTTTGAATCATAAAATCCATTAGAGCCGACAGCTACATAAACCTCGCTAGTTCCACCATTATCTCTAATCTTAATGTCATTTATATGTTGAACTCCTGGAACAATACTTCCAGAAAGTAAGTTTCCTGATAATTCCATAGTTGCGTTAACTCCGCTTCCTAATTCCGCAATAATAACATTTCCAAAGTCTCTAGAGATCATAACATTTGGAATCGTTATACCCGCGTCTGTTCCTCCCATAGGTATTGGATTTGAGGGGATATTATTCACCATAATTACACCTATTGCACCTGCAGTTTGAGCTCTGTTAATTTTATCAACAAATGAACAATCACCACGTCTTATTACTGCTATTTTCCCAGCAATATCTCCATCGTTTGTTAAAGCTTCACAAGCATCTTCTGAAACTCCTGTACCGTCCTGGACTAGAACTAAATCTCCAGTAACAGCGGACCCTAATTGGTCACCAAAAGCAGTAGCGAGAATTACAGGATATTCTCCAGAAATTCCAGCTGGAGTATTCACAGTAATTTTAGCATTTGCTTGAAATACTGGCTCGCCTGTTACGCCTCCAAAGATTTTAGCCCAAGTAACTCCAGCATCAGTAGATTGCCAAACACCATTACCATTCACTGAATCAAAAACATAAGATTCTCCTGTACCAACATAAAAAATATCGGTATTATTAGGATCATGAGTAATTACAGAAACTGCCAAATTATTTGGAATTCCTATTAAACTCCATGCAGAAGCTGCATTGGTAATATCATCATTTACCCATAAACCTCCACTTACACCACCAGCAAAAACTCTTGTACCGCTTGTATCGTTTGGGTCATACATAATTGCCCTTGTTCTTCCACCAATATTATCAGGACCTCTTTCAACCCAATCGTTTGTGTTTTCTCCAGGAACTCTAAAAAATTGTTCTGCTAGTGCTTCTTGAGTAGCAAACATTCTCTCTGGATGAGGTCGCCCATCTTCTGGATCCATTGTTAATTCAAATTGTCTCTCCATATATTTATTAGGAGGAAGTCCATTAAGTTTTCTTTCTTTTTTAGAAAGTTTTTCTGTCTCCTTAAAAGGGCTTTTATCTAGAAAAGCAATATGCTGCTCTCTTAATTTATCCATTTCGTTCGCACTTGAATCATTAGTGTTTATCAATAGTCCAAAAACTATTAATGCTGCGATACTAAATACTATAAGTAACTTTTTTTTCATTATTCTATTATTTTTTGGTTTTACAAATATATTAATAATCTCTTAAGTCATTAAAAATGAGTGTTAATTTTAAAAAATTTCTCCTTTGATCTTCTTATGCAACAATATTGCATAACCGTCAGACATTGAAGAAATAAAACTACAAATTGAAAAAATCCTTTTATACAAGGTCTCTTTTTGTTGTTTGTAATTTTCTGGTAACAACAATAAAATCATTTTATCATAATTTGAAGCAGTGTTGTTATGTGAATTATTTATGGCACTAATAAACACATTTAATAAATTTGATAAGATTGTATATCCAGCAACTTCTTTTTCTACAACTTCATTACTCTTGTAGATTTTATCAACACTTATCTTAAGTATGTCGTTAATTTGAGCCTCATACTTACATTTATCTAATAAAGAATTTTGAAAATTTCCTTTCAATATCAATTCTTCATTTGCAAGAAAAATTGATGCTGCTTCATTTATTAAATTTCCAATAGCTAAAGCTCTTAAATAACTTAGTCTATCTTTCTTTGTTTTTAGCTGATGGTATTTTTCTGTGTTTATGGTATCTCTAACTAAATTTATTAAATATTCTAGTGCATATTCTTCTTCAATCAATCCAAGATTTAATCCATCTTCAAAATCAATAATTGTATAACAAATATCATCTGCGGCCTCGACTAAATAGGCTAATGGATGGCGATTGTATGCTAAATTAGCATCGTTTCTCAATTTGGTTAAACCTAATTCTAAAGCGACATCTTCAAATGCGTCTATTTCAGATTGAAAAACCCCATATTTTTTATCTACAATATGCTCCGTCGGTTTTTTTGGTAATGATTCTTTCGGATATTTCATAAATGCTCCCAAAGTTGCATATGACAATCTTAGCCCTCCTTCTACACCATCTCTGCTTTCAGTCAGTATTTTAAAACCGTTCGCATTTCCTTCAAAATCAATTAAATCTTGCCACTCTTTATCAGAAAGTTGGTCTTTAAATTCTGTCCCTTTTCCTGTTTTGAAATACTCTCCAATTGCTTTTTCTCCTGAATGTCCAAATGGAGGATTCCCAATATCGTGAGATAGTGCCGCTGCTGCTACAATAGCACCAAAATCATTGGCCTGATATCCATTTGCTTTTAATTCTGGATATTTTTCCGTTAATTGTTTCCCAACAATTCTTCCCAAAGAACGTGCTACAACACTTACTTCTAAACTATGAGTTAAACGTGTGTGAACAAAATCGGTTTTTGAAAGAGGCACAACTTGTGTTTTATCTTGCAAGCTCCTGAAGGAATCTGAAAAGATAATTCGGTCATAATCTACCTCAAAACCTAAACGTGTCTCGTCTTGATTCTTACGTAACCTTTTTGTAGTATCTCCGTGGCGCTTTAAAGAAAGTAGCTTTTCCCAGTTCATTTTAAAAAAAATTTGTTTTTTGCAAGGTACTATTTATATAAAACAGTTTCTTTTAATATTACCCTAAAATAAATTTTATTTTAAGATTCTACATTGTCTTTAATCCAACTAATACAACTATCAAAATCTTCAAATATTTTATCTTCAGAAATAAAGTCTGGAATAATATCAATTCTTTCCATCATATATCTAGGTTGGTTTAATAACCCTACAAATACCGCGTCAATATTTTTTGCTTTTAAATCTTGTAACATATCTTCCATAGCATACAAACCTGACTGATCCATATAAGCCATTCTGTCGAGTCTCATAACAACTATTTTTGCTGTTATAGGTATTTGCAGTGACAATGCTTGAAAATCACTTGTTGACCCAAAAAATAAAGGTCCTTTTATATGCTTAATAAAAACCTCTTCTTTAAATTTTTCTGGAAAACCTTTCTCATCAGTCCATGCCTTTTCCTTTTTCAAAGATTTCACATCTGAACGCTCAGCGGTTAAGTCTCCAATCTTTTTCATAAACATTAAAGATGCAATTACCAAACCAATTCCTACTGCATAAACCAAATTCCAAAAAGTAGAAAGCAACAAAACAATGATCATTATTAAAACTTCAGAACTCATTTTAAAAGGTCCAATTTTCATGTCTCTTGGTAAACTAGGAATCGCTTTTAATCCTTTATAGTCCATCACGCCAATACCAACAGTTATCAATATTCCAGCCAATACTGCTGCAGGAATTTTAGAGGCAACAGGTCCTAATCCTAATAAAATTATAAGTAGCATAACACCCGCAATCATACCTGAAAGTTTTGTTTTTCCTCCTGATGATATATTTACTACTGTTCTAATAGTTGCTCCAGCTCCAGGAATACCCCCAAAAACTGCCGCAATACTATTTCCGATACCTTGACCTACAAGTTCTTTGTTAGGTTTGTGTTTCGTCTTTGTCATATTATCTGCAACAACACTTGTTAATAAGGAGTCAATCGCTCCTAATAATGCTAATGTTAATGCAGTAAAAATGTAGGGCGTGATATTACTTAATGAAAAGGTGGTGAAAATTTCAAGATTTAGAATTGGAAATCCACTAGGTATTTCCTGAATAGATCTATAATCTAACTTAAATAATATAGCAATCAAAGACATGACAACAAGGGCGACTAAAGTACTAGGTATTGCTTTAGTTATTCTTTTAAAGCCATAAATAATAAAAATTGTTCCAAGCGCTAACAAGAATTCAAGCCAATTGATGTTTTTTATTGCTCTCGGAAAAGCTTTTAGAGCTCCAAGCGCTCCTGAAGTTTCTTTTGCAGCAAGTGTTTCAGATTCTTTTAAAATAATCGTTTGGCTTATTCCACTTGCTCTTTTTATAGTTTCTTGAAAATCTTCCAATACAAGTATTCCTTGACCTGCTTCATCCTTTAAAATATTCTTAAGAATAGCTTCTTCAGCTTGAGGCTTAAATGTATTGACAAATTGCACATCTTCTTTCGGATAATAGCCTAGAGATGGTAACACTTGTGTTAATAAGATAATAACACCAATTGCTGTCATAAAACCAGAAACAACAGGATATGGTATATATCTAATGTATTTGCCTAAACCTAAAATCCCTAGACCTATTTGCATTATTCCTGCAAGAAGGAAAACTGTTAAAATAATAGGCAGTGCTTTGTCTACATCTCCGTCGTTAGAGGCGATAATTCCCGCAATAACGATCATGCTTACAGCTGTCATTGGAGCTGTTGGACCAGAAATTTGAGTGCTTGTCCCTCCAAAAAGTGAGGCGAAAAAACTTATAAAGATTGCTCCATATAAACCTGCAGTAGGACCTAATCCTGATGAAACACCAAACGCTAATGCTAAAGGCAGTGCAACAATTCCTGCTGTTATTCCACCAAATGCATCGCCTTTTATATTTGAAAATAATTTTTTCATACTTTTTAATTCGTTACCTATTTTATTATTGATGTGCGTTTACACATCTTGATTTGATGTGTAACTTTTTTGACGCTTAAATTCTTGAAGCCAAAGCTTGACTTTATGAATTCAACAAGTCAGGAGGTGGTGAAGTGAAAATTAAGTATGGTTTTGAATATTTTTTTAAGAAATAGTCAGTATTATTTTGCAATGAATTAAGAGTGAAAGTAAACTCCCTTCCTTTTATTTCATCTAATATAGATTCAATTTCAATATTTTTTTCTTGAACTTTCTCCTCTTTTTCTTCTGTAACATCATAAAACATTGAAATATCTACAGAACTGTCAATTACAATAATTGCGGTTGGCGAAATAATTAACGCCAAAAAAAATAATAATAATATTTTAGAAACTAGTCTCTTAAACAATTTGATAGAATTTCAATTTTGACAAATATATAATTTTTAAACTTTAATTCATACTAATACTAACCCAATTATGTTAACATAAAAACAACGTTCTAATGACGTTTATTTAATTTCTGCTTAACATTATGTTTACAATTGTATTGGTTATTTGTACTGTAAATTAAGAACAAGAATGACCAATTATAAAAAGATAACTTTTACACTATTTTTACTATTATTAACCACAGTTTTTGCATTTGCGCAAAATAAAGGTACTGTAACAGGAAAGGTATTAGATTTAGAAATGAATGACGAACCAATGCCTTTTGCAAACGTCTATATCAAAGGTACAGAAATAGGCTCAACAACTGACTTCGACGGGTTTTACACTATAAACACACTTCCAGGAACTTATTCTTTGGTTTTTAGTTTTATTGGCTATGAAACTATAGAGATTAATAATGTAGTTATTACTGAAGAAGAGACCGTAACTTTAAAAGATGTAAGTCTTGGCGCTACAGAAGGAGTAGCACTAGAAGCAGTAACAATTAAAGTTTCAAGTAAAAAAGAATCATTTCAATCGTTATTGGGAGAACAAAAAAAGGCTATTGAAGTTAAAACTTCTATTGGAGCAGAAGAGCTTTCTCAAAAAAGTGTTGGTGATGCAGCAGGCGCTGTTGCTAAAATATCTGGAGTATCAAAAGAAGAAGGGTCTAGCAATGTATATGTGCGTGGTCTAGGAGATAGATATTTAAACACAACATTAAATGGCTTATCACTCCCCTCTAACAGCATTGATAAGAAAAATATAGATTTAGATTTATTTACAACTGATATTATTGAAAATGTTTCCATCAGTAAATCATATTCTCCACATTTTTATTCAGATTTTTCTGCAGGTAATGTAAATATTGACTCAAAGAGTTTTACTGGAGATCGTGTTTTTGAATTATCTTTTGGAAGTGGTGTTAATTCATATGCTATTGGACAAGATAGGTTTATGAAAAGTGAAGGAACCGGAAGGTTTGGATTTTATAACAGATATAATCACAACCCATTTGCTGTTGTTCTTTCTCATGGTATTGACCCTGTAAATGCAGGTGCGCCAATCGGAGCAAATATTTCGGGAGTTATTGGGAAATCTTTTGACTTAAATGATGATTCAAGATTAAGTCTTTTTATTTCAGGATCTTATGAAAATGATTTTTCATTTCAAGAAGGAAGTGCCGTTGACTATACAAACACTTATAATAAAATTTTCCCAAGCACTGAAGAATTTAATTATTCAACAAACACAACACTTTTAGCAAGTGCGATATACAAAATAGACAACAATCATAAAATCACTTACAATTCACTGTTTTCAAATTCATCTACAGATAAAGTAGCCTATTTTGGAACAGAAGGAAATGGTTTTTATAGAGAATCTAGATCTCAAGTTGATACAGATAGAGGATTTTATCAAATGAACGTTCAGTTTAATCAAGATATGATTTTTGTAAATCAATTGTTAGGGAAGCATACTTTGAATGAAAAACTTAAATTAGATTGGGGAATAGGTTATAATAAAGTCTATTCAAATGAACCTGATAGAAAAAGAGTTTCTTTAGAAGATTATTTTTTCGCACTAGATGATGATCAAAATACAAATCCTGTATTCCTAACTAATAATTCATTTGACAATCAACGCTATTTTCAAAAAATGACAGATGATGAATTAAACGGAAGAATTAAGTTCTCTTATCAAATCAATGAAAAAGTAAAATTAAACTATGGTTATAACGGTAGGTTAAAAACTCGAGATTTTGAAAATATCCGTTATGGATACAAAAACTTTGATGATAGTCTTGTTATTAATGATGTCAATAATTTAAATGAAGTTTTTAATATTCAAAACGTTTTAGATAGTTTAATTCAAACAGATGTTTTTAGAGCTCTTACACCTCAAAATGGTGTAGGCCCAACTAATAGACCTGGACAACTAGAAAATACATATAACGGAAACTTAGAGGCACATGGTGGATATATTTCTTTTGAAATTAATCTTGATAATAAATGGTTAATTGTTCCTGGATTTAGAGCAGAATCATTCTTACAAGAAATTGATTATGATGTAATTAACCTTGTAAATAATCCTGGATCTAGCAAAGTTATTGAAGAGTTTTATTTGCCAAGTATTAATATTAAGTATGCCTTAAATGATGATCAAAATTTGCGATTATCTGCAAGTAAAACCGTTTCGACTCCTGAGTTCAAAGAGATGGCACCGATTGTTTATGAAGGTGTTACTCAAAGGATTGGAGGAAATCCTGACTTATTAGGAAGAGTTGAAGGGAATACTTATGAAAATGTAAAAGATATTTCTTATTCAGACATCTTAAATATTGATGTTAAATATGAAAATTTTATAGGTCAAGGTCAAGTGTTATCTTTAGCCGCTTTTACAAAGCAAATTAATAATCCCATAAACTTGGTTGTTGCAAATGATGCAACCGGAACTCAGCGTTATTTTAGAACTGGAGATAAAGCAACGGTTTATGGTGTTGAATTAGAATATAGAAAACACCTATTACTTGATGAAGAAGAAAACGGAAAATTAACTTTTGGATTTAATGGAACATATATGCATACCGAACAAGATTTATATAGTAATATTTCTGGTACATATAGTACAAGTTTCAATAAGAATACTGAGGAATTACAGGGTGCTTCACCACTTATTTTAAATGCTGATTTAAGTTATAAATCTAATTTATTCAAAGACGTCAAATCAACTTTCAACCTTGTAGGTAATTATTATTCAGATCGTATTTCTGCTCTTGGATCTGGTCAACTTGGAAACGTTATTGAAAAAGGAGTTGTTTCTCTAGATTTTATTTTGAAAAATAAAATTTCAGAAAAATCAGAATTGAATTTTACGGCTAAGAACCTTTTAAACCCTAAAGTACAACAAGTACGAGAATTAACTAATCAAGAAGATATTATTCTAAGTTCTTTTCAACGAGGAATTAATATTGGAATTCAATATAAATACAAATTTTAGAAAAAAATAAACCAAAAATGAAAAACAATAAAAAAATGAAAAAAGCGATTTTAAGTTTAGTATTAACATCATTTTTAATGATCTCATGTGCAGATGATGATACTGCTGATATAATCATCAATGATAATAGCGTAACTAACAATAACAATGGTAACGGGAATGGAAATACTCAAGGAACTACTATCTATTTATCAGGTACGTATGTTGTAGATTTAGCATTAGATCCAATAAATCAATACATTCTAAATGGCCCTATGATTATGGCTTCGGGAACAACTTTAACTATTCCTGCAGGAATGACTATAGAGGCTCTTGCTGCTGGTTCAGATGTGTATTTAGCAATTGCTCAAGGTGCAAGAATTATTGCTAATGGAAACGCCAGTAATCCAATTGTATTTACATCAAATTCAAGTGCGCCAGCCGCTGGTGATTGGGGAGGATTGATACTATTAGGAAAAGCACCTATTAATTCTGTTACTGCTGGTGCAACTGCTACTTCAGAAATTGGGTCTTTACCTTACGGAGGAAGTGATGCAACAGATAATTCTGGGTCTTTACAATATGTAAGAGTTCAATACTCTGGAGGAAAAGCTGATGGTCAATCAGAAAATAATGGATTTTCTTTTTATGGTGTAGGAAGTGGAACTGTTGTTCAGTATGTACAAATGTTTGAAGGATTAGATGATGGTTTTGAATTTTTTGGAGGAACAGTAAATGTTGATTTCTTATCGGCAGTAAATGCACAAGATGATTCTATTGATTGGACTGAAGGATATACTGGTACAATTACAAATGCTTATGTAAAGCATGGTGCTGATCATGATAAAGGAATTGAAGCTGATGGTTTTAATACAGATATTGGAAATAACTCATCTCCAATATTTTGGTCAAATCCTACAATTGAAAATTTAACCATTGAAGGGTTAGGTTCAACAACAGGAAACGAAGCAATTAGACTTAGAGCAGGAACTAGAGTAACTATTATTAATTTAGTTATTAATGGTTATAATGAAGGTATTGATATGGATGGTGACTTGATTGATAACCCAACAGGTGAAGGAGTTACTTTAGATATTACAAACATAATTGATATTACATTTATAGATGTGATAACAAAATTAAAAAATGATACAGGCGTTTCGTTTACTGAAGCAGATTTAATTTCTGGTGATGGTAATGGTACTGGAACAGATTACGCAACTTGGGGAGCTGGTTGGACTGTAGAGTAATTATTTGAAATTTGAATTAGTTAGTAAACAAAAAGAGCGCTCAAATTGAGCGCTCTTTTTGTTTACTTTAATTTTGTTCTACTTAACTGCGACTTTAGAATCTTCATCCCATTTATGAACACTTGCAATTTTATTTTCTGAATAATTAACCTCAGTAACTACACCATCTGTGAAAAACATCCATACACCAGATTTATCTCCATTTATATAGTTTGCCTTCGCAATTTTAATCCCATCTTGGTTATACATATTCCATTCTCCATGTAATTTTTTATCCTTATAAAATCCTTGTTCTTTAATAGAACCATCTTCATGATACGTTGTTACAGCAACTAAATCTCCTTGTTTCTCGTAGGTTGGTTCATTAGTATCTTGGGCAAAACTTGCAAAAGAAAACAATAATACGAATAAGTAAATTGATATATTTTTCATGACTTAATTTTTAATGTTAAGCTAATATACATGTTAATTTACAATTGCACAACATTCTATTAACATTAAATTAACATTGGGGTTTTTTATTTTTACATCATTATTAATGATTACATAATGTTACCATTACATATGCTTCACAAATAAAAGCGAATTTTGCTTTGGGATTATTTCTATGAAAATATTATTTCATTTAATCTATTAGTTTTTGTCGAAACTTGATTTATGAAATATAAGGGCTGTCAATATTGATAGCCCTTTTTGATTTAAAAATATTGGTAATATAATAATAATGTGTTAACATTAAGTTTACATTAATTTAAGTTCTTTGCGGCGACAAAAACTAATACTTAATGAAAAAATTATTATTATTATTATGCCTTTTAATATTGGCATTAACAACTTCTCTAGTTGCTCAAAAAACAAATGCGCCAAAATTCGGAAAAGGATTATTCAACTTGGTTGGAAAAGACAGTACCTACACTATGAAGGTTGGTGCAAGAATGCAATTTTTAAGTAGTAATTCTTGGGATATTAATGATGGTAATTTAACAAATCCTGAAGCAAATTTTTTAGCGCGTCGCGCTCGATTAAAATTTAATGGGTTTGCTTTCACACCAAAACTAAAGTACAAATTAGAATTAGGATTGTCTAATAGAGATATTTCTGGAGCCTCAGAATACACAAGTAATGCGCCAAGATATATTTTAGATGCTGTCATAATGTGGAATTTTCATGAAAATTTCGAATTATGGTTCGGTCAAACAAAACTACCTGGAAATAGAGAACGAGTTATTTCTTCAGGAAATTTACAACAAGTTGATCGTTCACTTTTAAATAGCAGATTTAATATAGATCGTGATGTAGGTATTCAATTAAGACATCATTTTAATCTTTCTGAAAAGTTTGTGGTAAAAGAAATCTTTTCAATAGCACAAGGTGAAGGAAGAAATGTAACAACCGGAAATATCGGTGGACATCAATATACTGGAAGAATTGAGTTTTTACCTTTCGGAAACTTCACAAGCAAAGGAGATTATTCTGGTAGTGATTTAAAGAGAGAAGAAACTCCGAAATTTGCTTTAGGAATTGCATATGATCATAATAGCAATGCTGTGAAAAACAGAAGTAATCAAGGATCTTATATGGTTACTGATACGGGTTTATTTGAAACTAATATTAACACGTTGTTTATAGATGCAATGTTTAAATACCAAGGGTTCTCTTTTATGGCTGAATATGTAGACAGAGATGCAAAAAATCCTCTAGTAAAAAATTCAGATGGAACATTAACAGGTGATGAAGTACAAGTTGGATATGGTTTGAACTTACAAGCAGGGTATTTACTAAATAAAGATTGGGAAGTTTCTGGAAGATATACCAATATTGAATTAGATAAAGATATTACAGGTAAAAACCCTGAAAGCCAATACACACTTGGAGTCTCAAAATACATTGTTGGACATAAATTAAAGGTACAAACTGACATTAGTTATTTATCTAGAGACGAGAGTAATAATGGGATGATGTATAGATTACAATTTGACATTCACTTTTAATAAAAAATAACATTAAGATAACATCTTAAAAAAAATAACAGAATAAATTTACACCCTAATAAAACTTAAAATATGGATAATATTTACTTACTAATGATAATTGCTCTTGCAGTTTTAGCTGTTGCCGACTTAGTTGTTGGGGTTAGTAATGATGCTGTAAACTTTTTAAACTCAGCAATTGGTTCAAAAGCTATTTCTTTTAGAACAATTATGATTGTTGCCAGTTTAGGTATTGCATTTGGTGCAATTTTCTCAAGTGGAATGATGGAAGTTGCTCGTAAGGGAATTTTTAATCCAAGTATGTTTATGTTTAGTGATATTATGATCATTTTTATGGCAGTCATGATTACAGACATACTCCTTCTTGATTTTTTCAACACATTAGGTATGCCTACATCAACTACCGTTTCTATTGTATTTGAATTATTAGGAGCAGCTGTTGCTGTTGCGTTGATTAAAATTGGTGCAGATGGAGGGAGTTTTTCAGAAGTAACTAATTATATTAATACAGCTAAAGCTCAACAAATAATCTTTGGAATTTTACTTTCTGTAGTCGTCGCATTCTCCGTAGGTGCTTTTGTCCAATATATTTCTCGTTTATTATTGTCTTTCAATTTTGAAAAAAAGGCAAGTTGGGTTGGAGCCTTATTTGGAGGAGTTGCATTAACTGCAATGGTATATTTTATATTAATGAAAGGTATTAAAGGTGCAGATGTTGCAAAACAAAGTTTTGATATTATTGGTGGTTCAACAATTAAAGATTTCTTAGAAAACAATGTATTAGCAATTGTTTCTGTAAGTTTTGTAGTTTGGTCAGTCTTATCATATGTATTTATCAATTTCTTTAAAACGAATATTTATAAATTAATTATTCTTGTTGGTACATTTGCATTAGCGTTAGCATTTGCAGGAAACGATTTAGTAAACTTTATTGGAGTTCCTATTGCTGCTTGGCAATCTTATGAGGCCTGGTCTGTAAGTGGTGTTCCCGCAACAGAATTTGCAATGGACGTTTTAGGTAAAAAAGTTCCAACACCTACTTTGTTACTATTCATTGCTGGTATGGTTATGGTATTGACATTGTGGTTTTCTAGCAAATCAAGAAACGTATTAAAAACATCGTTAGATTTATCAAGCCAAGGTGAAACTCAAGAACGTTTTCAACCAAATTTCTTATCAAGAGGACTGGTTAGAGGTGCAATGCTACTATCAAAATACACATCATATGTATTACCTAATTCTGCAAAAAATAAAATTGAAAAACAGTTTGAAAAACCTGTTATTGAACTAACGCAAGGAAAAACACATGAATTACCAGCATTTGATATGGTTCGTGCTGCAGTGAATTTAATGGTGGCTGGTATTTTAATTTCAATTGCTACTTCTTATAAATTACCTTTATCTACAACTTATGTAACATTCATGGTTGCAATGGGAACATCTCTTGCTGATAGGGCTTGGGGAAGCGAAAGTGCTGTATATAGAGTTGCTGGAGTGTTAAATGTAATTGGCGGATGGTTTGGTACTGCTATTACCGCATTTATTGCCGCTGGTGTTGCTGCTTACTTAATTCATTTAGGTGGAGCTTCAATGATTGCCGTATTATTATTTTTAGCCGTTTTATTGTTAGTAAGGAATTCAATAAAACATGTTAAAAAATCAAAAGAAACGAAGGCTGAAGATAGTTTAAATAGAAGCGAGAGTAAATCTGTACAAGGAGTAATTGAAGAAAGTGCAGATAATATTTCTAAAGTGCTTAAAAGAGTTGGTAAGATTAACGAGAACGCGATTAATGGGTTGATAAATCAAGATTTATCTATTTTAAAGAAAAATAAAAAGACAGTTTTAAAACTTGAATCGGAAATTGAAGATTTACAAAACAACATTTTCTACTTCATTAAAAATCTTGATGATACATCAGTAAGTGCTAGTACTTTTTATATTGATGTGATTGGCGATTTACAAGACATTGCTCAATCAGTTGGGTTTATTTCAAAAGTAAGTCACAAGCATATCAATAACAATCACAATGCATTAAAGAAAAATCAATCAAAAGAACTGAAAGAGATTGATAAGAAATTAAGTGGATTATTTACTAAAATCCAAGCTGCGTTTGATTTACGTGCATTTGATCAAATACCTGCACTAATTGAAGATAAGAAAGATTTATTAAAAGATGTTTCTATCTATGCGCAAAAACAAGTTGAGCGAACTAGAACTACTGAGTCTAGTCCAAAAAACACAACACTTTACTTTAGTGTTTTATTAGAGACAGAAGATTTAATTAAAGCAACAATGAGTTTGTTAGAATTATATGCTTCTAAAAAGTAAAGTTATAGGCTATTAAACATAAAAAAGGTGCGAAATTTCGCACCTTTTTTATGTTTTAAAATTAACTTTTTTTGCTTCCTGACAAGTTTCAATGTATTGTTATAAAACAACTTCATACGAATTCGGTCTCTTACCGTTACACTCGTTTGAAAGAAAGTACCCTTATAAATTTCTTTATTTTGAATGTTTAATTATCGATCCTATTCCTAACTTTATATACCCTTCTATTTTTAACTCAATAAATAAAAAACCTCAATAAATAAAAATTTATTGAGGTTTTAAACACTTTGGGATTAAATAAATCCTTAAGATCCACACATATCACAGTCCTCTGGATTGTTCTGAGACTCGATTAACATAGCTTTCAATTCTTCTGGAGTCAATGGAGCCTCTTCATCTTTTTTCTTGCTAGAAATCGTAAATTGAGTTGCATTCACTGCCGATTTTGTTCTTAGATAATACATTCCTGTTTTCAAACCACTTTTCCAAGCATAGAAGTGCATAGATGTTAGTTTTGCATAATCAGGATCTTGCATAAATAAGTTCATCGATTGAGATTGGTCAATAAAGTAACCTCTTTGACGTGCCATATCAATAATATCTTTCATACTCAACTCCCAAACAGTTTTATATAATTCTTTTAAATCCTGCGGAATAGATTCAATATGTTGAATAGAACCATTCGCTCTCATTATATCTTCTTTCATTGTATTATTCCAAAGCCCTAATTCTACTAAGTCTTCTAATAAATGCTTGTTAACGACAATAAACTCTCCAGATAATACTCTACGAGTATAAATGTTTGAAGTGTATGGTTCAAACGCTTCATTATTTCCTAATATTTGTGAAGTAGATGCAGTAGGCATTGGTGCAACTAATAATGAATTACGAACTCCGTTTTTCATTACTTGCTTGCGTAATTTTTTCCAGTCCCAACGACCACTTAAATCATCTTCAGAAACATTCCACATATTAAATTGGAACTCTCCTTCACTCATTGGAGAACCTTTAAATGTTGAGTATGCTCCTTTTGTTTTTGCCATTTCCATTGAAGAAGTAACAGCTGCAAAATATAGCGTTTCAAAAATTTCTTGATTCAATTTTTTTGCTTCGTCAGAAGTAAAAGGTAAACGTAACATGATAAATGCATCAGCCAAACCTTGAATTCCTAAACCTACAGGTCTATGACGGAAATTAGAATTCTGTGCTTCAATTACTGGATAGTAATTTCTATCAATAACTGTATCTAAGTTGCGAGTCACTTTTTTAGTTACATCAAATAATTTTTTATGATTAAAGAATTTTTTCCCTTCTTTATCTTCAGTAACAAACATAGAAACTGCAATAGAAGCTAAGTTACATACAGCAACTTCGTCTTTTGCTGTATACTCCATAATCTCAGTACATAAATTTGAAGAACGAATAGTTCCTAAATTCTTTTGATTTGATTTACGATTTGCAGCATCCTTATACAACATATAAGGGTTTCCTGTTTCAATTTGCGCTTCTAATATTTTTTCCCATAGTTCACGTGCTTTGATCGTTTTGCGACCTTTTCCTACTTTTTCATATCCTTCATATAGTTTTTCAAATTCATCGCCATACGTATCAAATAAATGAGGACATTCGTTTGGACACATCAAAGTCCAAGTTCCATCTTCTTGTACACGTTTCATAAACAAATCTGGAATCCACATTGCATAGAACAAATCACGAGCACGGTTTTCTTCTGCTCCTGTATTTTTTCTTAAATCTAAGAAATTAAACACATCAGCATGCCAAGGCTCTATATACATTGCGAAAGAACCTTTACGTTTTCCACCTCCTTGATCTACATATCTTGCCGTGTCATTATAAACTTTTAACATTGGTACAATTCCATTAGATGTACCATTTGTACCTCTTATATAAGATCCTGTAGCTCTCACATTATGAATAGACAATCCTATTCCACCCGCAGATTGAGAAATCTTGGCTGTCTGTTTTAATGTATCATAAATCCCATCAATACTATCATCTTGCATCTGTAATAAGAAACAAGAAGACATCTGAGGTTTTGGAGTTCCGGCATTAAATAAAGTTGGAGTAGCGTGCGTAAAGAACTTTTTACTCATTAATTCATAGGTTGCAATTGCTTCATCAAGATCATTCAAGTGAATTCCTATAGAAACACGCATCAACATGTGTTGAGGACGCTCAGCAATTTCTCCATTTAATTTTAATAAATAAGAACGTTCTAATGTTTTAAATCCAAAATAATCGTAATTAAAATCTCTATTATAGATAATTGTAGAATCTAACTTTGCAGCATTGTCCATGATTACTTTATAGACATCATCAGCAATCAAAGGTGCTTTTTTATCCGTTCTTGGGTTTACATACGTATACAAATCAGTAACAACTTCTGAGAATGTTTTTTTAGTGTTTTTATGCAAGTTAGAAACAGCAACTCTCGCAGCAAGTTTAGCATAATCAGGATGTTGAACGGTCATTGTTGCTGCTGTTTCAGCGGCAAGGTTATCTAATTCTGATGTTGTTACACCATCATACAAACCCTCAATCACACGCATTGCAACTTTTGTGGGATCTACTAATTTATTTAAACCATAACACATTTTACGGATTCTTGCCGTTATTTTATCAAACATTACAGGTTCTTTTCTGCCGTCTCTTTTTGCTACAAACATACTTTTATTAGTTTTTAATAGTGTTCGTCAATTTTAAAGTAGTGAATTATAAAATTGACTTTAGTTAGTTATATCGTCGCGTTTGGTTAAAACCAAACGATTGGTAAAATTTGGGGTCTCCTTAAATTAAGGAAACTATTATGGGAACTCTTTTATTAAAATAAAAGAAGGGCTCTTTTGAATATCGTTAATCGATAATTAAAAATCGGCGTCAAAAGAAATACTACCTGTTCCGCCAGATTTAACTCCAGCTTTTTGATATTCAGAAACTCTTTTTTCAAAGAAATTAGTTTTTCCTTCAAGAGAAATCATTTCCATAAAATCAAATGGGTTAGAAGAATTGTATACCTTATCACATTGAAATTCTTGTAATAATCTATCGGTAACAAATTCCAAGTACTGAATCATTAATTTTGAATTCATACCAATTAAACTTACTGGTAATGATTCTGTAATAAATCCTCTTTCTATATCTAGTGCATCAGTCAAAATTTTTGTGATTCTTTCTTTTGGCACTTTATTTACGATGTGATTATTGTGAAGGTGTACAGCAAAGTCGCAATGCATTCCTTCATCTCTTGAGATTAATTCGTTTGAAAACGCTAATCCAGGAAGTAATCCTCTTTTTTTCATCCAAAAGATTGAACAAAAACTTCCGGAGAAGAAAATTCCTTCTACTGCAGCAAAAGCAATTAAACGTTCAGCAAAACTATCACTATCTATCCATTGTAGAGCCCAATCTGCCTTTTCTTTAATTGCAGGGAAAACTTCAATAGCTCTAAACAATTCATCTTTCTCTGCATCGTTTTTTACATAAGTATCAATTAATAAAGAATACACTTCAGAATGAATGTTTTCCATCATTATTTGAAACCCATAAAAAAACTTCGCCTCAGTATATTGCACTTCAGTTACAAAGTTTTCGGCTAAATTTTCATTTACAATTCCATCAGAAGCAGCAAAGAAAGCTAAGATATGTTTAATAAAATATCGTTCATCATCAGTTAGCTTATTTTCCCAATCCTGAACATCTTGATGCAAATCAATTTCTTCGGCAGTCCAAATACTTGCTTCTTGTTTTTTATACCATTCCCAAAGGTCATGGTGTTGAATTGGAAAAATTACAAATCTATTTTTATTCTCCTGTAAAATTGGTTCAATTGGAAGCATTTATTATTTGGTCTTTTTTTTGGTTGTTGTTATGAATCGAGAGAAACAAATATTGAGCTTTTTACCCGAAAATAAAAGTCATACTTATTCACAATCGTAGGGGAGTTTTTAACAAAAGACCATTGATAAAAAAAAAGTGAGGAAAAGTAAAATTTTTAATTTATTGATATCCAATAAGTTAAAATGTGTTAAAATCGTTTACAGGTTGATTTTATTACGTTCTTCTTTAAAACGTCAGTTTTTTAAAAAGTAGGTTGGAAAAAACGAAAAAATTATTTCTCTTTTTTAGACTTGTGATATTCGTCAGCCACTTTTTCTAATTCAACATACCAATCTTCTCCAAATTTTCGGATTAAAGCCTGTTTTACAAATTTATAAACTGGAACTTGCAATTCTTTTCCTAGACTACAAGCATCATCACAAATTTCCCATTTATGATAATTTACTGCAGAAAACTCGCTGTAATCTTGAACTCTAATTGGATATAAATGACATGAAATAGGTTTTTTCCAATCTACTTCACCTTGATTATAAGCTTCTTCAATTCCACAAAGTGCTGTTTGTTTTTCATCAAAAATTACATATGCGCAATCCTTATTATTAACAAGAGGTGTCTCAAATTCCCCAAACTCATCAGTTGTATATAAACCTTGTTCTTTTATTGCTTTTTTACCCGCATCTGTTAAAAAAGGTTCTATTTTATCATATATTTCCTCTAATATCTGTAATTCCTCTTTTAGCAGTGGCGCTCCTGCATCTCCATCAATACAACAGGCTCCTTTACATGCTGATAGATTACACACAAATTCCTTTTCAATAATATCTTCTGAGAGAAGTGCTTTTCCTATTTGAATCATAGCGCAAAAATAATGTTTTATTTTCCTTTTAATAATACTATCTAATCTTTGTTTACTAATTTTGCACTTATAAATATTTTTAAAAATGAATTTTAACTTTAAAGAAATTTTTACTGCTTTTATGGTATTGTTTGCAGTAATAGATATCATTGGAAATATTCCAATTATTATAGATTTACGTAAAAAAGTAGGTCATATTCAATCAGAAAAAGCTTCATTAATTGCAGGTTTTATAATGATTATCTTTTTGTTCTTAGGGCAAAGTTTACTTACTCTAATTGGAATTGATGTAAACTCATTTGCTGTTGCCGGTTCATTTATATTGTTTTTTATAGCCTTGGAAATGATTCTTGGAATAACTTTATATAAAGACGATGGGAATGATCCAATAACAGCCTCAGTGTTCCCCTTAGCCTTTCCTTTGATTGCTGGACCAGGTAGCTTAACAACTTTACTCTCATTACGTGCTGAGTTTAGTTTAGAAAATATTATTGCGGCAGTAATTTTAAATGTAGTATTGATATATATTGTATTAAAAACTTCTTCAAAAATTGAAAGACTTATTGGTCCAAATGGAATAACAATTATTAGAAAAGTATTTGGTGTCGTTTTATTAGCAATATCAGTAAAGTTATTTACTACCAATATAAAAATGTTATTTGTATAAATGAATTTTGATGCATTAATCATTGGTGGTGGAGTTTCTGGTTTACAATGTGCTTTGGTTTTAGGCTCTGCAAAAAACAAGCCTTTTGTTATTGATAAAAAGATAGGTATTGTTATACACCAAAAAACATCTCACCTACAAAATGCTTTATTTAATAATGTTTTAGGATTGTCTACAAAAACATTAGGAAAAGACATTTTAGTTGAAGGGAGAAAGCAGCTATCAACTTTGTATCCTGCTATTTCTCAAATAGAAAATGAAAAAGTAATTTCTATTGCTGATTTTAATAACGGTTATGAATTAATTACAAATAAAGGCACTTACTGGTCTAAAATTATAATTATCGCCTTAAACTATTCGAAACCGCTTACTATTGCCGGTTTAGATGATTTTATTGAACCTCATCAAAAAGCAAATCCAGAAAAAGATAGAATTCAACTTAAAAACAAAGATTCTTTAATTAAAAAAGGAATGTATTGTTGTGGTACAATTGCTGGTTACAGAAGTCAATTTTCAATCGCTGCAGGAAGTGGAGCTTCCGTTGCTACAACTATTTTAACACTATGGAATGATGGCAATCATGTTAAAATTCACGATAAGATATAAGTAAAAATCCAACTAAATAGCTGTATTTTTTAATTTCAAAACAAAAAATAAATTACTCTACGGTAACAGATTTCGCTAAATTTCTAGGTTGATCTACATTTTTATCTAACATCACAGCGATGTGATATGATAATAACTGTAGTGGTATTGTTGTTAACAAAGGTGAAAGTGCCTCTTCAGTTTCAGGAATTTCAATCACATGATCAGCAATTTCTTTTACTTGTACATCTCCTTCAGTAACAATTGCAATAATTTGACCTTTTCTAGATTTTATTTCTTGAATGTTACTAACTACCTTTTCATAATGCCCTTTATTAATTGCAATTACAACAATCGGCATATTTTCATCAATCAAAGCAATTGGCCCGTGCTTCATTTCTGCTGCAGGATAACCTTCTGCATGAATGTAAGATATTTCTTTTAACTTCAATGCGCCTTCTAAAGCTACAGGAAAATTATATCCTCTACCTAAATACAAACAATTTGGAACGTTTTTATAAACAGATGCTATCTGTTTTACCTTATCATCTGCTAGTAATAATTTCTCTGCTTTTTGAGGAATCAACTGCATTTCTTGAAGGTAATTACGATACACTGCATTTGATAAATTACCTTTTATCTTTCCTAATTTTAAGGCGATTAATGATAATAATGTAATTTGTGTTGTAAATGCTTTTGTTGATGCTACTCCTATTTCTGGTCCGGCATGAGTATAAGCTCCTGCATGAGTTTCTCTAGAAATAGATGATCCAACTACATTACAAATTCCAAATACAAAAGCGCCTTTTTGTTTAGCAAGTTTTATGGCCGCAAGTGTATCTGCTGTTTCTCCAGATTGAGAGATAGCAATCACTACATCTTTCTCTGTAATAATTGGATTTCTATATCTAAATTCTGATGCATATTCAACCTCAACAGGAATACGTGCTAAGTCTTCAAAAAGGTATTCAGCAACTAATCCAGCGTGCCATGAGGTTCCACAGGCCACAATAATAATTCTATCGGCATTTAAAAATTTCTCTAAATGATCATCTACTCCAGCTAATTTTATAATTCCTTCACTAGCAATCAATCTCCCTCTATAAGTATCTGTAATTGCATGTGGCTGTTCGTGAATTTCTTTGAGCATAAAATGGTCATAGCCACCTTTTTCAATTTGCTCAAGGTTCATTTTTAATTGTTGAATTTCAGGAGTAATTATAGAATCATCTTTAATTTTTCTAATCTCTATCTCTTTATTTGCACTAATAATTGCCATTTCTTCATCTTCTAAATAAATGGCGTTTTTTGTGTATTCTAAAAAAGGAGATGCGTCAGATGCTACAAAAAACTCTTTGTTTTCTTTCCCAATTCCTATTGCAATAGGACTCCCTAAGCGAGCCACTACTATTTCGTCTGGATTTGTTTTGTCAAATACAGAAATAGCATACGCACCAATCACTTCATTTAAAGCAATTTGAACTGCTTGACCTAATTTACAATTATTGGTTTTCTTTACTTCTTCTATTAAGTTTACAAGAACCTCTGTATCTGTATCGCTTTTAAAACTGTAGTTTCTTTTAATTAATTCTTTTTTTAGTGCATCATAATTTTCAATAATACCGTTATGAATAATTACTAAATTTCCAGAATTTGATATATGTGGATGAGAATTGATATCATTTGGAACACCATGTGTTGCCCAACGAGTATGACCAAAACCTATATTTCCTTGTTTAGATGAGTCGACACTCATTAGTTCTTCTAAGTCTGACACTTTCCCTTTGGTCTTTGAAATAGAAACATCATCTCCATTATAAAGTAAGATTCCAGCACTATCATAACCTCTATACTCTAAGCGTTGTAAACCTTTAATAATAATTGGGTAGGCGTCTCTATAACCTATATACCCTGTAATTCCACACATAGCATTTGTTTTTAATTGATTTCAGTATAGCTAATTTCTAGTTTTAATCTTTTTTCTAAGTTTAATGATTGATTACCATGAACAACTACACCTTTTGGTGTCCAACTAAAGTTTGTGATTTCGGTATCTGTTCCGCTTGCTGGGATATCAGAAATATTATAGACTTTGACAGCTAATTTTGATATTTCAGTGGGGTTCTCTGATTTTAACACCTCAGAAATATAATCTGTAATGTTAACGGTATATCTATATGGTAAATCATCATCATCCCTTTCTAAATTTCCATCAAATGCTGATAAACCTTCAGTAAATATATCTGTCATTTGCTCATTCTCATCATAATTATATACTAACAATTTTTCTGGCACAATTGAAAAATCTGCAACCGTATTTTCTTGATCTACATAAAAAGATAAACTCGCTTCGTTAATCAACCAACCGTTATTTCTCAATTCTAATATATCGTCAAAAGCAAATAAATCTATCACAGCAAAAGATCCTGCTGCACCTTGAAGGTATAGTCTTTCATCACCTGATAAAGTATTCGGATTATCTAAAATTGGCTCCGCTACAGAGCCAGTATAATCTCTAACATAATTATTAGTTGTGATTCCATCAAAATTAAATGTTGCTGTTTGCTTTGTTCTCACAGGAAGATCGGTATCTACTGTGTTTCCATTTCCATTTATATCAGTCTCAGATACAAGGTCTCCTAGAGAGTCATAAATAGTTTCATCAGTTAAAATCGTATTTGTATAATATATCGTTATGTTCGTTGCTGTATTATATAAATTTAATGACATAATTGAAGATTTTGGGTCACCTGCAACTGTTGCTTCAATGTAAATTCCGTTAAAAAACTGCACAAAAGCGTCAGTAGTTTCCATTGCCGATTGATTAGTCAAAAAATTATCTGTAAAAAAATCATTATTCAAAGGAAGTCTAATTGCTGGAACTAATTGTGAATTACCATTTACATTACTAACAAATGTTCTGATTGTATCTCTATCTTTTACTGAAGGTATTGCAAAGTCAATTATTACCTCAGGTCTTTCAATAAACATTATTGTATCTTCAGCGCTTGGCTTAAAAAGCCCAGAATAAAGAGCAGTTGAATTATAATCATATATTTGATCAGTAAAATAACTAAGTTCATCAGATGGGTTTAATGGGTCAAGAGTATTTAAATACGTTTGTAATTCATATACGTTCAAATTAAATTGAGTCGCTTGATTTCCCCATATCGAATCTAATTCAAAAGTAGGTGCTTCATTTACTTCAGAAGTTAGTGTTGCTTGATAAGGTATCGTTAATACAACTGAATCAATTGAAGGCTCTAAACCGAAATCAATGCCAATAGTTGGCGCTAATTGAGTAACGATAGATGCCCCTACTTGTCCGAAGTCTTCATTTTCATATACTCCTAACAAATATTGCCCCAGTTGACTCCCTCTGTTTTTTAGTATATTTTGATTATATACTGTTACTGTTGAGTTGTATTTTTGAGTGTCAAAAATTCCGTTTTCTACAAGGTTAACTCCAATGTTTTCAATATCTTTTTCACAAGACATTATTCCTATCAGCATCATTAAAAACAATGCTAATTGTTTTGTTTTTTTCACAACTTTAGTTGTCATAATTGAGGGTAATTTTATTGTAAAACTTTTGTTTGATAAAAATTCATATATGCATCTTTAAAATCATCTTCTGGATAAAAATCCAATACAGGCTTGTCTAATGATTTGGCATACTCTACCAAATCGGTATCAATGTTTTCGCTTCCCGTAATGATAGCATCTGAATTTTCTATGGCAATTTTTAGAAGGTTACTATGATTAGCTATTTTAATAGAATCAGATTTTTCAATATTATCAAAACTTAATTTACTTACTAATTCATTATTTAACGTGCCATCAAATTCGTTATTGTATATAGATGTTACTATTTTGCTATTTGCAAATAAAGCGTCATCCTTGTAATACTCTTTTAAATATATTGGTAGTAATGCTGCCATCCATCCATGTACATGAATAATATCTGGCGCCCAATTTAATTTTTTCACAGTCTCAACAACACCTTTTGCGAAAAATATCATTCGCTCATCATTATCTTCAAACAAGTTCCCTTTGTCATCAGTAAAGGTTGCTTTTCGTTTAAAGTACTCTTCATTATCAATAAAATAAACCTGCATTCTTTCTTTAGGAATAGAAGCTACTTTAATTATTAATGGCATATCCATATCATTGATAATCATATTCATTCCTGATAGACGTATCACTTCATGTAATTGATGTCTTCGTTCGTTTATTAAACCAAAACGAGGCATAAATATCCTTGTTTGCCCACCATTTCCATGCACCATTCTTGCCGTTTCAAATGACATTCTAGCCATTTCTGTATCTGGCAAATACGGAACTACTTCTGAAGAAACACATAATACTCTCTTATCTTTCATCTAAACCTAAAATTAATTCAAGTGCAAAAATACGAAAATTTATACAATTTTTAGTAGCAAAACTGTAAGTTTGCAAGCCTTTAACACTAATTAACAAAAATAAAATGGTTGTTTTTCACAATATTAAAAAACTCCAAACACACTTATCTTCAATTAATACTAAAAAAACTATAGGTTTAGTGCCCACTATGGGCGCTTTACATGAGGGTCATTTATCTTTGGTAAAAAACGCTCAGGAGAAATGTGATATAATTGTTGCTAGTATTTTTATCAATCCTACACAGTTTGATAATCCTAAAGATTTAACAAAATATCCCCGAACTCTAGAAAACGACTTTGCCTTATTAAAATCTGTTAATTGTGATGTTGTCTTCACTCCTACTCCAGTGGAAATGTATGGTGAAAATATTGAGAGTCAAAAATTTAATTTTGATGGATTAGAACATCAAATGGAAGGGGAGTTTCGAAAAGGTCATTTTGATGGAGTCGGAACAGTAATAAAAAAATTATTTGAGATTGTAAAACCTGCTTTTAGTTTTTTTGGTGAAAAAGATTTTCAGCAATTACAAATCGTCAAAAAGCTTGTTGAAAAAAATGACATTCCACTAAGAGTAATTGGTTGTAAAACATACAGAGAAAAAGATGGTCTTGCTATGAGTTCTAGAAACACTAGACTTACAGAAGATCATAGAATTGCAGCACCATTTGTTTATAAGACTCTAAAAAAAGCAAAAAAGAAATTCAAAGCAAGTAGCCCAACTGAAGTAGTAAAATGGGTGAAGAAAAAATTTAAAAAACATCCGCTTTTAGAATTAGAATATTTTACTATTGCAGGTGAGGAGGATTTACTCACAATTACCAAGAAAGAAAACAACAAAAAATATAGAGCATTTATTGCAGTATTTGCAGGTGGAATTAGACTCATTGATAATATTAAATTAAAAAATACTTAATTTTACAGGGTTCTAATAACAGTAGTAAAATAAAAAAATTACACGTTCAGTTGTTTTCTAAATGAAGAAACTAATTTCTTAGATTAAAATTTTGAATAAAAAAACCAGAAAAATACTTTTCACGATAATTCCAATTGCTTTTGGAGTTTTTTTAATTGGATATTTTACATCTCAACTTTCTCCAGATGATAAAAAAGACATTATAAATTCCTTCAAAACAGCTAATTATTGGTGGATTTTACTATCTCTTATTTGTGGTGTTTTAAGCCACCTTTCAAGAGCATATCGATGGAAATTTATGATAGAACCTTTAGGCTACAAACCCAAATTCCCTAACCTTGTTATGACTGTTTTAATATCTTATTTGGTTAATTTAGTTTTTCAAAGAGCTGGAGATGTTGCAAGAGCAACTGCAATAACTAAATATGAAAAAATTCCTTTTGAAAAATCGCTGGGAACTATAATTGCTGAACGTATTGCTGATGTAATAATGTTGCTCTCTATAATTGCAATAGCCTTTTTTATTCAAGCAGATGTTATTAAAAGTGTTTTAATTAAAGAAGATTCTAATCCAGTAAAGACGCTTTCTATTCTAGCAGTATTAGGCACTTTAGGAATCATTGGATTGTATTTTTTAAAAAAATCTAAAAACGCTTTTGCAGTAAAAATTAAAAGTTTCATTAACGGTTTGTTAGAAGGGGTTAAAAGTATTCTAAAGATGAAAAATAAATGGTCTTTTATTTTTCATACTGTGTTTATTTGGATAATGTATGTTGTAATGTTTTATACAGTAACCTTTGCCCTTCCAGAAACTTCCAATCTTCCTTTTGGAGCAATTATAGTTGGCTTTGTAGTTGGCGGCATCAGTATGGCGTTGACTAATGGAGGTTTAGGTGTATACCCAATAGCAGTTGCTGGAATACTTGTTTTATATGGAATTGATAAAAACCCAGCGAATGCTTTTGGCTGGATTATGTGGACAGCACAAACATTAATGGTTATTACTTTTGGCGGTTTATCTTTTTTATTCCTTCCAATGTATAACAAAGAGAAATAATTCCTTTTCTTTGTGTTATGGCTAAAACTAAAACAACTTTTTTCTGTCAAAACTGTGGTTCTCAATATGCAAAATGGTTGGGACAATGTACTTCTTGTAATGAATGGAACACCATTGTTGAGGAGGTAATTCAAAAAGAAGAAAAACGTGATTGGAAACAAGGTTCTTCTGTGAAAAAAGCGTCAAGAGCATTAAATATAGCTGATATCACTTTAAACACCGAGGACCGAATCCCTACTAAAAATAATGAATTAGATCGTGTTCTTGGTGGTGGCTTAGTTAGAGGTTCTATGGTATTATTAGGTGGTGAACCTGGAATTGGAAAATCAACTTTATTGTTACAGGTTGCATTATCAATTTCTAAAAAAGTTTTATATGTTTCTGGTGAAGAAAGCCAAAGTCAAATTAAAATGCGTGCAGAAAGGCTTCAAAACAAAAATGAAGATTGTCTAATTTTAAACGAAACAAAAACTCAAAATATTTTTAAAAGTATTGAGAAAAATTTGCCTGAAGTTGTTGTAATAGATTCGATACAAACTCTTTATACCGATTCAATAGACGCATCTCCTGGAAGTATTTCTCAAATTAGAGAAACTGCTGCAGAATTGATAAAGTTTGCAAAAGAAACAGCTACTCCTGTTG
>CAWVTS010000002.1:0-62006 GCA_963933045.1 uncultured Lutibacter sp. | reverse complement strand
GATGAATCTCTTTCTCATTTTACTGAAGATCAATTTAATACAGGTTTATCTGACCAACAGTTTGTAATGACATCTACCAATAATTTAGCTTATTTATTGAGTAATATTTTAAATAGTATGCAGAATGCTCAACCTTCTATGGGAGAAGGTCAAGGAAAGGGTAAGTCTTTTAGTTTACCAGATATTATTCAGAAGCAAGGAGAAATGATAGAAAAGATGCAGCAAGGAATGAAACCTGGAGAAGAGAAAGGAAAAAAGCCAGGTGAAAAAGGTGAAAATGGTTCTAAAGGTAAGGGTAATGAAGGAAAAAATGGCCAACAACCAGGTCAAGGTGATGGAGACAAAATGAGCGGTGAAATCTACGAAATCTATAAGGAACAATCTAAGTTGCGTCATTTGTTAGAAGATGCCTTTAGAGATATAAATGGTAATAAAGGAGCTGTTAAGAATTCATTAGATAAAATGGAAAAGTTAGAACAAGATTTATTAAATAAAGGCTTTTCTAATGAAGTACTTCAAAAGATGATGGAATTAAAGCATGAATTATTAAAATTAGAAAAAGCAGCACAAGAACAAGGTCAAGATGATCAACGTGAATCTAATTCTAATCAACAACTTTTCGAGAAAAGAAACATTAAAGATTTAGATAGAAAGAAACTCTGGTTCAATCAAAATGAGATTTTAAACAGACAATCATTACCTTTGCAATCTATTTATAAAAAGAAAGTTCAAGAATATTTTAAGCATAATGATAGTATTCAATAATGAAATAGATTTTAAATTAGAAAACCCACTTAAAATTTCCAAATGGATTTCTGATACTGTTCTCAATGAGGAATTTAAAGAAGGAGAAATTAATTTTATATTCTGTTCTGATAGTTCATTACTTGAAAAAAACGTTAAGTTTTTGAAACACAACACTTTAACTGACATAATTAGTTTTGACTATACGATGGGATCCTTAATCTCTGGAGACATTTTTATTTCTATTGATAGAGTTAGAGAAAATGCACAAACCTTTGAAGTTTCTTTTACTAATGAGTTACATAGAGTTATAATACACGGGATACTTCATTACTGTGGATTTAAAGATAAGACTCCACAACAAAAATTAGAAATGAGATCAAAAGAAGATTTCTATTTAAATTTACGTTAATTTTTTTTCGTTCCACGTGGAACAATACATTTTTCTTTTACCACCTCTTTTTTTTTAAATGTAATTTATTTCAATCCTTTTTAGTTTTTTTTCTAAATTATATTTATTCTAGTAATTTTTTGATTAATAACTCAATTTTTACTCTTTTTGAATTTCAATATTTATTTTATTCTGCTACTACAATAATTTTTTCATTAATCTATAAATACGCGTTCCACGTGGAACATTACACATAATTTTTAATTTCTCAATTTATTTTTTATTGTGCATATATTTTTATAAATAACTCAATAACAGTAATTTAACTATTTTTATTAAGCTAAAGCTTTAAGGTTTTGTTAATTTACTTCCGTTGTAGAGTTTTTGCTTAGTTAAAATCATAATTTTCATTATCTTTGCGATGAATTAAAAATGAGTTCCACGTGGAACATTACAATGAGTATTTACACAACACAATATGATGTAATAGTAGTTGGAGGCGGTCACGCTGGAAGTGAAGCAGCAGCAGCGGCGGCTAATTTAGGCGCTCATACTTTATTAATTACTATGAGTTTACAGAATATAGCTCAAATGAGTTGTAATCCTGCTATGGGAGGTATTGCAAAAGGTCAAATAGTTCGTGAAATAGATGCTTTAGGTGGTTATAGTGCAATAATTACTGATAAAACTGCCATACAATTTAAAATGCTTAATAAGTCTAAAGGACCAGCAATGTGGAGCCCTAGAGCGCAAAGTGATCGAATGCGTTTTGCAGAATCATGGAGACAGCAATTAGAAAATATTGATAATTTAGATATGTTTCAAGACTCCGTAAATGGGTTGATATTTGAAGGAGATAAAATTGTAGGTGTTAAAACTGCGTTAGGAATCAATATAAATGCTAAGACTGTTATTATTACTGCAGGAACGTTTTTAAATGGTTTAATTCACATTGGTGAAAAAACATTTGGCGGAGGTAGGGCTGGTGAAAGTGCTTCAACGGGAATTACAGAAGATTTAGTTGAAAAAGGTTTTGAGTCTGGTAGAATGAAAACAGGAACCCCTCCAAGAGTAGATGCTAGATCTTTAGACTTCTCTCAAATGATTGAACAACCTGGAGATGCAATACCTTATAAGTTTTCTTATCTTCAAAATATAGAACCTTTAAAAGAACAGCGATCGTGCTATATGACGTATACTTCTCAAGAGGTACATGATATATTACGAGAAGGGTTTGATAGATCTCCTATGTTTAATGGTAGGATTGATAGTATAGGGCCAAGATACTGTCCTTCTATTGAAGATAAAATCGATCGTTTTGCAAGTAAAGATAGACACCAAATGTTTATCGAACCTGAAGGGTGGAATACTAATGAGATCTATGTAAATGGCTTCTCTACTTCATTACCAGATGATATACAAGACAAGGCTATAAGAAAAGTTGCGGGCTTTGAAAATGTTAAATTTTTAAGATATGGTTATGCAATTGAATATGATTTTTTCCAACCAACACAATTAATGCATTCGTTGGAAACCAAGTTAATTAAAAACTTATATTTTGCTGGGCAAATTAATGGAACTACAGGCTATGAAGAGGCTGCAGCTCAAGGTTTAATGGCGGGAATTAATGCTGCACATAATGTGCAAAATAAAGAGCCTTTTATATTAAAAAGAAACGAAGCTTATATCGGTGTTTTGATAGATGACCTGATAACAAAAGGGACTGAGGAACCTTATAGAATGTTTACTTCTAGAGCAGAATATAGAACATTATTACGTCAAGATAATGCCGATTTACGACTAACACCTAAAGGGTTTGAGATTGGTTTAGCAAGTAAACAGCGTTTAAATAGAGTTATAGAAAAAAAAGAAAAAACAGATTTATTTATTAAGTTCCTAATGGAAACAAGTATACGTCCCGAAGAAATAAATCCAATTTTAGAAGAGAGAAATACTGCAATAATTTCTCAGCCAATGAAAATGATTCGCATTGCATCTAGACCACAAATTGATTTCTCTGACTTACAAAAATTACCAAAAGTAAAACAGTTTGTTATCCAAAATAATCTTGATATTGAAGTGATTGAGCAAACTGAAATACATGTAAAATACGCAGGTTATATTGCTAAAGAAAAAAACAATGCTGACAAATTGAATAGACTTGAGAATGTTAAAATTCCAACGAATTTTGACTATGGTAAATTGAAGTCGATATCAATAGAGGCTAAGCAAAAATTGACTAAAATTAAACCCGCTACTATTGCGCAAGCAAGTCGTATAAGTGGAGTATCACCAAGTGATGTTTCTGTATTGTTAGTATATATGGGAAGATAGCGTTCCACGTGGAACAAAACCTCACAACCTAAGCAAAATAAGGAATTGATGATTGAAATTTTAAAATCTCCAATAAATAACTCACTTTTAAAACCTTATTTAAAGTGTTTAGATAATACTGTATCTCAAGAGGAGTTCTCAATTTTAAAAGATGAATTATCTGATTTATTAATCACTTCGCCAAGACCAAAAATTCAAGATTTAGGATCTTATTACGAAAGCGAATCTTATATTTCACATACCGATTCTAAGCACACACTTCTTGATAAAATTTACCAAATAGTAAAGAAATATTCTATTACAAAAAAGGTGGGCTTGGTTCAGAGTTTTATGAATGCAAACTCTTCTGAAAAATCAGTTTTAGATATTGGATGCGGAACTGGAGATTTTTTATTGGCTTGTAAGAAAGGAGGCTTGAATATTTATGGAATTGAACCAAACGAAAAAGCAAAATCTATCGCAGAAATTAAACTGAATCAAAAAATTAAGGTAGATATTTTTAAATTGTCTCCACAACAATTTGATTGTATTTCCATGTGGCATGTTTTAGAACATGTTCCAAATTTGACAGACTATATTTTAGAACTGCAAAAAAAATTAAAACCAAAAGGTGTTTTAATTATAGCGGTTCCTAATCATAAAAGTTATGATGCGAAGCATTATGGAAAATTTTGGGCAGCCTTTGATGTACCAAGACACTTATGGCATTTTTCAAAAAAATCAATTCAACTACTTTTTGAGAAAAATAAGATGAAAGTGACTAAGACAATTCCGATGAGATTTGATTCCTTTTACGTTTCAATATTAAGTGAGAAATATAAAACTAAAAAAGGAAATTTTATAAAAGCCCTTTTTATTGGACTGAAGTCAAATATAAAAGCAATGCGAACTAAAGAATATTCTTCAATTATTTATATCATCAAAAACAGTTAAAACGAAAAACAAGACCCTTTGTTTGACGGTTAAGGTAGATAACGCTAAATGACATTAAGAAACTCCAAAAGCCTTTTATAACGCTTTAAAACAGACCAATTATAATAAAGATAATTTATAAGTTTCTGCAAATTGTATAAGAAAAATTGATAGGCTTACTTTTTTATTAATTATTATTTTATTAATTAAAATCGAAAAAGAGGATTTCATACATCTAAAATTATATTTATATATTCGCGCCAGAATTAATTATTGAACCATAAATTTATAAAATGAAAAAATTAGCAGTATTATTTACAACCGTTTTGTTATTAGCATCGTGCACGCAAATAAAAATTGGATATGTAGATGTAGAAGAATTAATGAAAGATTATGATGCTACAAAAGATGTTGAAGCATCATTAAAAGCAGATCAAGAAGAAATGGGTAAACCATTAGATAGTTTAATCGCAGCATTTCAGACAAAAGTTCAATCGTATTCTCAAAAAGTAAACAGAATGTCTGTAAAGACTAGAGAAGCTAAAAAGCAAGAATTACAACAAGAGCAACAACAAATTCAACAAAGAGAACAACAAATTCAACAAGTACTGAACCAAAAGAGTCAATTTGAAATTAAAAAATTAACAAAAACTGTTGATAGCGTAGTAAATGCTTATGCAGTTACTAATAAGTTTAATATGATTCTAGGAACACAAGGCAATGGAACAGTAATGTATGGAGAAGATCAAATTAACCTTACAGAAAAAGTTTTAGATATTTTAAACGCTGAATACGAAGCAAAATAAAAGCGATCATAAAAATAATTAAAAAGTCCGCTAGAAATAGCGGACTTTTTATTGCAATAAAAACACACCAAACACAGTGATAATAAAATAGACAGCAAGTGTCATTGCTCCTGCATAATCTTTTGCAAGCCTTTGACCAATCAAGAGAAAAATAAGCGCTATTGCGCTTAATTCAGCCCCTAACAATGCAATTTCTTGTATTCCGGATGTCGCTAATTGGTACACACCAATAACCATTAAAATTCCAGCAAAGACTTCGATAATTAAAATGGTTCCCAACAATAAAGGGACCATGTTTTTTAATGGCGAATTTTTAAAATGACCTTTTATAAAATCTAGATTTCCTTTCCAATCGGTAATTTTATCAAGACCAGATTGAAGGAAGGTAATTATTAAAAAAACAAGAATTAATATTTCAGCAGAATGATTTTTGAATAAATGCATTAAATTAAATTTAAAACAAATATAAAAGAAAACCTCTACAATAAATTATAGAGGCTTTTTTCTTTTTCAAATTTTATATTCTAAAGACTTAGATTTCGATAAATAAGAGAAATGTAGTTGAGTATAATAAAAAGGGGTTCTCAACTACAATTCTCAAGGGTGTTAACTTACTACTAACTACTAACTATATAAAAATTGAGACTTATTGCTTTACAATAAGTACATCCTTTACAAATATTAAACAGTTATGCTAAAAAATACCCTACCTAAAAATTAAAAAAGATTTATGAAGTTAAAAAGTAAATGAAAAGTAAACGAAAAGAGAAGTATATTTTATCCTCCTGAAGATGAGCCCAAATTAGTCCTAATATAATTTCTTAAAGAAACTAGTTCGCTAAAACTATACATAAACTCTATTTTTTGTTCTTTAATAGAATTCCCAGAAGAAGCCTCTTCGCGAGTCACAAATATTGCAAATACATCGGCGATATCTTCTTTTGGGTTATTTGCAGAATTTAGAATAAAAAAGTGATCAATATAAGTAGTATAAAAACTTTGAATCCCCATAACACCTTCAAATTGTGCTGTTATAAATGAATCCCAAATATCTGACCAAAATTGATTCTGAAATTGATTTAAATAAGAATCACTTTTAGAACAACCCAAATCCGTATAAAAAGTTGTACAATTACTTTCACGAATTGAAGTATTTATTTGATCATCATTTAGAGTTAATATATGCCCAAACTCATGAACTATTGTGTAAATTAATTTTTGTTGATCGTCATTAGAATAATTAATAGCAATGCCTAATTTCCATTTAGAGGAGTCATTATTTATTTGAGCTGAAAGGCCATTAGTTTCTGTTACCGAACCGTTATAAATAAGAAATTCACCAATTTTATCTCTATAATTTAATGGAACAATTTTTTTAACTAATCTCCAAAGTTTTTGATGCTCTTGTATGTCTTGTTGATACATCAAATCTTGTCCAGAAACGAGATAATCTGAAATTTTAAAAATATCTTCTCCATCAACCCTATAAAGTGTTATTTCTCCATCAACTCCAACAGGATTGTTTTGGTTATTATTTGAGTTTCCGTTGTTTCCACTTGTATTTCCAGTACCATTCCCATTATTAACGACTCCATCTCCTGAATTATTTAAATTCAAATCATCGCTACCGTGATTACAAGAATGAAAGACGAATAACAAAGAAAATAAGAATATAAGACTTATATTTTTCATGAATATTGATAAAAAGAGGGGTAATTTATATTTGGTAACTTTACAAATATAAAATAAAAACTTTTATAAATAGTCATAAAGGATATTCTTTTAAAGAGTTAGAAAATAAAATCAAAACAACACTTCTTTATTTATAATTATATATTTTTGGATAAATATTAAATAAGTAATTAAAATAATGTCTAATGAAATTAAATCGGTTTGTGAGAAAAGGAATTTTGAAATTATTTTCAAAACACATTCCAAAGCCATAATAAATTTCATTTATTATAAGTGTGGAGATATACAACAAGCAGAAGACTTAACTCAAGAGGCCTTTATCAAGCTTTGGGATAATTGTACTAAAGTAATTTTTGACAAAGCGAAATCATTCCTATTCACAGTTGCTAATAATGCTTTTTTAAACGAAGTTGCACATAAGAAAGTCGTGTTGAAGCATCAAACAGTGTTGTATAAAGAAAGTACTAATATAACTCCTGAATTTATTCTAGAAGAGCAAGAGTTTATGGTAAAATTAAAAAAGGCTATTTCTGATTTACCAATAAAGCAGAGAGAGGTTTTTTTGTTAAGTAGAATGGAGAAAAAGAAATATAAAGAGATCGCAGAAATAACAGGAATATCTATAAAAGCCGTTGAAAAAAGAATGAGTTTAGCCTTAATGGCATTAAGAAAAACGATTGGAAATATTTAATTTAGTAGGGTATTTTATAGTAAAGCTGTTTTATTGTTGAATTGATATAGGAAAAATGAAAGAAGAAAATTTAAATAATAATTTTTTAGCTAGATGGATTTCGGGAAATCTAACATCTGCTGAATTAGAAGAATTTAAAAAATCAAAAGATTATTCGATTTATAAAAGAATCAACGAAAGCTCTCAGTTATTAGAAGGGCCAGAATACGATATGAATAAAGTTTTTGAAAATATTCAAGAGGAAATTAATTTAAAAAACAAGCCCAAGGTTAGAAAATTAATTCCAAATATATTTTATAAAGTTGCAGCATCAGCAATTATTTTACTAGGAGTAGTGTATTTTTTCAATAACACAACAACAACTTATACTACAGTATATGGGGAACAATTAAAGATTACACTTCCAGATAATTCGATTGTTCATTTAAATTCAAATTCAGAATTAGAATTGGATAAAAGTGACTGGGAAAATAACAGGAAGTTATTCTTAAAAGGTGAAGCTTTTTTTGAAGTAGAAAAAGGAAGTAATTTCAGCGTTGAAACTACAGGAGGCTCTATAGATGTATTGGGAACAAAATTCATAGTAATTTCACAAAAAAAATATCTTGAAGTACAATGTTACGAAGGAAAAGTTAGAGTTAGCTCTAATAAAATTCAAACAATACTAAATCCAACAAATGCTTTTAGAGCAATTGATACTGCATCTGAAACATGGAGTTTTACAAATCAAAATCCCACATGGTTACAAGGAGAATCTTCCTTTACAAATACTCCTTTAAAACAAGTAATAAGCGCCTTAGAAAATCAATTTGAGACTCAATTTAATTTAAACAATATTGACGCTAACAAAAGGTTTACAGGGAGTTTTACACATAGTGATATTAAACTTGCTTTAAAAACAGTTTTTGTTCCTATGAAAATTTCATTTACTTTTAAGGGCGAAAACTCAGTTGTGCTCGATAAAAGTAAATGAGAAAAAAATTAATCTTTCTTTTTTTAATTTCCTCTTTTTATAGTTTTTCGCAAGAAAAGCATGATTTATTATTTGATAATGCTCAATTACAAACTGCATTAAATAAGATTGAAAATGTTTTTGAAGTCAAATTCTCTTTTCAAACTAAAATTGTTAAAAACCAATACTTTTCATTTAACCAAGAAGCATCATTAGAGGATGTTTTAAAGGCGATAAAAGAACAAACTAGCATTACCTCACAAAAAGTAAACGAACGTTATTATACACTTCAAAAAACAGTATCTTCTATTGTGTGTGGATACATTAAAAAAGGGAATTCAACTGAAATTATTGAAAATGTATCCATTGTTAATATTAAAAAAAGTATAGGAACTACTACCAATAAAGAAGGATATTTTGAATTAGAATTAAATCAGAATGAAATTATTGAAATAAACTATTTAGGTTATAAAACGAGAAGTTTTTCAAAAAATTTTTTCAAAAACAAGCAATGCGCTACTATAAATTTAGAAGAAGACACATATAATATAGACGAAGTCGTAATTAATGAATATTTAACCTCAGGAATTACCAAAAAAACAGATGGGTCAATTACTTTGAAACCAAATAAATTAGGAATACTTCCAGGATTAATAGAACCAGATATTTTACAAAGCTTACAACTTTTACCTGGAATTAAGAGCTTAAATGAAACCGCATCAGAATTATATATAAGAGGGGGAACTCCAGATCAGAACTTGATACTCTTTGACGGAATCAAAATGTATTATTCAGGCCATTTTTTTGGCATGATATCAGCATTTAATCCTTATATAGTTAAAGACATAAACTTTTACAAAGGAGGTGCTAAAGCACGTTTTGGAAATAGAATATCAGGAGTAATAGATATTACCACAAAAGATCAATTAACTGACAGTATAGAAGGGGGTTTTGGGTTTAATTTAACACATTCAGATGCATATTTAAAAACTAAAATAACAGATAAACTAGGGCTTGTTATTTCGGCCAGGAGATCTATTACAGATGGAGTTAATACAGCAACATTTGATAAGTTTTCTAAGAAAGTATTTCAAAACACTAAAATATCTGATGGCAATAAAGTATTTGAAGAAGATGTGGTAGAAACAGTTAAGGATCTGTTTTATTTTAATGATTATTACGCAAAGCTAATTTACAAACCAACGGATAAAGATGAAATATCATTTAGTAATATTTCAGTAAAAAACAAATTGGAATATGAGTTTCTAATTGATGAATTTGATGAAATTTCGAATGACAAATTAGATATTTATAATCAAGGTTTAAAATTTCTTTGGAATCACAAGTATAGAGAGAATTTTTCACATCATTTCAATGCATATTATTCTAAATTTAATTTAGACTATTCAGGTGCAAATTTATACTTAGATGATGTTCAAAATAAAACGGTAAAGAAAAATTCTATTAAAGATTTACAGGTATCATTTCAAACAAATTTCAAACTATCGGATATTAAAACCTTAAATTTTGGATATCAATTTTCTAATAACAGTGTTGGATATACACTTGGTTATGAAAATATATTTTTTCAAAACGAGAATTTTAATGATATTGTTTCTGAAACTAATAATACACATACGTTTTATACAGAATATGAATATAATGACAAAGAGAAATGGTATATAAATTTAGGGTTTAGAGCGAATCATTATTCATTATTGGATGAAATTCATATTGAACCGAGAATACAAATTGAGCGAAAAATAAATTCTCAACTAAGATTAAACTTTTCGGCAGAACAAAACCGACAATCACTTAGTAAAATTATTGAGTTTAACACTCAAAATTTTGGATTAGAGAATCAAATTTGGGTACTTGCTAATAATGAAGATAAATCCATTTTAAAAAGCAATCAAATAACTTCGGGAGTAAACTATCAAAAAAATGGTTGGAATATAGATTTAGAAGGGTATTTAAAAAAAATTAGTGGGTTAACATCATTAACAAATGGCTTTACAAATAGTACTAATAATTATTCTGAAGGCGAAAGCAAAATAGTAGGATTAGATCTATTAATAAAAAAGAAAATAAATAATTACAGAACCTTTCTTAGTTATTCTTTAACACAAAATAAGTCTAAGTTTGAGACTATAAATGAGGGTAATTCTTTTAGAGGAAATCAAGATATAAGTAATTCACTATCATGGTCACATTCATATAAGTTAAATGATTTTGATTTTTCTTTAGGTTGGAGCATTAGATCCGGAATCCCATATACAAATGCTGATGGACTAGTGATCGACGATCAAGTAACTTCTATAAATTATGAAAAAGTAAATGCAGAAAGGCTACCAAACTATCACAGATTAGATTTTTCTACGTACTATAAGTTTTTATTTACCAAAAATGAAAAGTGGAAAGGAAAAGTTGGTTTTTCTCTACTTAATATCTATAATCAGAAAAGTATATTAAATAGAAGTTATGATATTCGTTTTGATGAAAATGGAGTAGAAGTTCTTCAAAGAATAGATAAATATTCTCTTGGAGTTACTCCAAATTTTGTTTTCAGATTAGAATTTTAATTGCAGGGCGATAGCCAAAATATTTAAATCAGATTGGATTGAGATTATTGATTCAATCTTCTTTCTGATGTAAAAGTCTCGTTAATTTAATCGAAGTATCTAATAAAATAATCTTAGGGTTTCCATTTCGTTCAATATGATAAATAGCTTGATTAAGTTCTTTATTTATGCTTTCAATATTGTTTCCATGAACATATGGAGCGAACTTTTTTAGATCAAAACCAGGCTCTTTAGTTTCTAAAAATACCAAGTTGTTTGCTTTATAATTAAGTAATAATGCTTGTCTAAAAAATTGCAAGCAGAAATTTAAAAAACGCTTTTGAGTTTCTCTTCCAGATTTAGAAATTGTATCACTCCACGCAATAAGTTCGTTTATTACAGATGCATTTCCTTTAGCCCTAAAAGCCGCTCTAATCCAGGTAATAAACCATTGTTCAAAAATAGCATCAGATGAATCATTGTTTAAAATATCTAGCGCTTTATTGAAGCTCCCATTTGATTGATGTGCGATTTTTTTTGCCTCATTTTCAGCAACTTTGTGAGATGAAACTAATCCATTTACAATATCACTTTCACTTAATACGGGAAAATTTAATGTTTGACAGCGAGAACGAATAGTACCAATAATCTGCTCTTCATTTTCGGTAATTAAAATAAAAACAGTTTTTTCTGGCGGTTCTTCTATGAGTTTTAATAATTTATTTGCAGCAGCAGTATTCATTTTTTCTGCCATCCATATAATCATTACCTTATAACCGCCTTCAAAAGATTTTAATTGCAATGATTTTACAATTGCTTCAGCCTCATCTACACCAATTGAACCTTGTTTATTTTCTACACCAATTGTTTGTAGCCAATTGAATAGACTTCCATAAGGTGTTTTGTTAATAAAAGGTCTCCAATCAGATAAAAACAAATCACTAATTGGATGTTTCTTTACAGATGCACTTGTGGCAACAGGAAAAGCAAAATGTAAATCAGGATGCGTCAACTTATCACATTTTAAATTGCAAGCATCAATATTTGGATTGTTATTACACAACAAATACTGTGCGTAAGCAATAGCCATTGGAAGTGTTCCAGAACCCTCTTTACCAACAAATAATTGTGCATGTGGAATTCGCCCATTATTTGCAGATTGCAAAAGATGGTTTTTGATATGTTCTTGACCTAATATTTCTAAAAATCGCATTGTACAAATATAGATTAAAATACGAAAACGTTATTTGAAGTTTTCCGATTTCATCACAATTAAAAAACACGAAACCCTTACATTTGTTTTCTTAGAAAATATTTATAAAAATGAAGACAATAAACACCTATAATTTTAAAGATAAAAAAGCATTAATAAGAGTAGATTTTAATGTTCCACTTGATCATAACTTAAATGTAACTGATGCAACTAGAATTGAATCTGCTAAGCCAACGATACTTAAAATCTTGGAAGATGGTGGAAGTTGTATTTTAATGTCACACTTAGGAAGACCAAAAGGAGTTTCTCCAGAGTTTTCTTTGCAACACATAGTTGCGTCAGTAAGTGAAATTATTGGTGTTCAAGTCAAGTTTGTTAATGACTGTGTTGGTGATAAAGTTGAAAAAGCAGTAGAACAGTTAGAAGCAGGAGAAATATTGTTGTTAGAAAACCTTCGTTTTTATAATGAAGAAAAAAAGGGAGATAAAGACTTTGCTGAGCAGTTATCTAAACTAGGAGATATTTATGTAAATGATGCTTTTGGAACAGCCCATAGAGCACATGCATCAACAGCAATTATTGCTCAATTTTTTACAGATAAAAAATATTTTGGATTTTTACTTGCCAAAGAAATTGAAAGTATAGATAAGGTATTAAACAATTCTGAAAAACCAGTATTAGCAATTTTAGGAGGTGCAAAAGTCTCTTCTAAAATCACTGTAATTGAAAATATTTTAGACAAAGTAGACCATTTAATTATTGGTGGAGGAATGACTTTTACCTTTGTAAAAGCACAAGGAGGAAGTGTAGGAGACTCTATATGTGAAGATGACAAAATGGAATTGGCTTTAGAAATTTTAAAACAGGCAAAGGCTAAAAATGTTGCCGTACATATTCCAGTAGATGTGATTGCTGCAGATGATTTTAGTAATGATGCAAATACCCAAGTTTTAGACGTTACTAAAATTCCTGATGGATGGCAAGGTTTAGATGCTGGACCAAAATCAATAGCAATTTTTGACGAGGTTGTAAATAAATGTAAAACTATTTTATGGAACGGCCCTTTAGGTGTTTTTGAAATGGAATCTTTTGCAGGAGGAACGATTGCTTTAGGTCATTCAATAGATAATGCTACTAAAAACGGAGCCTTTTCTTTAGTTGGTGGAGGAGATTCTGTGGCTGCTGTGAAACAATTTGGTTTTGCAGAAAAAGTAAGTTATGTATCTACAGGTGGAGGCGCTATGCTAGAAATGCTAGAAGGAAAAACTTTACCAGGAATCGAAGCAATCAATAATTAGAAGAAAAGAAAATTATGAAATACACAACACTACCAAATACAGATGTAAAAGTTTCTAAAATATGTTTAGGCACCATGACTTGGGGAAACCAAAACACAGAACCAGAAGGTCACGAGCAGATGGATTATGCGTTAGAAAAAGGTGTAAATTTCTTTGACACTGCCGAGTTATATGCTGTTCCTGCAACGGCAGAAACCTTTGGCTCTACTGAGAAAATTATTGGTTCATGGTTTAAAAAGACAGGAAACAGAGATAAAGTTGTGTTGGCAAGTAAAATTGCTGGAGCAGGACCTTATACGGCGCATATTCGTAAAGACGGTTTTAGTAAAAGAGCATTGACAGAAGCGATTGAAGGAAGTTTAAAACGACTACAAACAGATTATATAGATTTATATCAGTTGCATTGGCCAGGAAGAGGAGTGAATTGTTTTGGTGTTAGGGACTATCCTTATAAAACGTCTACTAAAGAAGCTGAAAATCATTTAGAGATTCTAGAAACACTTCAAGATTTTATAAAACAAGGCAAGATTAAACATATTGGATTGTCTAATGAAACTCCTTGGGGAACAATGAAGTATCTAGAAACATCTGAAAAGCATAATTTACCAAGAATGTCTACGATACAAAACTCATACTCATTAATCCATCGAGCTTATGAATATGGAATGTCAGAAGTTTCTATGAGAGAGAATATAGGATTGTTGGTTTATTCTCCATTAGCTCAAGGAGTCTTATCAGGAAAATATATGAATGGACAATTACCAAAAGGAGCAAGAGGAACTTTATTCCCTAATTTTGTTTTAAGATATAGAACTCCAGGAGCAGAGCAAGCAGTTTTAGAGTATCATAAAATTGCAAAAAAACATGGAATTACAATGACAGAAATGTCTTTAGCTTTTATCAACCAATTACCATTTGTTACGAGTAATATAATTGGCGCAACGAATATGATTCAATTAAAAGAAAACATTAATAGTATTAATATTGAATTATCTCACGAAATTATTGCTGAGATTAATGCAGTACATGATTTATTTCCAAATCCAGCGGCATAAAAAGATATATGAATTTTTATAAAAGTATCATAACATTTGTAATTTTAATAAGTTGTGTCTCAAAAGTTGAGGCACAGAAATTATCGATTTCTAAACCTACAGATTCATCTTCTATTGGCGCATTATTAAAGTATGATTCTAAAATAATTTTACGAAGTGTTGGAAATTCATTTACACGACCATTACATTGGAAAAAGAAAGACTTAAAAACATTTGGAACTCTTTTAGGAGGAACTTTAGCATTATATTTTATTGATGAAGAAGCAAATAGATATTTTTCAAGGATAGAACCTGATGTTCCAAATTTCATAAAAAAAACTGGTTTTTATGCAGGTAAACCACAAAATTATTTTGCCGCAACTGCTGCAATTTACGGCTTTGGATTATTGACAAAAAATGAAAAAGTACGAAAAACAGGAGTATTAATTATGTCGGCTTCAGTTGCCACAGGAGTCTTTCAAAGTATTATGAAGACCGCAGTTGGTAGAGCTCGACCAACAGAATATATAGGAAATGGTTCTTTTAAACCATTTACAAATATTGCTGGATTCCATTCTTTTCCATCAGGACATACTATACTTTCTGTAACAATGGCTCATGCAATAGCCAAACAATTTGACAATACTTTGACGAAAGTTGGAATCTACACTTTAGGGTCAATTGCACCAATATCAAGACTATTAGCAGGAGCACATTGGCTTACAGATGTTGTTTTTAGTACCGCTATAAGTATTATTATTGTTGACGGAGTTGATAAGTTTCTGTTTAATACCAAAGCTTATGATTATCCAACAAAGGAAAAATTAATTTCTTGGAATTTAAAATTTAGTAGTAACCAAATAGGTTTAGTTGGTGTTTTTTAAGTAGAAAATAATATTTTGAAAGAAGGAAAGACAAATGAATAAAAAAGACCTTAAACAATTTTTAGATAACAAAGCTGAACAATACAACAACCCTAAATTTATTGAGTCAGACCCTATTCAGATTCCACATCAATTTTCGATAAAAGAGGATATAGAGATTGCAGCTTTTTTAACCGCAACAATTGCTTGGGGAAAACGAGAAATGATTATCAAGAATTCGAATAGAATGATGGAAATCATGGACAATTCTCCATTTGATTTTGTAAAAAATCATACCGAAGCAGATTTAGAAAAATCAACAGCCTTTGTTCATAGAACTTTCAATAGTTTTGATTTTCAAATATTTATTTCTTCTTTAAAAAACATCTATCAAAATCATCATGGTTTAGAAGGGTTATTTTCCCTTTTTCCTACAGATGAAAATAACAAGCGAGTGATCCATAATTTCAAGAAAGTTTTTTTCGAAGTTCCACATCAACAGAGAACAACGAAACACGTTTCCGATCCAATGAAAGGAAGTGCTTCAAAACGAATTAACATGTTTTTACGGTGGATGGTTCGTAGAGATAATGCTGGTGTAGATTTTGGTTTATGGAAATACACTTCAATGTCTAAACTATCTTGTCCATTAGATGTTCACAGCGGAAACGTTGCAAGAAAACTAGGTTTATTAATACGTAAACAAAATGACTGGAAGGCTTTGGAAGAACTAGACACAAACCTAAGAAAAATGGATCCTAATGATCCAACAAAATATGATTTTGCACTATTTGGATTAGGTATTTTTGAGAAATTTTAAGCGATTTAATAACCAAGTTTAGCGCGAACCCTCAATAGTACTTCATTAGCAACTTTTTGGGCCTTTTGAGCACCAACTTCAAGAACTTTATCAATTTCATTGAGGTTATTCATAAAGTAAGTATAACGCTCTCTTTCAACTGCAAATTTTTCTACTAATAATTCAAAAAACGCTTGTTTTGCATGACCATAACCGTAGTTTCCCCCTTCATAATTGGTACGCATTGTTGCAACTTGCTCTTTGGACCCTAATAATTTATACAAGGCAAACAAATTACATGTATCAGGATTTTTAGGCTCTTCAAGAGGCGTAGAATCCGTTTCAATTTTCATTACTTGCTTTCGCAATTTTTTATCATCTAGAAAGATATCAATAATATTTCCTTGGGACTTACTCATTTTTCCACCATTGGTTCCCGGAACATACATTGTGCCTTCTTGAATTTTTGCTTCTGGCGGAACTAAAGTATCACCCATTTGATGATTAAATCTGTTTGCAACATCACGAGACATTTCAAGATGTTGTAATTGATCTTTTCCAACAGGAACAATCTCAGCATCATATAAAAGTATATCCGCGGCCATTAACATTGGATAGCTAAATAATCCAGAATTCACATCTTCTAATCGGTCAGCTTTATCTTTAAAACTATGAGCGAGTGTCAACCTTTGAAAAGGATAAAAACAACTTAAATACCAAGTTAACTCAGTTACTTGAGGAACATCACTTTGACGATAAAAAACAGTTTTATTAATATCTAATCCACATGCAAGCCATGTAGCAGCAGTACTATATGTGTTTTCTCTTAATGTTTTTCTATCTTTTATTTGGGTTAAAGAATGCATATCTGCAATGAATAAAAATGATTCGTTACCACTACTTTTAGACATTTCAATTGCAGGTAAAATTGCTCCTAAAATATTTCCTAGATGAGGTGTTCCTGTACTTTGTACTCCTGTAAGAATTCTTGACATTAGTAATATTATATATATTGACAAAAATAGCAATTTAAACTGCATAAAAAAAGCGAGTTCAAAGCCGCACCAAAGATTCCTTTAGCTAAATCAAAATCCACGTCCTGTATAAACCCAAGACTTAGATTGGTAAATAGCAAATTCCCAACAAATTCACTTAAGAAACAAAACCCTCTACCCTTCATAACTTTGTAGCAATTAAACCTGCAAAAATTCCAATAATAATAGAATACAACATAATGAATAATTTAATTTAAATAAAATAGACTGTAAATCAAACATTTATAGGTCAGTAATATTGGTCTAAAAAATGTATTTTTGAAAAAAGGAAACGAACTTGTTAAAAAGGCTTCTTAATGCGGAAACAATTATTTGTGAGCAGCATGTTATCTTTAAGAAACAACAAGTATAGACACATGAAATTATTTAAATATATAGCCATTTTAATTTGGCGTCTTTGGTTTTATTGTTGGGTTATAGGAACGGTGTTATTTGCATTTCCGTTATTATTAATCACTACTTATAAGGAAAGTTGGTACTCTTCCTTCTACAAAATAGCGCACGCTTGGGGAAAAACCTTGTTGTTTGTTATGGGCTTCAAGGCCAAGATAGTTTCAGAACAGCAAAAAGTAAAAAGTGATAAAAGCTATATGTTCATTGCCAATCATACATCAATGATAGATATTATGTTGATGTTAGCGATAGTCAAAAAACCACTAGTATTTGTAGGAAAATCAGAGTTAAGAAGAATACCTTTTTTCGGACTTATTTTTAAGAGATCAAGTATATTGGTAAATAGAAGTGATGCAGAAAGTAGAAAACGTGTTTTTACTGAAGCGCAAAGACGACTTAATGAAGGAATGAGTATTTGTATTTTTCCAGAAGGTCTTGTTCCTGTTGATGAAAGTGTTGTTTTAAGTGAATTTAAAAACGGGGCATTTGCATTAGCAATAGACCATCAAATACCAATAGTTCCAATGACTTTTTATGATTGCAAAAAACGCCTTTCTTATACTTTTTTTAGCGGTTCTCCTGGAGATTTAAGAGTTAAGATTCATGAATTTTTAGAAACAAAAGGTTTAAAAGTAAGAGATAAAAGGGCGATTAAAGAGAAAGCGTTTAAAATAATTCACGCGGAGTTAATTAACGATTCAAAATAAAACTAAATGATTGACGAAAAACTAATAAAGACTTATAGCGAGAAGGAAGAGAAATTAAACGTACTAACTCATGGTTTTGGTCTTTTATTAAGTGTTATTGCGCTTTTTCTTTTAATAGTAAAGTCTATAAAAAGTGAAAACACTACAATCATTACAAGTTTTATAATTTATGGATTGAGTTTAATCATTTTATATGCAGCATCTACTTTTTATCACGCGTCTAAGGATCTTGATAAACGTTATAAATTAAATATTTTTGATCACGCTTCAATTTATGTATTGATTGCAGGCACATATACACCCTTCACATTAGTTACTTTAGAGGGTTGGGTTGGATGGACTATTTTTGGAATTTCTTGGGGATTAGCATTGATCGGAGTTATACTAAAGTTGTTTTACACAGGAAAGTATGATAGAATTTCAACGATTGCCTATGTCTTAATGGGGTGGTTAATCGTATTTGCCATCAAGCCATTATTAGCAAACCTATCTACAGAAGGTTTAATATGGCTTTTTGCTGGCGGCGTTCTTTATACCACAGGGGCTGTACTATATAGTGTTGAAAAGATAAAATATAATCACGCAATATTTCATATTTTTGTACTTGCTGGTAGTTTCAGTCATTTTATGGCAGTTTATTATCACGTAATACCTAAATAAACAAATAAAATTTAAGAATTAAAATAGATAAAATGAATAGAAAACAATTACTAATTGTAGTAGCAACACTAATTTTTATGATCAGCTGTACAGAATCAAAAAAAGGGACAGAAACTCTTAAATATGTAGAAGAACCACATTCTTATGCACAACCAAATGAAGCAGTAATTACACATTTGAATTTAGATATTGATGTGAATTTTGGAACAGAAGTAATTAGCGGTTCTGCTAGTTATGCTATTGATAATAATAATGCCTCTCAAATTATTTTAGATGCTAAAAACTTAGTTATTGAAAAAGTACAAGCAGATGGAAAAGATACAGAGTTTTCATTAGGTACATATGACGAAAGTTTAGGGCAACCACTAAACATTAAAATTAATGGAAGCACAAAAAACATTACTGTATTTTATCAAACTACTGATAAAACAGAAGCAGTACAATGGTTAAACCCACAGCAAACTGCAGATAAAACACAGCCGTTTTTATTCACGCAAGGTCAGGCGATTTTAACTCGTACTTGGATTCCTATTCAAGACAGTCCACAAATCAGAATTACATATGATGCTACTGTAAGAGTTCCAAAAGAACTAATGGCAGTAATGAGTGCTGAAAACCCGAAAGTAAAATCTCCAAATGGAGAATACCATTTTAAAATGGTTCAAAAAATACCACCGTATTTAATGGCGCTAGCTGTTGGTGATATTGCTTATAAAGCAGTTAGTAACAGAACAGGAGTATATGCTGAAAATTCTATGGTAGATGCAGTTCAAGAGGAGTTTTCAGAAATGGAAAACATGCTTGTTGAAGCAGAAAAGTTATATGGAAAATATGCTTGGGATCAGTTTGATGTCATTGTATTGCCACCTAGTTTTCCTTTTGGAGGAATGGAAAATCCACGTTTAACATTCGCTACACCAACATTAATTGCGGGTGATAAAAGTTTAACATCTGTGATTGCTCATGAATTAGCACATTCATGGTCTGGGAATTTAGTAACCAACACTACTTGGGATGATTTCTGGTTAAATGAAGGTTTCACAGTATACTTTGAAAACCGTATTATGGAAGCGTTGTATGGTAAAGACAGAGCAAATATGTTAGGTTTAATTGCGCGTCAAGATTTAAATGAAGAAATAGAAGGATTTAAAGACACTCCAGAAAAAACACATTTAAAATTAAATTTAAAAGGGCAAAATCCAGATGACGGAATGAATAGTATTGCGTATGACAAGGGATTTTTGTTTTTAAAGACTTTAGAAGAAACAATTGGTAGAGAAAAGTTTGATGTTTTCTTAAAAAATTATTTTCAGTCAAACGCATTTACAACAATGACTACAGAGAAATTTATTGTGTATTTAAATGAAAATTTATTAGACAAACACAGCGTAAAATTTAATACAGATGAATGGGTTTACAACCCTGGAATTCCAAGTAATGCATTTGAAATTAAGTCTGATAAGTTTGAAAATGTTTCAAATACGATTAAAGAAATAGTGACAACTAATAAAGTAAATGCTGTCGTTGCTAAAGATTGGACAACCCAAGAATGGGTATATTTTATTCGTAATTTCCCAACAGATATTACTCCAGAACAAATGGCACTTATTGACAATGCTTTTGATTTAACAAATTCTAAAAACTCACACAAAGCAATGGTTTGGTATGAGCAAGCGATTAACCACAATTATAAAGGAAACAATGTGGATATGAAGATTGAAGAATTTTTAACACGCGTTGGACGTCGTTGGTATGTTTCTACATTATATAAAGCATTTGCAAATGCTGATAAAGTGGATGAAGGAATGGCAATATATAAGAAAGCAAGATCAAATTATCATTCTGTAACAGTAAATACTATTGATGAGGTTTTGGGTTATAAAGAGTAAATAAGGATACTTTTCTTTATTAAAAAGAATGAAATTAAAGTCTCCTTTCTAAAAGGAGGCTTTTTTATTTTAACATAACTTTATAAAATAGCGAGGCAATATTCTTCTAAGTCCTATCGTTATTTTTAGTAACTTCAAGCAAATTTTATCAACTATTAATCTTTCTATAAGATGAAAATATACCAAGCGATCTATATGCTTCTGCTAAGCGTGTCTATAACCTCGTGTACGCCAAAAAACCCGCAAGAAGTAACCGACAATTTATTTCAATTCAAAGAATACATTTCTCATACCACTTCAGGAGAAGTATCCACCAATTCACCAATACGAATAGGCTTTTTAAAAGAAGTTGAATCTTGGGTTCCAAATCAAGAGGTAACAAAAAATATTGTTACGATATCTCCAAAAATTAAAGGAATATTTACCGCTTTAAATTTAAGAACAATCCTTTTTAAACCTTCAGAGAGTCTAAAACCTAACAAAGAATATACAGTAACTGTGAATCTTGGAAAGTTATATCCTAATGTTTCATCTGAATTAAAGAAATATATATTTCGATTTAAAACCTTAGAACAAAACTTCTCTATCAACACCAATTCTATTCAATCATATAGCAAAAAATGGCAATATTTAGAAGGTGTTTTAAGAGCATCGGATGTGTTGTCATTAGAAGATGTAGAACAAATTATTACCGCAACGCACAAGGAAAAAACGCTACATATAAAATGGGAAGAAGGTTTGACTTCTAGTACTATTTATCAGTTTAAAATTGATAGTATTGAGCGATATGAAGATGATACGGAAGTTCAAATTAAATGGAAAGGAAGTAAGATTGGAGTTGATAACAATGGTTCATCAAAATTTGACATTAAAGGAGTTAATAATTTTTCTATTGTAAAGTTAAAAGTGATTCAAAGTCCTGAGCAACACTTAGAAATAAACTTTTCAGACCCATTAAAAAAACAACAAAATTTTAGTGGTTTAGTAGCTATTGAGAATACAAAAGACTTAAAGTATATTGTTGATGGGAACCTATTAAAAGTATATCCAACCAATAAAATAGTTGGGAATGTTTCTATTGATGTCTTTCAAGGAATTAAAAGTATAGACGGTTATAAATTAAAGAATACATACAAAAGCAAAATTATTTTTGAGCAAATAAAACCTCAAGTTAGATTTATATCAAACGGAGTTATTTTACCGAACTCTTCAAATCTTAAATTTAATTTTGAAGCAGTTAATTTACAAGCGGTAGATATAAAAGTAATTAAGGTTTATAAAGACAACGTTTTGCAATTTCTTCAAGATAAAAACATAAATAATCTACAGTCTTATAATATTCGAAGAGTGGGTAGGAGAATAGCCAATAAAACAATGACTTTGGTTAAAAACGGAATTGGAAATGACGGAAAATGGAAAACCTATGCGATAGATTTATCCAAAATGATCCAATCAGATCCTGGAGCAATTTATAGAATAGAGTTGAGTTATAAAAAACAATATTCATTATACAATTGTAATGGTTCCGAAGTTATTACAAATTCAGAAGAGGATTACTACGACGATTATTATGAAGACGAATATTACTATAATGAAAATCAAGAATACACAACTCAAGCAGCAAAGGAATTAGAAGAAAGAGAGGAACAGTATTGGGATAATTTAATTTATAATTATCAAAACCGCCGTTATTATAACTGGAGAGATAGAGAAAACCCATGTAAAGAAGCCTATTTTGATAATGACAATAAAATTGTTGCCGCAAATATTTTAGCATCCAATATTGGTGTAATTGTAAAAAAGGGAAATAATAAATCATACTTTTTTGCTGTGACAGATATTCTGACTACAGATCCAATTGCAAATGCAAGTGTAAAAATTTACAACTATCAACAACAAGAAATTTCTAATTCATTAACCGATAGAGAAGGTTTTACAGGTTTTGATGTTGATAAAAACGCCTATTTCGCAATCGTTTCAAAAGGGAAAAATAAGACCTATGTGAAAATCGACGATGGACATTCATTGTCTATGAGTAAGTTTGATGTATCAGGTCAAAAATTACAAAAAGGATTGAAAGGTTTTCTCTATGCCGAACGTGGAGTTTGGAGACCTGGAGATACGATTCACTTAACATTTGTTTTAAACGATAAGACAAATCCGTTGCTGATCAATCACCCTATTAAAATGGAATTGACTGATGCGCGAGGAAAATTGGTTTACAAAAAAGTAAAGTCAAATTCAGTTAACGGTTTTACGAATTTTTCGATTCCAACATCAGATGCTTCACCAACAGGAAATTGGCGCGCAAATGTGAGTGTTGGAGGCGCACATTTTAGCAAAAAAATTAAGGTAGAAACGATTAAACCGAATAGGTTAAAGATTAAAATTGATTTTGAAAACGAAGTCTTAACGGCTAAAAAACCGTTGTCAGGCGATTTATCTGTCAATTGGTTACATGGCGCTCCAGCAAAAGGACTGAAAGCAGAAGTAAAAGCAAAATTTACTTCAATTTCTACTGGATTTAAAAACTATAAAGAATATATTTTTCATGATCCAATCAGAAAATTTGAATCTGAAGAAGTGATTGTGTTTGATGGAAAAGTAAATCAAGATGGAAAAGTAAAAATCAGCAAAAAATTAAATCTACAAACGAAGGCTCCAGGAATGTTGCGGGCTACATTTCTAACCAGAGCATTTGAAAACGGAGGAGATTTTTCGATGGATGTTTTCACAAAAAACTATGCTCCGTATATTTCATTTGTAGGATTAAAATCACCTAAATCAAGAGCACACGGATCATATTTTACTGATGAAAATGTAGAGTTTGATGTGGTTACTGTCGATGATAAAGGAAATCCAATCAAAAGAACTGGGTTGGAAGTTGAGGTCTATGAAGTTAATTGGCGTTGGTGGTGGAGTTCGTCTTATGATGATTTATCATCATATGTTGGAAGTCAATATCACAAACCATATAAATCATTAAAGTTAAATACGAATAGTAAAGGAAAGGCATCATTTAACATCAACGTTCCAGATATTGATGGTGGACGTTATTTAATCAGAATTTACGATCCAAAAAGTGGTCATGCAACAGGGCGAGCAGCCTATTTTTATAAAAATTGGTGGAAGAGACCAAATAATGATCCAGAAAGCGCTAAAATGTTAATTTTCTCATCAGATAAGGACACGTATAACGTTGGAGAAACAGCCAAAGTCGCATTTCCTTCAGGAATAGAAGGAAGAGCCTTAGTGAGTATTGAAAACGGAACTGAAGTAATTCACAAGCAATGGGCAAAGACCAAAAAAGGAGAAACCACAGTAGATATTCCAATAACTGCTGAAATGGCTCCAAATGTATTTGTAAACATTTCTTTATTACAGCCTCATGCTTCAACAGCCAATGATTTACCAATACGATTATATGGAATTATTCCAATACTAGTAGAAAATCCAAAGACAAGATTAAATCCAGAAATTTCAATGCCTGAAACTTTAACCCCAGAAGAGAAATATACTATTAAAGTAAATGAAAAAGAAGGCAAGAAAATGACATATACACTTGCAGTTGTTGATGAAGGGTTACTTGGATTAACGAGATATAGAACCCCAAATGTTTGGAATGAGTTTTACAAAAGAGAAGCGCTAGGGGTTAAAACATGGGATATTTACGATTATGTAATTGGAGCATATGGCGGAAGTGTGGAGCAAGTTTTTGCAATTGGTGGAGATGAAGATGCAAATGGAAGTAAAAATAAAAAAGCAAATAGGTTTAAACCTGTTGTTACTTATTTAGGCCCTTTTATTTTAGAGAAAGGGCAAACAAAATCTCACATAATTCAAATGCCAAAATACATTGGCGCCGTTAGAGCAATGGTAGTAGCAGGAGATAATGAGATGGAAGCGTATGGAAGCGTTGAAAAAAGTGTACCTGTAAAAAAGCCTTTGATGGTATTAGCGTCTTTACCACGGAAGTTGAGTCCTGGAGAAAAAGTGACACTTCCTGTAACAGTTTTTGCGATGGAAAGTAAAGTTAAGAACGTTACGATTAGTTTGAAACTGGATGACAAAATCAAGATAACTGGAGCACAAACAAAAACGCTTACTTTTGATAAACCAGATGAAAAAATGGTGTATTTTGAATTAGACGTTTCACAGGCAAAAGGAATTTCTAAAATTGAAGTAATCGCTATTGGAAATGGTGAAAAATCATCTTATGAAGTAGAATTAGATGTTATAAACCCAAATCCAATAAGTAATAAGACATCCAATGAAATAGTCGATTCAAAAGCCGCAAAAACAATTAATTTTTCAACTTTTGGAATTAAAGGTTCCAATAGCGCCTCAGTAGAATTTTCTACGATCCCTCCAATGGATTTTACAGGAAGGTTACAATATTTAATTCGTTATCCACATGGTTGTGTAGAGCAAACAACCTCAAGTGTATTTCCGCAACTATATCTAACAGATATGTTTGATTTAACTGCTGATAAAAAGCAAGAGATTCAAGGAAATATTAAAAAAGGAATTGAAAAGTTGGGACATTTCCAAATTCCAAATGGAGGCTTGAGTTATTGGAGAGGACAAAATATCGCTAATGATTGGGGAACAAGTTATGCTGGTCATTTTATGATTGAAGCTGAGAAAAAAGGATATGTATTACCTCTAACGTTTATCAATAATTGGTTGAGCTATCAACAAAAAGTAGCAAGAGAATGGAGACCAAAATATAATCGATATAGTGCAGATGCTGCACAAGCATATAGATTGTATACGTTGGCGTTGGCAGGACATCCAGATTTGGCTTCAATGAATAGATTAAGAGAGTTTAGTGAACTTTCAAATACTGCAAAATGGAGATTGTCTGCAGCATATGCGCTAGCTGGTCAAAAAGAGGCAGCAATTAAAGTTTCTAAAACAGCAAACATCAATTTTAAACCAAGAAATTATGACTATTACTCTTATGGTTCTGTCGATAGAAATAGAGCAATGGCTTTAGAAACAATGATATTAATTGGCCAAACAAAAACGAGGGAATTGGCAGAATATATCGCCAAACAATTGTCTTCTGATAGATGGATGAGTACACAATCTACGGCATATAGTTTATTGGCAATGTCAAAGATGATTGAAGGGTCTGGCGGAAAAGCGTTAAAATTGAATTATTCAATTAATGGTAAAAAATTAACTATTGATACCAAAAAAGCCTTTTCTCAAAGAGATTTAGATGTCAAAGAAGGCACAAATCAATTAATGGTTATGAACGAACTACAAAACACAGTGTATGTTCGTATTGTAAATTCTGGAAAACTTCCACTTGGAAACGAAATTACTGAAAAAAGAAACTTAGGAGTTTCCGTAGTTTATAAAGATACAAAAGGAAATAAAATAAATGTTTCAAAACTGACTCAAGGGACAGATTTTATAGCATCAATAACCGTCTCTAACCTAAAGCATGAGTATGTAAATGACATTGCATTAACTGAAATTTTCCCTTCAGGATGGGATATTGTTAATACTCGTTTTACAGATTTTGGTGGCTCAGCAACAACCACTAAATTTATAGATATTCGTGATGATAGAGTTAATTTTTATTTTGATTTAGCAAAACAACAATCAAAAACATTCGAAGTTACTTTAAATGCATCTTATTTAGGGAAATATTATTTATACGGCATACAGGCAGAAGCGATGTATGACAACGATTATTTTGTGAGAACAAAAGGACAATGGATTGAGGTAATTAAATAAAAAAGAAAATTATGGCAAGGCAGTATGATTCAATACCAGAAAAACTACAAGAGTTTATTAAGGCACAGAAAATATTTTTTGTTGCAACAGCAACAAATGATAGCCGTGTCAATTTATCTCCAAAAGGAATGGATTCATTTAGAATATTAGATAAAAATAGAGTTGTTTGGCTTAATTTAACAGGAAGCGGAAATGAAACGGCAGCACACCTATTAGAACACAATAGAATTACCGTGATGTTTTGTGCATTTGAAGGAAACCCAATGATTCTAAGAGTATTTGGTACAGCAAAAGCATATCATCCAAGAGATAAAGAGTATAGTGAATTGATAGACATGTTTCCTAAGCAAACAGGCACAAGACAATTGATTGATATAAATATTGAAATGGTTCAAACTTCATGCGGAATGGCTGTTCCATATTTAGATTTTAAAGAAGAAAGAGGGCAATTAGAATCTTGGGCTGATGATAAAGGTGAGGATGGAATTTTAGAATATTGGAAAGACAAAAACATAGCGAGCTTGGATGGTAAACCAACGGGAATATTTTAAAATTAAATGAGATGGTTACGAATAATACAAAAAAATAAAGTCAAGAGTGTAATTCTTATTTCACTCTTGATATGGTATTATTTTTCTTTGCCAAAACAATTATTTCAGACTCCTACCTCAACAATTATAGAGAGTTCAGAAGGAGATCTTTTAGGCGCTAAGATTGCAGGGGATGGACAATGGCGCTTTCCAAAAAAAGATAGTATTTCAAGTAAGTTTGAAAATTGTATAGTAGAATTTGAAGATACTTATTTTTACAAGCATCCTGGATTTAATCCAATTTCAATGTTTAAGGCTTTGAAACAAAACCTCAAAGCAAAGAAAGTTAAAAGAGGTGGAAGTACCTTGACCCAACAAGTCATTCGATTGTCAAGAAAAGGACAAAAGCGAACGTATTTTGAAAAAGTTGTTGAATTGATTCTTGCAACAAGATTAGAACTAAAACATTCTAAAAAAGAAATTTTAAGCTTTTATGCTTCAAATGCTCCGTTTGGCGGTAATGTTGTAGGAGTAGAAGCAGCTTCGTGGAGGTACTTTGGTAGAAATAGCCACGAACTTTCTTGGGCGGAAACTGCAACTTTAGCGGTTTTACCAAACGCTCCAAGTCTTATTTATCCCGGAAAAAATCAACAAAAACTATTGGGAAAAAGAAATAGATTGCTTAAAAAATTATGGAATGAAGCGTATATAGACGAATTAACCTATAAACTTTCTATTACCGAAACATTGCCACAAAAACCATATCCTTTACCTCAAATAGCGCCACACTTACTAGAGAAAACAGTTAAGTTGTATAAAGGGAAAAGAGTTAAAACGAGTATTAAAAAGGAACTTCAAGAGCAAGCAAAGAGCATAGTTAAAAACCACTATAACGAATTAAAGCAAAATCAAATTCATAATATATCAGTATTAATTTTAGATGTAAAAACTAGAAAGGTTTTAACGTATATCGGTAATTCGCCAACGACTAAAGAGAATCATAAAGATGTTGATATTATTGATAAACCAAGAAGTACAGGGAGTATTTTAAAGCCATTTTTATATACAGCAATGCTAGATGCAGGAGATATTTTACCTAAAACTTTAATTGCTGATGTTCCAACAACAATTGCAAGTTATAATCCTCAAAATTTTAATCAAAAGTTTGATGGCGCTGTATTTGCAGATCAAGCTTTATCTCGATCATTAAACGTTCCTGCGGTTAGAATGTTACAGAACTTTGGCTTGGATAGATTTCATCATTATTTAAAAAAGCTGAACCTAAAAGACATAAAATATAATGCGAACCATTATGGGTTGTCATTAATTTTAGGAGGAGCCGAAAGTAATTTATGGGATTTATGCAAGTCTTATGCGTCATTGAGTTCAACAATAAATCATTATGATGATACTTCAGGAGAATATTATAAAAACGAATTTATAGAACCTTCTTTTTTACATGATTTTAAAGCCGATTTTGGAAAAACATCAACTGAAAAAACGCTTTTTGATGCAGGATCAATTTACATGACTTTTGAAGCAATGAAAAAAGGGAGTAGACCAGATAGTGAAGGGAATTGGGAGTTTTTCGATTCTTCTAAAAAAATTGCTTGGAAAACAGGTACAAGTTTTGGTTTTCGAGATGCTTGGGCAATTGGAGTTACTAAAGATTATGTAGTTGGAGTTTGGGTTGGAAATGCTGATGGTGAAGGTCGTCCAGGACTTGTAGGGGTTGCAACAGCTGCACCGATTTTGTTTGATGTTTTTGAAACACTACCTCAAAGTTCATGGTTTCAAAAACCTTTTGATGAGTTAGTAGAAATAGAAGTTTGCTCAAAAAGCGGCTATAGAGTTTCAGAGATTTGTGAGAAAAAAGAGAAACAATTCGTTCAGGTTTCAGGACTCAAAATGAAGCCTTGCCCTTACCATAAATGGGTTCATTTAGATGAGAATGAAGAATATCAAGTGAATTCCTCTTGTGAACAGCTTAATAAAATGACTCACAAAAGTTGGTTTGTTTTACCACCATTAATGGAGTATTATTATCAGCAAAAAAACCCTATTTACAAGGTTCTACCAAGATATAAAAAAGGATGTGAAGGAGAAAACATTCAAGTGATGGATTTTGTATACCCTAAAGAAAATTTAAGTGTTTATTTACCCAAAAATTTGAATGGAAAAACGAATGAATTGGTTTTAAAAATCACACATTCAATCCCTAAAACAAAAGTGTTTTGGTATTTAGATGAAAAATTTATTAGGCAAACTAAGGAGCTACATCAAGTAGCAATTAAACCTCAAAAAGGAAATTATAAAATTACCGCTGTAGATGAATATGGAAATGAAATATTTCGAAGAATAGAAATTAAGGATTAAAAAACACACTTGAAATTTTTTAAATATTTGGTAACCAAAGGAAAAATAGTATATTGCGGGTTAAAGTTACGAAACTAACCCCCTAAGCTATGTTAAAAATTGTAATTGTCGACGATGAAAATGATGCTCTTGAAGCACTTGAATGGAAATTAAACCGTTACATTGAAGATGTTGAGGTAATTATGTGTAATTCTCCAATTAAGTCAATAGATATAATTAACACTCAAAAGCCCGATATTGTATTTTTAGATATTCAGATGCCAGAAATGGATGGGTTTACACTACTAGAAAATCTTACAAACAGGAAGTTTAATTTAATTTTTACAACTGCGCATGATGAGTTTGCTTTAAAAGCAATTAAAGTATCTGCGATTGACTATTTATTAAAACCAGTTGATAAAGACGAATTAATAAGTTCTGTCGCTAAGATAAAAGAAATGAAAAAGGGAGAGTTATTGGAAGATAAATTACAGCTTTTACTTGGAAATATTGATCAAGAAAACAATGATAAAATAAACATTTCTGCAGACGGCAAGGTTTACCTTCTAGATAAAGAAGACGTTATAATGTTAAAGTCTGATAAAAGTTATACAACTCTATATCTAGCTAATGAGCAGCAAATTATAGTTTCAAAAACATTAAAAGAAGTGGAAAAGAAATTTCAATTTCCGCAATTCTTTAGAGTACATAATTCATATTTGATTAATTTGACTCATGTAAAAGAATATTTGAAAGGTCTTGGAGGAGAGTTGATTATGAGTAATGGCCTTTCTGCATCTATTAGTAGAAATAAAAAATCAGAATTATTCAAAAAATTATATTTAGACTAAATGTTTCTTGATTTACACTCTGAAATATACTCATGGATAAGAGGAGGTCTATTAGTTCTCTTTTTTTATCACTTGGTAATTTATCTTCAAAACTATAGAAAAACCTACCTTTATTACAGCATATTTTTACTAGCTCTTTTTATTTATTTATTAAAAGGTATAATCAGGCCTGAGATTTCTGATATACTTTTTTCATATATAAATTTTTCTATTCAATTTATTGCTTTCGCTTCTTTTGCAATGTTTGCGAGGCTATTATTAGAAACAAGAGAGAAAATGCTTTTTTGGGATCGGATATTAGATTTTGGAGCCAAAATTTTAGTCGTTTTTGCGATTCTATTTCCTGTTATTCAATTTTTTGTTGGGTATGAATTTCAAACTAAATTATTTATCATAATTGGTCCGATATTAACTATTTTTACTATAGCATCACTTTTTTATCTTTATAGAATTCCTGGGCTTACTAGTAAATTATTTATTTTAGGAACACTCTTTTATACTGTCCTAGCAAATATTAGCTTTTCAGAGTTTTTTATTGGGTCAGAGCCATTTACAAACAGGGGAGTACACCCTATGCTTTTTACTCATTTAGGGGCCTTTATTCAAAGTATTATTTATGCAACAATATTAAGTCAAAGCGTTAAAAAAATTGAGCAAAAAAGCAAAAATGCTGAAATAAAACTAGCCTTTAAATATAAAGAATTGGAGGAATTAAAAATGACTGCATTACAGAGTCAAATGAACCCACACTTTTTATTTAACTCATTAAATTCAATAAACAACTTTATTTTAAAAAGTGATATTGAAAAAGCATCTGATTATATTACTAAATTTTCAAGGTTAATTCGAGTTATTTTAAAGAGCTCTTCTAGTTTAACAGTTCCGTTCTCTGAAGAATTAGGGATATTATCTTTATACGTTAAATTAGAACAAATGAGGATAAATGGCGGATTTGAATATATTGTTAATATGGATAAAGACATAAATTTAGAAGAAATAAAAGTTCCCCCGTTATTTTTACAGCCTTTTATTGAAAACTCTATTTGGCATGGTTTAACGCATATTGAAGGAGAGAAAAAGATCGTATTGACAGTAAGCCAAGTAGGAGATGATATTGTTTGTGAAATCATTGATAATGGTATTGGTATAAATAAAGCCAGAGAAGAATCTCATAAAAAAATCAATAGAAGAAAGTTCTTCGGAACCCAAGCAACAGAAAATAGAATACGTCTATTATATAAAAAATCAAACGTAAAGATTCATATTACCGACATTTCAGAAGGTAAGAATACAGGAACAAAAGTTCAAATCATCTTCCCCTATATTTTAAACTAAAACTCCATTTATTTTAAAATAACCACCATCCGTTTAAGAATTTTAAGCAGATATTAGTTTAGCATAAAAAAACAAAAAATTGCATGTATTTTTACGCTTTCGGATTGAACAAATGATAATAAAGCGCAACTAAATGAAACTACTCTCATTTATTATCCCCACAGACAAAGACATATTGAAAGACATCAAAGAGGAATCTTACGCAATAAAATTTATTGGCTTAGGTAGTTTTTCTCAAAGAATAGACGAAATAAAGTTTTCTAGAACGTTTAAATATAGGTTTGATAAGAAGAATACTATTAAACAAGCGATTTATTTTAGAAAAGGGCTTATTTGGGAATTAACTAAAGTTACTTCTTTAGTTAAAGAAACAAGTTGATTATTACTTTTCACCATTTATTCATACAAACAAGTTATTTATAGGTTTTTTACTTCTGATTTTTAGATTTCATTTGTTTGTATAAATAAAACTATTATGTTTGTAGTGTAAATGAGTCTTTGGGGTTGATTGATTTATAACTCGAGCAGAATAATATTTTCTCGAGTTTTTTTATGCTCTTTTTTTACTATTCCCTTAAATAGTTGATAGTTTTTCTTAACAAGATATTTTCCAATTATTAAAGAAAAAGCGCCATTTGTTGTTTTTTTACTTCTATTTTTTAGTTTTTTAATTATTTATACATATAAATCTATTATGTTTGTAATGTAAATGAGTCTTTGGGGTTGATTTATTTATAACTCGAGCAAAATAATATTTTTCTCGAGTTTTTTTATGCCCAATTTTTAAAAGAGTTGTTTTTTAATTCAGAGTTATAATACTTTGGGACACCAGTAACTTCTTTACCTAACCATTCTGGTTTTTCAAAAACCTCTTCTTCACTTTTTAGTTCAACCTCAGCAACTACCAAACCAAAGTTGTCGCCATTAAATTCATCAACTTCATAAATCCAGTCTTTAAATTTAACCAAATACCTGTTCTTAATAATAATTCCTTTTTCACATAAGTTTAAAAGGGAGTTTGCTTCTTTAAGATCAATTTCTTTTTCCCACTCGTATCGAGTTAACCCATTGTCAGAGGTTTTACCCTTTATGGTAATAAAACCTTTGTCATCAGCTATTCGAATTCTTACAACACGCTTTTTATTAGAATTTAAAAACCCTTGCGTTATAGAAATACATTTATAACTCGCCGCTTTATAGGAATTATTTTTTACTAAAAATTTACGTTCTATTTCTACAGACATTATTTTTTTCTTTGTATGCTAAAATAATACTTTTAAATGTTACGTTATTAATAGATACCTTTGATGTTTTTAAATTGTAAGTGAATGCTTTTTAGCAGTGCTATTTTTCTATTCTTTTTTTTGCCTCTTTTATTATCGGTATATTTTCTTGCGCCCAAGAAAACAAAAAATCTAGTTTTATTAATTGCAAGTTTGGCCTTCTATACATTTGGAGAAAAAGAACTAGTATTATTAATTTTAGCATCAGTTTTAATTGATTATTCTGCTGGTAGAATTATTGAAGGTGGATGGAGAAAAGCAGGATTATACTTTTCTATAATATCAAATCTAGGAATCTTATTTTATTTTAAGTACAGCTCTTTTGTCTATGAAAATTATTACATTTTTTTAGAATTCTTTGAATTAAATACTGATGGTATAAATACACTTCCGGAAGTTATTTTACCATTAGGAATTAGTTTTTTTACTTTTCAAACCATGTCGTATACAATTGATGTTTATCGCGGAAATGTAAAAGCCAGCAAAAACATCATTGATTTCGCAACCTATGTTACCATGTTTCCACAGTTAGTTGCAGGCCCAATAGTTAGATATAAAGATATATATAAGCAATTACAGAAAAGAACGATTACTAGATCAATGTTTGCAGAAGGCCTAGAGCGATTTATAATTGGTTTGGCAAAAAAAATGATCATAGCAAATAACGTTGCCTATATAGCTGACGGTGCATTTGGAGTTCCTACAGATCAATTATCTACAAGCTTTGCTTGGGTTGGAATTATTGCATATTCTTTTCAAATATATTTTGATTTTTCTGGATATTCTGACATGGCAATTGGTTTAGGGAAAATGCTTGGATTTGATTTTTTAGAAAACTTCAATTATCCATACACTTCAAAATCAATTAGAGAGTTTTGGAGAAGATGGCACATTTCTTTATCTACTTGGTTTCGTGATTATGTATATATCCCTCTTGGAGGTAATAGAAAAAGTGTTTTAAGAACTTATATGAATTTGTTTTTAGTATTTTTTGTAACAGGTTTATGGCATGGCGCAAGTTGGAATTTTATAGTTTGGGGTTTATTGCACGGACTATTTATTGTCTTTGAGAAAATTGGATTTGAAAAAGTATTAAATAAATTAAAGTTTGGTTTAAGTAATATTTATACTGTTTTAATCATAATAATAACTTGGGTGTTTTTTAGAGCAGAAAGTTTAGAAAGAGCAATCGGATATTTAGAAGCAATGTTTATATTCTCTAACGATAATGGATTAATGCTTTATTTCTTAAGAAAAGAAAGTGTTTTGGCAATTTTATTTGCTATTATATTTTCTATGAATATTTATGGATTCTTAAGAGATAAATTTTCGCATAGGAAAGCCTATTATTATTCAAAATTTATAGTATTAATTACATTATTTTTAATATCAATAATGTATTTGGCGGTAGATTCATATAATCCATTTATTTATTTTAAATTTTGATAAGAGAAAAGACAAATAAACTATTGATTATTACATTTATTGTAATAATATTAACACCAGCTGTTATCCAAATAACTGGTATAGAACATTTGTTTTTATCAAACCAAAGTGCCACTTTAGAAAACCGTTTCTCAGGTGACATTTTGATAAGGCCAAAGAGCTTTATTAAAGATATAAAAACGTATTATTCAAATAATTTTGGAGGGAGAAATTCTATTTATTTGGCATATAAAAAATTCACACAAAATGCTTTAAAAGAAAACCCCTTACCAGACAAGGTTGTTCAAGGGTCAAACGGATGGTTATTTTTAGGAAATTCGTTTAGTGATGCTTATTCAGAATCATTGGGATATAAACAATTTAGTAAAAATGAGTTACAACAGATTGCAAATAAAATAAAACATCAAAGAGAATGGTTGGAAGAGAGGAGTATTCAATACTATATTTCAGTTGCTCCAAATAAACATACAGTTTATAAAGAATACTTACCGTTTAAATCATTTAAAGTAAAAACAAGATTACAAGTATTAAAAGAATATCTTAAAGAGAAGATAAATTTTGAATTAATAGACCTAAAAGAAAACATAATACCAATTAAAGATTCAATAAATTTATATCATAAATTTGACTCACATTGGAATGATCATGGTGCTTTTTTAGGATATGAGAAATTAATGGACAATTTGCAGTTAAAAAACCAAATCATAAAAAAGCAAAGAATGTTTTTTTCAGATATTGTTTTAGATACAATAATTAATGAAATAGGGGGTTTAAATAAAGTGTTGATGAACACTAACAGAGAAGAGTGGAAAATTCTTAAAAAGAAACAGTCTGATTATTTACAACTTCCAGATATATATATAGGCAAAATTGATGACTATGAGAACCGATTTTTAAATAAGACTAAAAAGTTAAAAATACTTATTTTTAGAGATTCCTTCTCAATTGCTTTACAAAAATATATAAACGAAACATTTGGAGAAACTGTATTAATTTGGAATTTTGATTTTGATAAGGATTTGATTGAAAAAGAACAACCAGATATTGTTCTTTATGAAGTAGTGGAAAGGTATTTGGAAAAATTAAAAGATTAATGTTTTAAAACGTACTCATAAATGATAAAAAAAATAAAAATAATTGCTGTTATACTTTTTTACAACCTTGGATTTTCTCAAACGGATTATTCAAGTAGTTGGGAAGATTTTTTTTCATACAATAATGTAAAAGATTTTCTTAAAGTCGACACGAAATTATATGCTTTAGTTGATAATGCTGTTTTTATTTATGATGAATTTAGAGGTGAAACGAACAAACTATCATCTGTAAATGGCCTTTCAGGAGAAACTGCTACAAGTATTTATTATAGCGATACTTTTGAAAGATTAGTAATTGGTTATGAAAATGGATTAATTGAAATTGTAGATCAAAATGGTGCAATCACAATAGCTCCTGACATATCTAATTTTAGTTTATCTACCGAAAGAGCGATTTTAAATATTACTGAATTCAATAACAAACTATATCTATCAACTCCTTTTGCAATTGTAGTTTATGATATAGAGAATTTAGTTTTTGGGGATACATTTTTTATAGGTAATAATTCATCAGAAATTAGAATAAATGAAATTGCAATTCTAGACGATAAGATTTATGCAGCAACAGAAAATGGAATTTATTCTGCAGATATCAATAATCCAAACTTAATTGATTTTAACAATTGGACAAAAAGTACAATTGCTGGACCTTATATTTCAATTCAAGTTTTTGACAATAAAATTTACACAGCAAGATATAGAGTTTTATATGAACTTTCACCATCATTATCATTAACAACAGTAGAGTCATATCCAGCAAGGGTCCTTAAATTAAAGTCATCAAACACACACTTGTCTATTACACTCCGAAGATTTGCATATTTTTTTGACACTTCAATGAATCAAGTTGCTTCGATAGTCTCTGATATTGATTCAGAGGTGTATTTTAGTTTAAACGCAGCCTATGCACTAGATGAAAAAATCTATTTGGGTACTAAAGAATTTGGTATATTAAAAACAACATTTCAAGACATTTCAACTTTTGACGAAATACATCCAGATGGACCGCTTTCAAATGAAGTTTTTTCAATTACTGCGGAACGAGGTCAACTTTGGGTTGTTTATGGCGGATATAATTTGGCATACAATATATTGGGCAAGAAATTAGGATATAGTCATTATATAGAAAATAATTGGATTAATACACAATATAGTCTAGACTATCCGGTAAAAGATTTGGTTTCTATTACAATGGATCCTGAACATGATAATAAAGCATACATTAGTTCTTGGTATGACGGGATCTTAGTTGTGGAAGATGACCAACCTATTGAAATAATAAATTCATCTAATTCTGGCTTAGAGCCATTATTTGGTAGTGTTGTTTTAGTTGATGGGACTGCTTTTGATAGGCAAGGAAATTTTTGGGTTACAAATGGATATATAGATAATAAGTTAAAAAGGAGAGCGCCTTCGGGAGGCTGGTCTTCGATTGATTTAAGCCCTATAGCTTCAAATGCATCAGGAGGTTTAAATGAATTAATAATTGATAAAAGTAATAGTGTTTGGATTGGTTCTAGAAGAAATGGAGCATTTGTATATAATGAAAATGGTGATAGAAAAAGAGCTCTTACTACAGAGCCAACAAAAGGGTCATTACCCGATCCAAATGTTAGAACGGTAATTTCTGATAAAAGCAATAGAATTTGGATAGGTACTCAAAAAGGAATGGTAGTTTTTTATAATGCATCAGGTTTATTTGAAGCAGATATTTATGATGCCGAGCCTATTATTATTTTAGATGATGGAATTCCAAAGAAACTGTTAGGAGACCAACCAGTAAACACTATTTCTATTGATGGCGCAGATAACAAATGGTTTGGAACTGATGGAGGAGGTGCGCTACAATCAAATCCTAATGGTAGAGAAACATTAAATATTTTTAACACATCAAACTCTCCCTTACCTTCAAATAATATTCTCAAAATAAAAGTAGATACTAGTAATGGTAAAGTTTATTTTGCTACCGCCAAAGGAATTGTAGCATTTAATAGTAATGTTGCTGCCTTTGGAGACACATTAGATGAGGTTTATGCATATCCTAATCCGGCAAAAAGACAACATGAAACTATCACTATTGATGGAAGAAATGGGGAGCATTTACCCCAAGGTACAAATGTAAAAATTTTAGATACTGCAGGATATTTAGTTTATGAAACAAATGTTGTTGAAGGACAAGAGCTACAAGGAGGTAAAGTAGTTTGGGACAAAACAAATTTAGCAGGAACGAAAGTTGCCTCAGGTGTTTATCTTGTTTTACTTTCCAATAAAGATAATACCGAAACCTCTACAACAAAAATTGCCATTATTAATTAATATCTGATGATTGTAAATACTAAAGCAATTGTTATAAGTACTATTAAATATGGTGATTCTAATTTAATTGTTAAATGTTATACTGAATTAGAAGGCTCGAAATCGTATCTATTAAGAGGAGTTTTATCTTCAAGAAAAGGAAAACTAAAGCCCGCATATTTTCAACCACTAACTCAACTAAGAATAGTTGCGAATCACAATAATAAAGGCAATTTAAACAGTATAAAAGAAGTTGAGGTTATAAACCATTACAAAACAGTTTTTACAAATATTACCAAGCAATCAATAGTCTTCTTTTTATCCGAAGTTTTAACATATTCTATACAAGAAGAAGAAAACAATATAGAGTTGTATCAATTTTTAGAAGCCTCTTTAGGTTGGTTAGATTCAAATGAAAAAATCGCTAATTTCCACCTTTATTTTTTATTAAATTTAACTAAATATCTTGGATTTTATCCAGAAACAAATAATTCAAAATTTGAATATTTTGATTTGACAGAAGGAGGATTTATTAATATTCAACCTAAATTTGAATACATCTCAGGAGATGATTTAAATGCATTCAAAAAGTTATTAGGCATACATTTTGATGCTCTAGATAAAATAGAATTTAATGCCAAAACGAGACAACAAGTTTTGACTATTTTAATTCGATATTTTGAATTACATTTGAGCGGTTTTAGAAAACCAAAATCATTAACCATATTAAAATCTGTATTTAATTGATTACTAGATATTTATTATTATTATTTATATTCTTTTGCACATCGATTTCAGTAGCTCAAGAAGTTATCGTTATCGATTTTGAAACAAATTTTCCGATACGGAACGCTACAATATATGCCGAAAACAATCCAAATGTAATTTATACGGATACTAATGGAAAAGCAGATATTTCAATATTTAAAGAGAATGAAGTTATTTCTGTGAACCACCTCTCATATGTTGAGGTTGAATTTTTGAAAAGAACACTAAAGAATTCAAACCCTAAGATCTATCTCCACTCAACTGCCGAAGCCCTGGACGAAGTTATTCTTTCTACAGGTCGTCAAAAAGAATTAAGAAAGAGGGTTGCGGAATATGTAGAGGTCAATCAAGCAAGAGAAATTAAAAGAAAATCACCCCAAACATCTGCTGATTTACTAGCAACTATTCCTGGAATTAAAGTTCAAAAATCACAGTTTGGAGGAGGAAGTCCTGTTTTAAGGGGTATGGAAGCGAATAGAATTTTACTTGTAGTTGATGGCGTGAGAATGAATAATGCTATTTATCGTTCAGGACATTTACAAAGTTCAATAACAGTTTCTCCATCAATTTTAGACCGTACAGAAGTTGTTTTTGGACCATCATCAGTAATATATGGATCGGATGCTTTAGGAGGTGTAATTCATTATTTTACTAAAACACCTAAAGTGAATAAAGAAAAGATGGTTGATTATAATTTAATGTCTAGATACTCAACCGTAAATGACGAAGTAACAAATCAAGGAAGCTTTCAAGCTTCATTTAAAAAGTGGGCGTCATTAACAAGTTTTTCTTATTCTCAATTTGGAGACTTAAAAATGGGAAAGAATAGAAATCATGGATTTGAGGATTGGGGAAAGGTCTTTGAATATTCTAATAATACAGATGATTTTTATAACTCAAATACAATTATAAATTCTGATTCAAATATTCAAAGAAATACAGGCTTTAATCAGTCAGATTTTTTACAAAAATTTTATTTTGAATTATCAAAAGAAACAAACTTAACAGTAAACTTCCAACACTCAATATCTTCCAACATCCCTAGATTTGATAGACTCAGTGAATATTCAAATGGAGAATTAAAATTTGCTGAATGGTATTATGGGCCACAAAAAAGACTATTGCTTAGTACACAATTAAATATTAATCCAAATAAAAAATGGTTAAACAAAGGTGTTATTACAGCATCATATCAAAATTTAAAAGAATCTAGAGTTCAAAGAAAATTTAATAGTTTAGACAGGCTTTACAGAAATGAAGCTGTAGATGTTTATAATTTGAATGGTGATTTTTCTGCTCAGCTTTCAAAAGAATCTAACCGTAACTTATCCTATGGTTTTGAGGCTTCTCATAACAAGGTAAACTCTAATTCGTTTGGAAAAACATTGAGCGTGTCGGGTAACCAAATTTTAGGTTTTACTAATGATTTTATTGTACAATCTCGATATCCAGATGGCGGAAGTAGTTATACAAGTGGCGCATTGTATTCTAATTATAGACAAGATTTAAACGAAAAAGCTACACTAAATTCTGGTGTAAGGTATACCTATACAAACTTACAAGCAAGATGGATAGATGAAACATATATTGCCTTGCCAAATAATGATATAACATTAGAAAACTCTTCTTTAACCGCAACACTTGGTTATGCATTTAGACCAAATGAAAACTGGCAGTTGAACACAGTTGTATCTTCTGGGTTTAGATCTCCAAATATAGATGATGTTGGTAAAATTAGAGAAAAGAATGGGATTGTTTCTGTACCAAACATCAATTTAAAACCAGAATATGTATATAATGCAGAAATAGGAGTTTTAAAATATTTGAATGACAAAAAATTTAATTTTGGATTAAATGTTTACTATACATTATTAAATAATTATATCGCTAGAGAATCATTTTCTATTAATGGAGGTTCTACAATTTTATATGATGATGAAATAGTAGCAACTGTTGCAAACGTAAATCATAAAAATGCATATATAGTTGGAAGCACCTTTAGTTTTAAGGGAAGGTTTCAAAATTATTGGAGTACAAACGGAAGTGTTACGTATACTAAAGGAAAATCATACGATTTAGGTTTGCCATTGTCTTCTATACCTCCTGTTTTTGGTAATCTTGAATTAATTTTTGCTAAAAACAAATATGAATTAGCTCTAAATTATAGGTTTAATGGAACTAAAAAAATTGAAGATTATAATCTAGTTGAAGGTATAGATAATGAAGAGCAAACACCTTATGACTCTTTAACAGGCCAACATGTTGGTACTCCAAATTGGAACACATTCAGTTTTTACTCTAAATATAAGATTTCTGAAACTATAGATTTTCAGTTTAGAGTAGATAATATATTTGACCAACATTACAAAGAATTTGCTTCGGCAATTAGCACTCCTGGAAGAAACTTTTCAGTTTCAGTTTTTATTAATTAACTCTTTTTTAGTGAGTTAATTATTTTCTATTTTCATATTAAGAGCCTTTTTATTTTGTTAATAGTTTAATTTTTATATATTTGACTACATTTTTGTAAACCCCACAGTAAAAATGAAAAGATTCACCCCTAATCTTAGCCTAAGCATTGTCTTATTTATAGCTTTGCTATTCATTACTATTTCAACAACATATTCTCAAACCACAATAGATTTTGAAAATTTTGAATCCGGTTCTTTTACTGGAACTATATGGAATGATGGAGGGACAGATTGTATTTTAACAAATGGAGGGGCTCCACTAAACGGAACATGGTCTGTAGATCTACAGGATAATACTAGCACATCATTAATAACTACAGATGATATTGATACTACCTCTTATACGTCTATAGATTTCACTTTTGATTATGAAGCGCTTAGTATGGAGTCTGCAGAAGATTTTTGGATTCAATATTCAGACGATGGTGGCTCAAGTTTTACAACAATAGCATCTTATGCGGAGGGTATAGACTTCAGTAACAGTACAGCTTATACTGAAACGGTTAGTATTGATTCGACCTCTTACACCTTTTCGGTAAATTCTCAATTTAGAATTAGGTGTGACGCCTCTGGTAATGGTGATGATGTGTTTATTGATAATATTTTGATTGAAGGGTATGCAGCAGCACCAGCACAAGAAATAGATATTACTGGTTTAGGAAACTCTATTATAGACGGAGACAGTTCACCTTCTATTAGTGACGATACAGATTTTGGAAATATAGATGTTGCTGCTGGAACTCAAACAAAGACGTTTACAATTCAGAACTTAGGAACCGTTAGTAACTTAAACTTAACAAGCGCGTCTCCTTATGCTACTGTTTCTGGAACAAATGCTTCTGATTTTACGGTATCAGTGCCTTATGCAACAACACCCATTACTGCAACAAGTAGCACAACATTTAACATTACTTTTAATCCAAGCGCACTTGGTGTAAGGGCAGCAACAATCACTATTCTAAATAATGACGGAGATGAAGGGGTGTATAATTATAACATACAAGGGACGGGAACACCCGCTATTACAGAAGGACCAGGGGGCGTTACTGATGACTTACAATTATGGCTAAAGAGCACCGATGGTTTAGGGTATTCAGATGGCGTTTCTGTATCAACATGGAGTGATCAAGCAAGAGGAGAGGATGCAACAGTTAATACCACAGGTCAAGAACCAACATTTAAAGATAATGTTACCGATAATATTAATTTTAATCCAGTAGTAGATTTCGATAATTCTTATAATCCAGTGCCAAAGGATGGGGATTATTCTTTTGATGATATTACCACAGAGTTTTTAGAAGGAGCAGGAGGCTTTTATTCACAAGATATATTTATGGTTGTCATTCCAAATACATCTGTAGATAATTCATTTGGTAGTATGGATTTATTTTGTGGAGATCAAGATGAGAGTACAAACGCTGAAGATGCTACAGGAATTGGTTTTGGCGCTTATTCTATTCGTTTCATAGACGAAGTAATCTCATATGCAATTGGAACTACATCTGAAGACGGTTCGGGAGGAACAGAAAATGGATATGGTGTTGCTGAGTCAGGTTCAGGGACGTATACCAATGTTGGAATTATCAATACAAGGAATAATTCTGGGTCCACCCAACAAGAATTATATTATAATGCAATCAACATTGAAGACACGCAAAACGACACACCTATGTTTGTAAATGTAGAAAACTCTCGTTATTGGATTGGTCGAAGTGAAGGTTGGGAAGCAAGCACAGACGCAAGAATAGCAGAAATAATAACATACTCTTCTAGACAAACAGATGGGAGTTTAACAGACAATAGAAATAAAATTCAATCATATTTAGCAATTAAGTATGGTATTACACTTGGAATTAATGGGCTAAGTCAAGATTATGTTAATAGCTCTAGCGCTTTGATTTGGGATATAGATACAGGCGTTCCGGCAGATGATGTTTTCAACTATGATATTACAGGGATAGGTAGAGACGACGATTCAGATTTAAATCAAAAACAATCAAAAACGGTTAATACATCAGATGATATTACTATTGGCTTAGGTACAATTGAAACTACAAACACGGCCAATTCTAATGCCTTTTCTGCTGATGAAAGCTTTTTAGTTTGGGGTAATAATAACGGGTCACTTACTGCCCAGCCAGCCGTTAATGTTGATATAAGTTCAGGGATAGTAGGGGTAAGTACAATAGTTGATTTTGAATCTTTTGGCAGAACATGGAAAGTCGTTGAAACAGGAACGGTTAGCAATACTAAGATTTCTATACCAGCATCAATGTTAACTCCAACTTTACCAACACCAGGTGATTATTTAATGTTTATTTCAAGTTCTCCAACGTTTAGTCCAACATCAGAATATAGAATAATGTCTTTAAACGGGTCTAAATATGAAGCCGATTATGATTTTGACGGAACTAAGTTTATAACATTTGGTTATGCACCAGAAAGAACATATGCTCGTTCAATAGATTTTGATGGTGTTGATGATCATTTAGACGCAGGAAATAATATAGATTTAACAGGATCATTTACAATATCTGCATGGATTAATAAAGATGCGGATAACGGTTCAATTGTTTCGAAAAGAAATAGTGGTTTTACGTCTGGGTATGACTTTAGTATTAATTCTTCTGGTAATTTAGTAATGTCTTGGATTGCGGGAGGTACAAACGTAATTACTTCGTCAATAGCAATTCCAAGTGATATTTGGAGCCATGTAGCGGTTACTTTTAATGGTACAACTGCAAAATTATATATTGATGGAGTAGATGACACAACAGCAGGTGCTGCTGCAACAATAATATCTTCACCAGTTAGTACAGGTGAAGACTTTAGGATAGCAAGGGGTAGTTCAGGATCATACTTTGATGGTAATATTGATGAGGTAAGAATATGGAATATAGCCCTTACAGAAGATCAATTAAGATTCATAATGAATCAAGAAATTGAAGAAAATGGAGAGATCCTTAAGGTTGAAGGTAAAATACTTCCTGCATCTATTTCTAAAAATGATATCAGCCTAATTGACTGGTCTAACCTTATTGGTTACTATCCAATGACTAGATACACATACACAAATTCTAAAGATGAATCAGACTATAATAATACTGCAACCTTAAGAAATTTAACAACAGTAGATGAACAAACAGCACCATTGCCATATGTGTCAAATTCAAGCACTTCTTGGAATTTAAATTCTACTTGGGTAAATGGGAATATACAAACAATTCCTGGAGGCATTCCAATTACAGGTTTAGGGAAAACAATTGACTGGAATATTGTAAGTACAAGTCACGATATATCTATGGATAATAGTTCGTTGCCAACTTCAACTTTAGGAGATGATAATAGAATTTTATTGGGTTTAATTGTTAGTAGCAATACATTAACTATTGACGGAACAACTGGAACAGGTAATGGTTTAACAGTTACACATTATTTAGAGTTAGATGGAACTATTGATTTAGAAGGAGAGTCTCAATTAATACAAACTAACCAAAGTGATCTTGCTACAAGTAGTTCGGGAAGTATAGAAAAAGATCAACAAGGAACAGCAAACAGTTATACTTATAATTATTGGTCATCTCCAGTAAGTAAATTAAGTAGTTCTGTAAATAATGCCGCTTTTTTTATAGAAGACATCTTAAATTATTCCAGTTCAACAGCAGCTACTTTTTGTGTTGGCGCATTTTGTGCAGATGATGTTGCTATTAACACTTCAACACGATGGTTATATAAATATATACGAGCAGGAAATAATTATGCAAATTGGATTGCTATAGGAGACAATGATGCTAGCCTAAGTGTCACTGAAGGCTTTACGATGAAAGGGACTTCAGGAGCTAGTTCAATAGCAACGGAACAAAACTATGTGTTTAAAGGAAAACCAAATAATATTTTAAATGGAGATTCACAAATAATTCACACATCTTTTAGCAACCCTCAAGCAGATCCATCAAACCCTGAAGTGTCATTAGCAGGAAACCCATTTCCTTCAGCATTAGATGCAGATCAGTTTATAACAGATAATTTAACATCAACAAATGGGCAGTTATATTTTTGGGAACATTGGGGAGGTGGAACACACGAATGGGCTCAATATCAAGGAGGATACGCGACAAGAGTTATTGGTGTAGGTAATGCAGCCTCGTCACATCCAGCAGTTAATCAAACAACTGGAGGGGGTAAAATACCAGGGCAGTATGTGCCGGTAGGTCAAGGGTTTTATGTGATTTCAGATAATGATGGCGGTGATGTTGTATTTAATAATGCTCAAAGGTATTTTAAAAAAGAAGGAGGTACCTCAATATTTGTTAGACAGACCAATGAAAACTCTAACAATCAAAGTAATGATACTAATGAAATGATTATTGGGCTAGGCTTTAAATCTTCTGAAGGTTTTTATAGACCCGTATCTATAGCGTTTGGTATTGATGGCGCTACGGATAATTTTGATAATGGGTATGATGGTCTCGCTGGAGATTTCTTATCAAATGACGCACTATTAATTCATGATGACAATTATTATGTAATACAATCAATGGGAGAGTTTAATGAAGAAAAAGAAATTCCATTAGTTGTTTTTGTTGACGAAGAAAATAATAATGCTACTCAAAAATTCATGATAGATAGATTGGTAAATGTTCCAAATGACATTGAAATTTATATAAGAGACAATGTAAGTGGCGAAACACATGATATTATAAATCAGACCTATGAATTTTCTTTAGAATATGGAACACATAAAACAAGATTTTCACTAGTGTTTATAGCGCAATCTTTATCTATTGAAGAAGAAGCTTTAGACGCAGGCTTTAACGTGTTTATGAACAATCAAGCAGCTACATTAGATATAACTAAAACAGTTGATGCAGAAGTTAAAAAAGTTACGTTGTTTAATTATTTAGGACAAACAATGCAGATCTGGTCAAATAACGTATCAAATAACCAACTGAATTTACCTGTAAACAAAGTGAGTACAGGAGTATATATATTAAAAATAGAAACGAATAATAAAACAATAAGTAAAAAAATAATTATTGAATAGAAAATTATAATTAATCTACCCCAAAAAAAAATGAAGAAGTCCCTGCTATTACTTATCCTAGTGATAAGCACAGCATTTGTGTATTCACAAACAGAAAGACAATCCGCAGAAAAACACCTTAAAGAAAGAGGAGAATTGGTTTTTACCTTTACCGCAAACAATATCAAAGAAGTTAGAGAACTAGCCAAACTAATATCATTTGATCACGGTCAAGACCCTTCAAATCCATTAGTAATCAATGCAATTGCTAATAAAAAAGGATTTAGAAAATTTTTAGAATTTGATTTACCTTATACTGTAAATAAAAAATTGAACGAACCAAAAGATGTGGTTATGTTTGATCCTGAAATTCACATGAAAGGAGCATCTGCGGAAAGATTAGCTTACCCATACCCTTTGTCATTTCCTTTAGTTGCTTATCCTACCTATCAACAATATGAAGATCAAATGAATACATTTGCTACAGAACATCCTGGAATTGCTGAGTTAGTAGATATTGGAGGAACAGTGCAAGGAGTTGGTGGAGGTGATAAACGTTTGTTATTTATTAAATTATCTGATAACGTTTCAACAAGAGAAAGAGAACCGAGAGTTATGTATACCTCTTCAATGCATGGTGATGAAATTGCAGGGTTTCCAACTACGTTAAGTTTAATTGATCACCTTATTAAAGCGTATAAAAATATTGATGATAATGGAGATCCTCTTGGATCTGATCATCCTGATCATGATAGAGTTGTAGATTTACTAGACAATTCAGAGGTTTGGATCAATCCAATGGCAAATCCTGATGCTACTTATTGGAATGACAATACAAATACTTCTGTGGCTGGATCAAGAAGAAATAATGCTGGTGATGAAGATTTAAATAGGAATTACCCAGATAACGTACAACCTTTAGGTAATCATCCATTATGGACTTCTTATGAATTAGAAACTACAAACTTTATGACTTTAGCAGATAATTATCATTTTGTACTATCTGCAAATTTTCATGGAGGAACTGAAGTTGTAAATTACCCATGGGACAATACTTCGACTAGACATCCAGATGATGATTGGTATTTTTTAATTAGCAAAGAATATGCTGTCAATTGTCAAACTGATGGCCCAAGTGCTTATATGGATGCAGAATACACAGATTTTGTTTGGCCAGGAGTAACGAATGGTAATGATTGGTATGAAGTTTATGGGGGAAGACAAGATTATATGAATTTTTCCAAACACTGTAAAGAAGTCACGATGGAATTGTCAAATGATAAAACACCTCCAGGAACTGCTACTGCAAGCGATGATGAAATTATTGATATATGGAATTATAACAAAAACGCTTACATTGATTTATTAATGCAAGGAACTTACGGGTTTCAAGGTCTTGTTAAAGATCTAAGTACAGGAAATCCAATTCAAGCAAAAATCACGTTAGTTGGACACGATGATGTTGGTTCTTGGGTTGAAACAGAATTACCTTTAGGAGATTATTATAGACCTATTGATGCAGGAACATATGATATATTATTTGAAGCAGATTGTTATCAACCATTTACATTAACAGGTCAAACAATTGCAGATGGAACTAGAGTTGTTTTAGCTGATGTATTGTTGACGCCAATTTCACCAACAGTTCCAAATAGTTTATCTGCAACTAGTATTACATCAACAACAGCAACTATTGAATGGTCCGTTGTAACTAGTGGTAATTCTTATGATATTAGATATAAAGTAAGTGGTTCGCCAACTTGGATAAACACAACATCTACAACAACTTCATTAGATTTTACAGGATTAACTCTTGGTACAACGTATGAATATCAAGTTCAAGGAACATGTGGCGCATCAGTTTCTGGATATAGCTCAACTGAGACTTTTACAACTTTAGCCGTAAGTTATTGTCTATCTAATGGAGACAACAGCTTTGATACAGGAGTAACTCGAGTACAATTTGCTGATTTAGATAAAATAGATACAGATAATACAAATGACGATGGTTATGATGATTTCACTGCAGAAGGGGGAACCTCAACGACCACAGTTATTCAAGATTCAACATATTCTTTGAATGTTAGAATTGATACGGATAGTTATACTACTTTCGCTTATGCGTGGATAGATTTTAATGGAGATGGAGATTTTGATGAAGCAAATGAAATCTTTAATTTAGGCTCTGCCTCTAGTGGTGGTAACGCACTAACAAGTAATAGCCCTATAGATGTTGAAATTCCAATTGACGCAGTAGTTGGGCCAACAAGAATGAGAATTGCAGCAAGATATAATTTAGTTCCTGGATCATGTCAAATTGGTTACGATGGGGAAGTTGAAGATTACACGATTACTATAGAAGCAGTTTTAGGAGTAGAAAATGAAGTAGAGCAATTGGATAGAATTAACGTATATCCTAATCCTGTTTCAGATCAAGTTTTTGTTAGCTTACCAAATTCAATAGAATTGGTAGATTATAAAATATCTAACTTAATTGGACAGGTTGTTTTATCAAACAAGTTTGAAGATAACTCCAAGATAAATGTTAGTTCAATGAATACAGGAGTATATTTCTTATCTATTAATACTGATAAAGGAAATGTAACAAAGAAAATAGTAATTCAATAATTACTAATTCTAATTAAATAAAAAAGAGGCTTCAATCGAAGCCTCTTTTTTAATTGTATAAATTAAATACTATTTAAAAGCATTCTCACCAGTAATATCCATACCAGTAATTAATAAGTGAATATCGTGCGTTCCTTCGTATGTAATTACACTCTCAAGGTTCATCATATGACGCATAATAGAATATTCCCCAGAAATTCCCATAGCACCTAATATTTGTCTTGCTTCTCGAGCAATTTCCAATGCCATATTCACATTATTACGTTTTGCCATTGAGATTTGAGCAGTAGTTGCCTTATCTTCATTTTTAAGAACACCCAATCTCCAAGTCAATAACTGTGCTTTTGTGATTTCGGTAATCATTTCCGCTAATTTTTTTTGTTGCAATTGAAAAGCAGCAATAGGCTTTCCGAACTGAACTCTTTCTTTCGAATATCTTAACGCAGTATCATAACAATCCATTGCAGCACCAATCGCTCCCCAAGCAATTCCATAACGAGCAGAGTCTAAACATCCTAAAGGAGCACCTAAACCAGATTTGTTTGGTAATAAGTTTTCTTTTGGAACCTTTACATTATCAAAAATTAATTCTCCAGTAGCGGAAGCGCGTAAAGACCATTTATTATGAGTTTCAGGAGTAGAAAAACCTTCCATTCCTCTTTCAACAACCAATCCATGAATACGCCCATCTTCGTTTTTTGCCCAAACAACGGCAACATCAGCAAATGGAGCATTTGAAATCCACATCTTGGCACCATTTAAAAGATAATGGTCTCCCATATCTTTATATTTTGTTTCCATCCCTCCAGGATTTGAACCATGATTCGGCTCAGTCAATCCAAAACAACCGATAAATTCACCACTTGCTAATTTTGGAAGATATTTTTGTTTTTGCGCTTCGTCACCATATTTCCAAATAGGATACATTACCAACGACGACTGTACAGATGCAGTTGAACGAACACCAGAGTCTCCACGTTCTAACTCTTGCATAATCAATCCGTAAGAAATTTGATCAAGTCCTGCGCCACCATATTCTTCAGGAATATAAGGTCCAAAAGCACCTACTCCCGCCAAACCTTTTATAATTTGATGAGGAAATTTCGCTTCTTGACACGCCTCTTCTATAATTGGAGAAACATCACGTTTTACCCATTCTCTTGCTGTATCTCGTATTAAAATATGCTCTTCAGTTAGTAAATCATCTAAGCGATAATAATCTGGAGCTTGAAATAAATCTTGAGCCATTCTTTTAAATTTTGAAAGTTTTGTCAAATGTACAAATTATTAAATATGACTACCTTAAAATTTTAAATGAAAAATTGATTTTCACCAGATTATTAATTTTAATTATAGACTATTTATTGTTTATCTTTGTTCTGATGAGATTTACATTCGGAAAAGAAGAAAAACTTAAAAGCAGAAAGCAAATAGAGCAATTATTTATTGAAGGAAATTCAATTAAAGAGTTCCCATTGCGTTTGAAGTTTTTAAAAGTTGAGCAAGCAGATTTTCCGATAAAAGTTACTTTTTCAGTTCCTAAACGTAATTTTAAACTTGCAGTTGATAGAAATCGCATAAAAAGATTGATAAGAGAAACTTATAGATTAAATAAACACACTTTATTCAATAATTTGGAAGGTAATTACGTTATGATGTTTATTTATACAGATAAGGTTGAAAGGAGTTGTGATGATTTAGAGAAAAAAATGACACGTCTTTTAAATAAGTTCATAGAACAAAAATAAAATAAAATATAGATTTTGGAAAATATATTAATAACAGGAGGTGCTGGATTTATCGGGTCTAACTTTATTCCATATTTTTTGGAAAATAATTTCAATATCAAAATCATTAACTTAGATATACTCACGTATGCTGGAGACCTTACTAATTTAAGTGAAGTTGAAAACAATTCTAGATATACTTTTATTGAAGGAGATATTTGTGATAGAAATTTGGTAGATCAAATTTTTAAAAACCATGATATTAAAGGTGTAATACATTTTGCAGCAGAATCTCATGTTGACAATTCAATTTCAAATCCAGATGCATTTATAAAAACAAATGTTTTTGGCACATTTACTTTATTGGATGTTGCACGTGATTATTGGATGAATTCACCACATAATTATAAAGAAGAATATAAAGGATGTAGATTTCATCATATTTCTACAGATGAGGTTTTTGGGACTTTAGGTGAAGAAGGTTTATTTACAGAAACCACACCATACGCGCCAAATAGCCCTTACAGTGCATCAAAAGCTTCTTCAGATTTTATTGTAAGAAGTTATTTTCACACTTATGGAATGGAAGTCATAACAACCAACTGCTCTAATAATTATGGGCCAAAGCAGCATGATGAGAAGTTGATTCCAACAATTATTAGAAAAGCGATTTCAGGAGAAAATATTCCAATATATGGAGATGGGAAAAACATTAGAGATTGGTTATATGTTTTAGATCATTGTAAGGGAATAGAATTAGTTTATAAAAAAGGGAGAACTTCTGAAACCTATAACGTTGGAGGAAAGAATGAGAGAAATAATCTTTATATTGCAAGAACAATTTGTGAAATATTAGATAAAATTAAACCAAAACCAAAGTCCTATAAAGATCAAATCTCTTTTGTGACCGATAGACCTGGACATGACTTTAGATATGCAATTAATGCTTCTAAAATAGAAAACGAATTGGATTGGAAAGCAGAAGAAAATTTTGAGTCTGGAATTGAAAAAACAATACGTTGGTATTTAAAAAAATATAATAATTAATGAAGGGAATAATACTTGCAGGAGGATCAGGAACAAGATTACATCCATTAACATTGGCCGTAAGTAAACAATTAATGCCTGTTTACGATAAGCCCATGATATATTATCCGCTTTCAACATTAATGAGTGCTGGGATTCGAGAAATATTAATTATTTCTACACCTCATGATTTACCATTATTTGAAAAATTATTAGGAGATGGTAAAAAATTCGGTTGCGAATTTCAATACGCTATTCAAGAAGATCCAAAAGGTCTAGCCGAAGCATTTATTATTGGTAAAGGTTTTATAGGAAGCGGAAAAGTAGCGTTGATTTTAGGGGATAATATTTTTTACGGTACAGGTTTAGAAGAATTACTTCAAGAAAATAACGATCCTGAAGGTGGGATTATTTATGCATATCACGTTCAAGATCCTGAAAGATATGGAGTTGTAGATTTTGATGAAAATGGGAAAGCAATATCAATTGAAGAGAAGCCTAAAAAGCCGAAATCAAATTATGCTGTTCCTGGAATTTATTTCTATGATAATTCAGTCGTTGAAATAGCAGAAAATATTGAGCCCAGCCATAGAGGAGAACTAGAAATAACAGATATAAATAGAGAATATCTAAAACGAAAAAATCTAAAAGTAAGTGTTTTAGATAAAGGAACCGCTTGGTTAGATACAGGAACATTTAACTCTCTAATGCAAGCATCTCAATTTGTTCAAGTGATTGAAGAGCGCCAAGGATTGAAAATTGGAGCGATAGAGGAAGTAGCCTATAAAATGGGTTATATTACTGATGTTCAATTAAAAAGATTAGCAGAACCATTGATTAAAAGTGGTTATGGAAAACATTTATTAAGTATTATAGGGGAATAGAATGAAGGTGACAGAAACAAAATTAAAAGGATGTTTTATTATTGAACCTAGAGTTTTTGAAGATAAACGCGGTTATTTTTACGAATCGTTTAATACTTCGGATTTTTTAAAACACACCGACCAAAAAGTTGATTTTGTTCAAGATAATGAATCCTGCTCTACAAGAGGAGTTTTGAGAGGTTTACATTATCAAAGAGGTGAATATGGACAAGCAAAATTAGTCCGCGTTCTTCATGGAAAAGTGTTAGATGTTTTGGTTGATATTAGAGAAGGCTCTTCAACTTACGGTCAGCATTTCTCTATTGAATTATCATCAGAAAACAAGAGACAATTATTTATTCCAAGAGGTTTTGCTCATGGTTTTATTGTGTTGAGTGAATCTGCAACTTTTTTTTATAAGTGTGATAATTACTATAATAAAGAATTTGAAGGAGGAATTATTTATAACGATAAAACACTTCAAATTGATTGGAAATTAGATGAGAGTGAATTTATAATTTCTGATAAAGATTTAACACTACCAATTTTCGAAAATTGCTTATTATGAAAACTGTTTTAGTTACAGGAGGCGATGGTCAATTAGCGACGTGTATCAAGCAAGTTGTTAAAAACGTTGAAGACAAAAAGTTTGTATTTAAAAACTCAACAGAATTAAATATTACTTCAAAAGCAGAGCTTAATTCTTTTTTTGCAGATAATTCAATTGATTACTGCATCAATAGCGCTGCATATACAGCCGTTGACAAAGCGGAATCAAATTCTAAATTAGCTTTTGAAATTAATTCAATTGCAGTTAAAAAATTAGCGCAAGTCTGTAAAGAAAACCAAACAGTATTAATTCATATTTCAACTGATTTTGTGTTTGATGGAACTAATAATCAACCATATAAAGAATTAGATATTTCAAATCCTAAAAGTGTTTATGGAGCTTCTAAATTACAGGGGGAGAAAGAAATACAATTGATTTTGAAAGAACATTTTATTATAAGAACTTCCTGGTTATATTCAGAGTTCGGAAATAATTTTATGAAAACGATGTTAAGACTTTCTAAAGAAAGAAAAAATTTAGAAATTGTAAATGATCAAATTGGGACACCAACATATGCTATAGATTTAGCAAATGTGGTTCTAAAAATAATCAATGAAGGTTCTAAAGAGCATGGAGTTTATCATTATTCAAACGAGGGAAGTATTACTTGGTATGACTTTGCTAAAGAAATTTTTAAACAAAGCGATATAGAAATTAGTTTAAAACCAATTTTAACTAAAGAATATCCAACGCCTGTAAAAAGACCAATATATAGCGTTCTAGACACTACTAAAATCAAAGAAACTTTTCAAATTAAAATTCCAAATTGGAAAGAAAGTTTAGGAGTGGCGTTAAATAATTTTTTAAAAAACTATATTTGATTTTAATTTGAAACTAATCTATGGAAAAACTCATAAAAAGTAAAGTTTCATTAGTATTGCTTGTATTGGCAATACTAATTTCTTTTTCTTATAAATCAAATTTTTTTGAAATAGCTAAGCAAATTGAAATTTACACAACCTTATTTAAAGAGTTAAACCTTTATTATATTGATGAAATAAATCCTGCAGAAGTTACAGAGAGAGCCATAAATAACGTGCTTCAAAATTTAGATCCATATACCCGTTTTTATGATGAACAAGGTGTTGAAAATGCAAAAATTAGTGCAGAAGGAAGGTATGGAGGTATTGGCGCATCAATTGTATATAAGAAAGGGAATTTAAAAATCAGAGAAATTTTTAAAGAGTATCCGGCACATAAATCAGGGTTAAAGGTTGGGGATGAAATTTTTAAAATTGACAATACAATTTTAAAAGATCAAACTGAAGAAATTGTCAGAGCCATGCTAAAAGGCTTGCCAAATACTAGCCTCAAAATTAAAGTTAAAAGACAAAATCAAGAGCTAGATTTTAATATAACCAGAGAAACAATTGAAATAAACCCAGTACCATTTTATAAAATGATTGATGATGAAGTGGGCTATATTTCTTTTATCAAGTTTAATAAAAAAGCATCATCTGAAGTGAAAAGTGCTTTTGAAGATTTGAAATCTCAAGGGATGAAAAAATTAATTATAGATGTGAGACATAACCCTGGGGGTTTACTTGGTGAGGCTGTAAATATTGTTAATTTCTTTATTCCAAAAAACAAAGTTGTTGTTACTACACGTGCAAAATTAGAGAAGTTTAGCAATACATATAAAACTAGAAGAGCTCCATTGGACACTGAAATTCCCATTTCAATTCTTATTGACGATCGTTCTGCCTCTGCATCAGAGATTTTAGCAGGAGCACTACAAGATTATGACAGAGCAGTCATTGTTGGAGAGCGCTCATTTGGAAAGGGATTAGTTCAGCGAAGTAGAAAATTATCTTACGGAACTCAATTAAAACTAACTATTTCTAAATATTATACGCCAAGTGGTCGTTGTATTCAAGAGTTAGATTATTCAAATAGAGATTCAGAAACAGGAATAGTACCGAAATTTTCAAACGGAAAGGTACATAAATTCACCACTCAAAAAGGAAGAGAAGTTTATGATGGAGGGGGAGTAACTCCAGATGTAATTATTGGAAAACCTAAAAAAACAGCAGCAACAATGAGACTTCTATCTTCTGATGCCTTTATTGACTATGCTGCCGCTTACTATTATAAAAATCCGTCAGTTGTTGATGCAAACACATTTCAATTAGACGATAAAGAGTACCTATATTTAAAAGAATTTTTAAAAAATAACACTGATAAATTTGAATTAAAATCTGAAATAGAATTAAAAAAAATATTAGCATCTATTAAGGAAGAAAATTTAGATATTAAATCAGAATCACTAAATTTATTAAAGGAATTACACGCTGAAAAATTAAAATCTATTGATATAAATAAAATAGAAATTTTAGAAAAATTAACCTCTAAGATTGTGAGTTTATACCATTTTAAAGAAGGTGAGTATCAACAAAAATTAAACTTTGATAATGCTATAAAAGAATCAGCAATGATTTTAAAAGACGAAAAGAAATACTCAAGTCTTTTGAATTAGAATAATTAATGAATAAAACGTATCTTTGCAAGCTATATTAGCCTATGAAAAAACTAAAAAGAAGAACAAGATCTCAAGAATCATCAGCTGCAATTGAAAAATTGTATATATCGATGCGTCACTTGTTCAGTAGGGGTTTTTATAAACCAATGGGTGTATCAGGAGAGACACTTCGAGAGTCTTTATTGTCTTTACGTCCTGAAATTTATGGCTCTATTGCAGAAGAGAAGGTTGAGTTAAGCGGTTTAACTTATGTTATCGAAAGACTTCCAATAGGGATTGAAGAATGTAGATTTATTAATTTAACTGCAGATGAAGGGTATTCAAAATCAAAGTTTGAAGTAATCATTCCACCTAAAAGGCGTAGAAATTGTTATAGAATCGATAAAGATCAAATGAATATTGAAGTGACTCGTGGTCGCTCAGAAATATATGATATTCTAACGCACCTAACGTTTTTATTTATAGAATCACACAAGATTATGAATCGTGTTGTGGTAAATGATGAGGGGAAAATGATTCGTGAATGGATATTACTTGAAGAAATAGTTTTAAGTAATAAAAAATTATCACAAGAAGAACGTGAAGTTACTTTAGTACATATTGGAAATATTTTAGGCAGGACCTTTAATGAAGTCTCTGACATTTATAATGATTTTTCTACAGATAGTAATCCTGACAGATTTTTTCAATTAATATATTGGTTAGGTAAACTAGCGATTAATGAAGTTTATAATAATGAAAAGCGAGAAATAGCTTTTACGGCTCTTTTAAGGGAAAGTATTGGGCACCATGTCTACGGAGAAATCTGGGCAAATGATATTAAACAAGTGCTTGATAAAGAAAATTTACTTACTAGACCCGTTCACATTATCAGTGCAAATATGCACAGTGTAATGAATTCAATTTATGCTCCACAAGTCTTAAAAGAATATGTAAAAGAGAACGATGCTATAGCTCTTTTTGAATTACTTAGTGAAAACAAAAACGCTGATTTACGTAAAAAAGTAAAAATTGACGCTTCAAAAAAGGGGCTACATTATCTAGAAGATAAATCCGGAACAAATATAAACGTTCAAATTATCGATACAGATAAAATTGATTTCACTAAAACCAGATTTAATAATAATTCTAAAGGGGAAAATAGTCCTGTAATTATTGTAATGGATTATGCATTTGGTGAACAAGCCTATGAGACAATGGATGAACTTCTGAAACCATATTATTGTACTAATGATAAAATTCATCATTTAAATGTTGAATCTATTTCGATAATGGGGAAAGCTGGGATTTTAGAAGGGGGAAAAGGAGATATTATGATTCCTTCTTCACATATATTTGAGGGTACTGCTGATAATTATCCATTTGAGAATGAGTTGAAAAAAGAAGACCTAGAAGGAATGGGAGTTGGAGTTTTTGAAGGAGGAATGGTTTCTGTACTTGGAACATCACTTCAAAATAAAGACATACTTGAGTTTTTCCATGATTCTACTTGGAAAGTAATCGGTTTAGAAATGGAAGGTGCACATTATCAAAAAGCAATACAAGCAGCATCTAAAATTAGAGGAAACATCTCAAAAGATGTGAAAGTAAGATACGCATATTACGCTTCAGATAACCCTTTAGAAACAGGGAGTACTCTTGCTTCAGGAGGTTTAGGGACAACTGGAGTGAGGCCAACATACATAATAACACAAAAAATATTAGAACAAATATTATAAATGTAATATTTTTGCATAAAAAACAAATAAATTATGAGTGATAAAAAGATAAAAAAGGATAAAGTTATTACTAACGATGAAATTGATATAATAAAATTATTTTCTTTAATAGGAAAGGGTTTTTCAAATTTTTTCAATTTTTTAGGACAAATAATTAAATGGTTTTTTAATTTTTTCATTATCATTTTAATTTTTATAAAGCAACATATTTTAAAGGTTGTTATTGCTTTAGTTATTGGGGCTTCTCTTGGAATTTTATTAGATTCCACAACGCCTAAAAGATATTCATATGATATGATTATACAGCCAAACTATAATTCAATTGATCAAATTTTTGAATTCCAAGAATATTATAACACATTAATTATTAATGTAGACACATTAGCCTTAGCTAAAAAATTTAATATTTCTAACTCTTCGGCAAGAAATTTGCATAGTTTTTCTTTAACACCATATGAATCTGAAAAGGAGCAAATATTAGCATTTAATTCATTCTTAAAAAAAACAGATTCATTAGTGCACAAGCATTTCACATTTAAAGATTTTAAGGGTTTTGGAACATCTAAATATGATTCAGAGTTTTATATATATAGAATAGAGTCATATGATTCAAATTTAAAGTCACTTGAAGAGCCAATAATTAGTGAAATTGAAAAAAACAAACATTTAGCTAGAGTCAAAAAAATTCGTCAGCAAAACTTGAGGTTAGATTCAATTGCTACAGTAGAGTCAATAGTAGAATTAGACTCTTTAAGATCATTATATAAAAGGGTTACCTTACTTGAAGTTGAAAATCAAAAAAATTCAACAAGCACCAGCACCTATATTGATTTTTCCAAAGATGATAGCCAAAACAATAATGATATCAAATTTTTCGAAGTATCTAAAAGTCTAAAAAACAATTTAATAGAAATTGAATTAAAAAAAGAAACAAGCGAAAATATCGTAAATATTATTACCTCATTTAATCCAAGAGGAAAAAATAGATATGATTTTTTAAGTTCAAAGACTTTTAAACTCCCTGTTATATTTGGAATTTTGGTATTTCTTTATGCTCTTTTGAAACCAATAAATAATTATCTTACGGAATACGGAAAGAAATAGAATAAATTTTATGTCAAAAATTGCATTTATTACTGGAGTTACTGGTCAAGACGGGGCTTATCTATGTGAGTTTTTACTAAAAAAAGGATATACTGTTCACGGATTGAAACGTCGATCATCATCATTAAATACAGAAAGAATTGACCACCTTTATCAAGATCCACATATTGATAACCAAAATTTATTTCTTCATTATGGTGATTTAGCTGACAGTAGCAATCTAATAAGGATAATACAAGAAATTCAACCAGACGAAATTTATAATTTAGCAGCAATGAGCCATGTTCATGTCTCGTTTGATATGCCAGAATATACAGCAAATATAGATGGGATAGGTGTCCTTAGAGTATTAGAGGCGATTAGATCATTGGGTTTAGAGAAAAAAACAAGAATTTATCAAGCTTCTACTTCAGAATTATATGGCAAAGTGCAAGAAGTTCCACAAACAGAGACAACTCCATTTTATCCAAGAAGCCCATATGCTGTTGCAAAAATGTATGCTTATTGGATTACTGTAAATTATCGTGAAGCATATGGAATATTTGCTTGTAATGGGATATTATTTAATCATGAGTCTCCAGTAAGAGGAGAAACATTCGTAACGCGTAAGATTACTAGAGCAACTTCAAGAATAGCAATGGGAATGCAAGATAAAATTTATCTTGGTAATCTTGATGCTAAAAGAGATTGGGGACACGCTAAAGATTATGTAAGAATGATGTGGATGATTCTTCAAGCTGATGAAGCAGAAGATTGGGTAATTGCAACTAATAAAACTACTTCAGTAAGAGATTTTGTTAGAATGAGTTTTGCACATGTAGGAATAGAGTTAGAGTTTATAGGAGAGGAAGCAAAAGAAAAAGGGTATGTAAAGGCCTGTAACAATCCAAACTATCAATTAGAAGTTGGTAAAGAGATTGTTGCTGTTGATGAAAAATACTTTAGACCAACAGAAGTTGAATTATTGATTGGAGATGCTACTAAAGCAAGAGAAAAGTTAGGCTGGGTTCCAGAATATGATTTACCAGCATTAATAGAAGATATGATGTCAAGCGATATAAAGTTGATGGAAAAGCAACAATATCTTTTAGATGGAGGGTATGGAGTAAAAAACTACTTTGAATAAGAAAAAATTGTTATGGACAAAACGTCTAAAATATACATAGCAGGCCATAGAGGTCTTGTAGGTAGTGCTATATTAGAAAATTTAGATACTAAAGGCTATACAAATATTATTACAAAAACTCACAAAGAACTTGATTTGACCAATCAAGTTGCCGTTGCCCATTTTTTTGAAACTGAGAAACCAGAATATGTCATTTTGGCTGCAGCAAAAGTTGGAGGTATAGTTGCAAACAATATATATCGTGCAGATTTTATTTATGAGAACATGATGATTCAGAACAATGTCATTCATCAAAGTTATGTTCATAAAGTAAAAAAATTACTTTTTTTAGGAAGCACATGTATCTATCCAAAAAATGCTCAGCAACCTATGAAAGAAGTGTCTTTATTGACAGATACTCTTGAATATACAAATGAACCTTATGCAATTGCTAAAATTGCTGGAATCAAAATGTGTGAAAGTTATAATTTGCAATACAACACAAATTTTATTTCAGTAATGCCTACAAATTTATATGGTCCAAATGATAATTTTGACCTAGAAAAATCTCATGTGTTGCCTGCTCTTATTAGAAAAGTATATTTGGCAAAATTACTAGATGAGAATAATGCAGCTGAGGTTTTAAAGGACACAAATTTTGACACTATAGAGGAGGCTAAAGTATATTTAGAATCATTTGGAGTTTCTAAGAAAAGTGTTGAAATTTGGGGGTCAGGAAACCCAAAAAGAGAGTTTCTGTGGTCCAAAGACATGGCGGATGCCTGTGTATTCATTATGGAAAATAGAGATTTTTCAGACACGCATTCATCAGACTTAAAAGAAATAAGAAATACGCACATAAACATTGGTTCTGGTAAAGAAATTTCAATAAAACAATTAGCAGAAATAATAAAAGGAATTATTGGTTTTAAAGGTGATTTGGTTTTTAATTCTGATAAGCCAGACGGAACAATGCGTAAACTCACAGATGTTTCAAAACTAAATAAACTAGGATGGAAACACACAATAGAATTAGAAGAAGGAATAAAAAAACTATACAACTGGTATGTTAAAAGATAATTTAAAAATTGCTATTGAAGCATCGTTAAGAGCTGGGAAAGCGATAATGGAAGTTTACGGGACCGATGATTTCAAAGTAGAATTCAAAGAAGATAACTCCCCTTTAACAATTGCAGATAAAACGGCAAATGATATTATCAATACATTTTTAATTCCTACAAAAATTCCAGTAATAAGTGAAGAAAATAAACAAACATCGTATTCTGTTAGAAAGAATTGGGAAGAATGTTGGATAGTAGATCCAGTAGATGGGACTAAGGAATTTATTAAAAGAAATGGAGAGTTTACGGTTAATATTGCTCTTGTTAGAAAGGGAACACCTATATTAGGTGTAATATATGTTCCGGTAATAAAAACAATTTATTATGCCGATGTAGATGCTAATAAAAGTTACAAGGCCGTTTTAAATTCTCATGATGAAACCATAGACGATATTGTTGAAAAAGCAAAATTACTTGAGCCTAAAAACAATACATCTAATAAAATTGAAGTTGTTGGAAGTAGATCTCACATGAGTCAAGAAACCCTAGATTATGTTGAAAACATAAGAAGTAAAGGGAAAGAGGTAGAAATTGTATCAAAAGGAAGTTCTTTAAAGTTTTGTTTGATTGCAGAAGGGGATGCGGATGTGTACCCAAGATTTGCCCCCACAATGGAATGGGATACCGCTGCAGGACAGGCAATATGTAACGCTTCCGGAATTAATGTTATTTCACAAGCAACAAACCAATCTCTTTTATATAATAAAGAAAATCTATTAAACCCCTGGTTTTTAGTAGGTAAAATAAATAATTAAGGTTAATTGAAAAAAACATTAATATATATAATTGGGGCTGGAAGAAGCGGAACAACTATGTTAGATATTGTTCTAGGGAATACAAGCGAATCCTTAAGTTTAGGTGAAATCAATAGGTTTTTTAAGAGAAATGGCATTCCTCCAAAAAGAAATATAAAGGATAAAACTTTTTTATTTTGGAAAAAAATAAGAGAAGATTTTGAAATTAGAAATGAAAATATTTTTTTGAGTTTTTTTGATCAAAATCAATTAATGGACAGTAATGAATATCATTCTGCGGTTTTTAAAAGTGTTTTTGGAAAATGCGATAAAAATTATAAAACCTTATTAAATAATTTATATGATTCAATTTTTGCTAACACCACAGATAAAATAATTATAGAATCTTCAAAATATCCACTCAGGGCATTAAACCTTTCAAGGCTAGAGAGAAAAGATGTTGAAATAAAATATATTTATTTAAAAAAAGACCCGGTAAAAGTAGTTAAGTCTTTTAATAAAAAAGACATTGAGCAACCTACCAAAGGTTTTTTTAAATCTAACATTTACTACTTTGGAGTAAACGCATTGTGTATCATAACTGTTTACTTTTTAAAAAGAAGAGGTCATAAAATTGCCAAAATTAAATACGAAGATTTAATTTTGAACCCAAATAAAACATTAAAAAAACTAGC
>CAWVTS010000001.1:0-67727 GCA_963933045.1 uncultured Lutibacter sp. | reverse complement strand
TTTCTTATCTGAAAATCTTTCCAAGTGAAATCATTATCTTTAGTTTCTGGTGCATTTGCTGTTAAAGCATAACGCAATACATCTTGCTTGTCAGGGAAATCTTGTAAGTATTCATGCAACCAAACTGCCCAATTTCTTGAAGTAGAAATTTTATTTCCTTCTAAATTTAAAAACTCATTTGCTGGAACATTTTCAGGTAAAATATAACTCCCTTCAGCTTTTAACATCGCTGGAAAAATAATACAGTGAAAAACTATGTTATCCTTTCCAATAAAGTGAACTAATTTCGTGTCTTCTTTCTTCCAATAATCCTCCCAGTTTTTCCCTTCTCTTTCTGCCCACTCTTTGGTTGCAGAGATATAACCTATAGGTGCATCAAACCAAACGTATAACACTTTTCCTTCTGCATCTTTTACAGGAACAGGAATTCCCCAATCTAAATCACGAGTAACTGCTCTTGGTCTTAAACCATCATCTAACCAGGATTTAACTTGACCTAATACGTTTGCCTTCCAATCATTTTTGTGACCTACAACGATCCACTCTCTCAACCAAGACTCGTATTTATCTAAAGGTAAAAACCAATGTTTTGTTTGTTTTGTAGTTGGCACATTTCCAGTAATTGCAGACTTTGGATTGATTAAGTCTGTTGCATTGTGACTTGTTCCGCAATTCTCACATTGATCTCCGTAACTCTCATCATTCCCACATTTTGGACAGGTACCAACAACAAATCTATCTGCTAAAAACTGATTCGCTTCTTTATCATACAATTGCTCTGAAACCTCTTCAATAAATTGATCGTTATCATATAATTTCTTAAAAAAATCTGAGGCTGTATCGTGATGAATCTTTGCAGATGTTCGTGAATAGTTATCAAACGAAATTCCAAAGTCTTCAAAAGATTTTTTAATAATTACATGGTATTTGTCCACAACTTCTTGTGGTGTAACTCCTTCTTTTTTTGCTTTTATGGTAATCGGAACTCCATGCTCGTCTGAACCACAAACAAAGGCTACATCTTGACCTTTAAGGCGTAAAAAACGTGCATAAATATCTGCTGGAACATAAACTCCTGCCAAATGACCAATATGAACTGGTCCGTTTGTATAAGGCAAGGCTGCTGTAATAGTATATCTGCTCAAAAAAATGGAATTTTAAATTATTAAAAAACAAAAATACTCATTCCTTAATTGATGTCAAGAATACTACCTATTTTTCTTTAGTTAGAAAAGTGTATTTTTACAAAAAACAAGTTAAAAAATGTCAAAATTTTCAATTTTTATTTCTTTTTTCTTACTATCCGTGACTGCTTTTAGTCAAGTAGATTCTATACATCAGCAAAAAAAAATATCAAAGCAACTCATACAGCCATCCTACTTAAAAAAAGGTGATACTATCCTAATTCTTGCTCCTGCAGGAATTTTGAAAAATAAAAAAGAAACTATTAAAAAAGCGAAAACCTTAGTTGAAAGTTGGGGATTAAAAGTTGTTTTAGGAGAACATACATTCAACCAAGAAAACCATTTTTCAGGCACTGATAAGGAGCGTTCTTATGATTTTCAAAAAGCATTAGACAACGAGAACATTAAAGCGATTTGGTCTGCTCGTGGTGGATATGGAAGTGTTAGAATCTTAGATAAATTAGATTACACCCAATTTCAAAAAAACCCAAAATGGATTATTGGCTATTCTGATATTACCGCATTTCATAATCATATTCATAATATGGGAATTGAGACTATACACGCGATGATGGGAACTAGTCTACAAGATATTCCTGAAGATATTCCAGAGACCATAAAGTCATTTAAAAAAGCATTGTTTGGTGAAAGTTTAGAGTACTCTATTCCAACATCGATATATAATAGAAATGGTACTACTGAAGGGCAATTGATTGGAGGGAATCTTTCAATTTTAGCATCGATGTTGGGTTCAAAAAGTCAATTATCAACTGATGGGAAAATTTTATTTATTGAAGAAATAGGCGAATATAAATACAGTATTGACAGAATGCTTCAAAGTTTAAAACGTGCAGGTTATTTTGAAAACGTACATGGAATTATTGTAGGCAATATGACGAGTATCAAAAAAAATACAACTTCTTGGGGCGCTTCAATTGAGCAATTAATTTTAGATGTTATTCCAGATAACATTCCTATTATTTTTAAGTTTCCTGCTGGCCATGAATCAGACAATAGAGCATTAATTTTAGGTCGAACTGTCGAACTTACTATTAATAGCACTAAATCTTGTGTGAATTTTAAAGAATAAAAATGGCACAACACAACGAGCTTGGCAAAAAAGGAGAGCAACTTGCTATTGATTATTTGGTAGAAAAAGGCTACACTATTCTTGATAAAAACTGGCGTTTTCAAAAGGCTGAAATTGACATTATTGCTCAAAAAGAAAATACGCTTGCTGTTGTAGAAGTCAAAACCCGTTCGAGTGATTATTTTGGTAATCCACAAGATTTTGTGAATCCGAAGAAAATACAATTATCGGTATCTGCAATCAATGAATATGTAATTTCTAAAGATTTAAATGTAGATGTTCGGTTTGATATTATTGCGATTATAAAAACTGAAAAAGAAACAAAAATTGAGCATTTAGAAGATGCTTTTCTATATTTCTAAGATTCTTTACTCCTTACTCAACAATTCTAATAATTCTGCTAATTCTTCTGGTTTAGCAATGATTTTTTTATCTTTGTCTAACACAAAATAACTTGGCGTAACGTTAACTTCATACCTTTTTGCTATTTCATTTTTCCACTTATTCAATCCAAGAATATGTATCCATTTGTCCATCTTTTCTGTATGGTACTCAAACCCAAACTTATCTACTTCTAAAGCAACAGCAATTACCTTTAAATTCTCATTGTCTTTAGTGACTTTATACAAATCAGGAATTTCTTCTAAACAGTGAGAACATGTTGTACTCCAAAAAGTAATTATATAATTTTCGACACCTTCATGTTCTGATAATTTCTTTGTTTTACCATCTTTCGCCCAAGTTATTTCTGGCGCAACTCTTCCAAGTGCAACACTTAACATTCGATCAATATTTGAAATAAATTTAGCATCTTTAAGTTCTTCTGGTAGTTGATTGTAATACCCATTTTTAAGAAAATCTACCGCTCCTAATTCTTCTTGACCTGCATAAGCATAAATTAACGAACTTAAAATTTCTGCCTTCACTTCATTATTCTCACCAATTATAGACATTGCGTCATTTATAGATCTTTCTCTTAGTTTCTTCTCGGTTTTTCGATCTTCAGAACTGTTGATATAAAACACGTATTCTATAACTTTATCAACAAATATTGAAGAGTTCAATAAGACTTTGTTTGAAAAATCTATTGTATCAAAAAAGTGTGTTTTCAACGTTTTTAAATAACTTTCAACTGTTTCTACTATTTTAGGATTGTTGTACTTCTTGGTTGCTTTTATAATATAATTTGCAAATTTTCCTTCAGTTTTATTTTCGAAATATTCCTGCATACTATTCAATTCCTTTAGCCCGTCTACATACATTTTTTGCAATGGTTTTTTATCTACAGCGTCAAAATATGCTATTTGAACCGAATCAATTTTCGCTTGTTTTTTAAGAATTGAATTGAAATAAGATTGTAATAGTTTATTTTCTTCTGATTTTTTGAACTCAGCAGTTTGCTCAGGTAAGTTTGGATTAAAACTTACAGAAATTGACTCTTGATTGTAGATAAAATCAAAATACCCACCATTCTCCATATCGTAATACAAACGATACATTCCTGTTGCGTTTCCTTTTGAAACAGGTAATTTAAACTCGTTATTTTCAATTGTTGCTTTTGAAATATACTGTTGCTTTGCACCATTTATCTTATACAACATCAACCATTTGTAACCTTCATTTGGCGTCATTTTTACTCGGATAGTGTCTTGTGATTTTACCGTAAATGACAGTATTAACAAGGCAACTAATACTATTTTTTTCATTTGTTTATCTCTTTATAATTTTCATTTCAACAATTAAATCAAAAGTACGCTATAATTGATTATTTTGCTAAAAATTAGTTTATTTATGAATCTTAAAAACAAAATAATTTGGATTACTGGCGCTTCATCTGGAATTGGTAAATCGCTTGCAATAGCACTTTCTAAATTAGACACCAAATTAATCCTTTCGTCACGAAATGAATCAACTTTAAATGAAGTGAAGACTTTATGTGAAAATCCTGAAACTATAAAAATCTTACCACTGGATCTTGAAGACTACTCAAAATTTGATAAAACTGTTTCCGAAGCAATATCTTTTTTTGGCAAAATTGACATTCTCGTAAATAATGGAGGTATAAGCCAACGCTCTCTTGCAATTGATACAACTATCGAAGTTGACAAACTAATAATGGATATCAATTACACTGGAACTGTTGCTTTATCCAAAGCCCTTTTACCGCATTTTATTAGCAATAATTCTGGACATTATGTAATTACTACAAGTGTTGTTGGTAAAGTCGCAACACCTTTGCGTTCTTCTTATTCTGCCTCAAAACATGCGCTACATGGCTTTTTTGATAGCCTAAGGGCAGAAATTCACAAGCACAATATTGATGTAACTCTAGTTTGTCCTGGATATGTACAGACAAACGTTTCTATGAATGCACTTACTGGAAATGGGACGAAACAAAACTCGATGGATACAGCAACTAAAAACGGAATTCCTGCAGATGTCTTTTCAAAAAGAATGATACGTGCAATTAAAAAACGTAAAAAGGAAGTTGTAATTGGTGGTTTTAAAGAAACTGGAAGTGTGTATTTAAAACGTTTTTTTCCAAGTATTTTGGCAAAGTTGGTGAGAAAAGTGAATGTTACTTAAATCAACTCTTTCTCCTTAAAGTACTGTACAATAGATTCTTTCATTAAAATAGACTGTTCGCCTGGTTTTAATGTTGGTAATTCTTCTTTGGTTTTATAATGTGGCCAACCGTCATCATCAAAAAAATCAAATTCATAATATCCATAAGGCTCCAACAACCTACAAATAGCAATATGCATTAAATTCAATTTCTCATCTTTCTTGAACTTTTTAGCGCCTACTCCAAGCTCCTGAACACCTATTAAATAAATTATTGCATCTAGATCAAGTCGATCGCCATCGGCAAACTTCTCTGAAATAATACTAACAACTTGCTCCCAATTTTCTTTTAAATTTTGATCTCCAATCATAACCGTAAAGATAGTGTAATCTTTATTTGTTGAATTGTTTCTTGGTATTTTTTATATTTACCAAAAATCTATTTTCATGAACACATTTGACATCATTCTAACAGCACTTTTATTATTTGGTTTTATTAGAGGTTTATTAAAAGGTCTCTTTGTAGAACTAGCATCACTTTTATCTTTAATCGTTGGTGTGTATGGCGCTATTCACTTTTCTTATTTTATTGGAGATTTTTTGAAAGACAGTGTTGATTGGGACGAAAGATATATATCAATTGTTGCCTTTGCTGTAACATTTATTGTGATTGTGATCGTTATTTCTTTATTAGGAAAGTTGTTTACTAAAATCGCGAATTTTGCAGCACTCGGAATTCTAAACAAACTGCTTGGAGGCGTTTTTGGAGCAGTAAAGATTGGGTTGATTTTGAGTGTTCTTTTAATCGTTTTTGATAAACTAAATAGCACAATACCGTTTGTGAATAAAGAGAATACTGAAGACTCAGTCTTATATGAACCCTTGAAAGGTTTGGCTCCTATGATATTTCCTGACTTCTTAAACGTTGAAGAGGATACAGAATAATTACAACTCTCTATAAATTTTGGGTAAAACCCATTCATATTTTACGGCTAGTATTCTTAAAACAACTACCAAAGCACTTGTAATCACATAATTAATATTAATGTCTAAAGGTGTTTGTAGTAATCCATAAAATACAATTGCTCCAATAATACTTAGTGATGCATAGACTTCTTTATGAAAAATCAAAGGCACTTCATTACATAAAACATCTCTTAAAACACCCCCAAAAGAGGCGCTTAATGTTCCTAGTATCACACAAATAATTGGATGTAAATTTACTGCCATCCCTGTTTCAAAACCAATAATTGTAAAAATTCCTAAACCAATCGCATCAAACAAAAACATGGTTTTTCTAAAATAGGCTAATCTTTTTCTGAATAGAGCTGCAATAAGTGTTGAGCAAATAATGATAATTAAATACTCCCAATGCACCATCCAACCAACAGGAGTATTTCCTATTAAAACATCACGTAAACTACCGCCTCCAATTGCGGTAACTGCTGCTAAGATTAAAACTCCAAACGAGTCAAATTTTCTTCTCATTGCTGCTAAAGCACCAGAAATAGCAAAAACAGAAGTCCCAATAAAGTCTAATAAATCAAAAATAGTCATGGTGCAAAAATAGTAAGACTTTCTTAAAAATAAATTACTTTAGCAAAATCATTGTTGATGATACATTTTATGGCCGATAAAAAAAACATTCCTTTTCCTTCACCAGAAAATCACACCTTTACTTTCATTGATTTGTTTGCTGGAATTGGTGGTTTTCACATTGCTCTTCAAAACTTAGGAGGAAAGTGTGTGTTTACATCAGAATGGGATGCAAAGGCTCAAAAAACGTATGAAAATAACTTTGGAGCACTTCCTTATGGAGATATTACAAAGACTGAAACAAAAAATGCAATTCCTGAAGAATTTGATGTTTTATGTGCTGGTTTTCCGTGTCAACCTTTTTCAAAAGGCGGATTTAGAAACGGTTTTGAAGATACAAGAGGAACGCTCTTTTTTGATTTATGTGAAATCATTGAAAAGCATCAACCTAAATATTTATTTTTAGAAAATGTTGCCAATATGGTTTCTCATGATAATGGAAATACCTATTTGACCATTATTAAAAATCTTGACGAATTAGGATATTACCTTCCTAACGAACCTTTGATTATTTCTCCTGATAAATTTGGGATTCCAATCTTAAGACCCAGAGTTTATATCCCCTGTGTTCGAAAAGATGTTGCTGGAAATAACGCTGAAAAAATCAAAAATATTAAAACTGAATTAGAAAAACAATATACTAAAAATGTTGCTTCAATTGATACAATTTTAGACGCTTCTATTAAAAGTAAAATTACGCCCCATGAACTCAAAGTTTTAAAAATGTGGGATGAATTTTATAAAGGTGTTGATTTAAAAGTTATCGGTTTTCCTATTTGGATGGAATATTTTAAGCATCAAGGTTTATTAAATGAGTTTCCGTTATGGAAAGCAAAATTTATTCAGAAAAATATAGATTTATATACTCGCAATAAGAAGTTTATCGATCGTTGGCTTGCAAAACATGACAACCTTGAAGGGTACACGAATACTCAACGAAAAATGGAGTGGCAAGCAGGAAAAGATTACGAAAGTATTTTTGAATGTTTAATCCAGTTTAGACCCTCTGGAGTTAGAGTTAAGCGTCCAGATAAGTTCTCTACTCTTGTCGCGATGAATCATCAGCAAATAATCGGGAAATATAAACGTAGATTGACTATAGATGAGTCTAAGCGTCTTCAATCATTTCCTGAAGAATACCAACTTTCGGATTCAAATACTATAGCAATGAAGCAACTTGGAAATTCAGTGAATATTACTGTTATTCAGAAAATTTTTGAAATCGTTTTAAAAGAATTTGCTTAAATTGTTGGTTTGAACACCAAAAATGCTAGAAAAACTTCGAAACAAACCTATTGTAATCAATTCTGATTTAGATGGAATTATGAGCGGTTTATTGCTCAAAAAATACTTGAATTGTTCTATTGTTGGGTTTACCAATAGTGCAGATACGGTTTGGCTCAACGAACGTTTATGTGATGATTATTCTGAATTGTGTTTTGTAGATATTTTTATTACCAATCCTGATACGATAACAATAGATCAGCATATTATTTCAGTAAATGAGCAACATCATAACCTACTAGAGAAGAATTCAAATAAGATAAATCCGAATTTATTAAATCCAAGATTTCACCTGCCAAACAGTTCGTATAAAACAAAATACCCATTTGGGACTGTACATTTTATTATTGCCTTGTTTGAAAAAATGGGAATTGAAATAGACTCTGCAATTTCTGAAGTTAATCCACACAAATTGTGTTGTATCGATTTTATTTTACGTGCTGATGATGCAATGAAAACAACAGTAGATAGTAAATATGTTGATAATGCTGCTGATTGGTGGAATTGGCTCAAAGAACTCTCTAATGATGGGAAAACTACGAATGGTTTTATAGATTATTTAGGAAACACAACTCCTAAAAAGGCTAAAGAATTGAAAAAAAGGATTGGAGATATTCTTAAAAAAGACCCTTATTACTGTGATACTTCTGATGGAGGAATTCATGAAATAACAACTAAAGAAAACTTTTTAAAAACCTCAGTAATTGCCTATTTCAAAATTATTGCGTCATTGATGCATATAGAATTATTTGATGTAGAAAGCCCTTTTAAAAGTTACGCAGGAGTTTCTGAGCGCATGTCACTAACTCAAAAACAGCGACAAGAATTGATAGAGTCAAATACAATTGACGGAAAGAAACTGTTCTCTTATGCTTTTGTTAGAACTAGTGGAAGAGTAGAAAGTTTTAGTGCTACTTATTTTCAAAAAAATTCTTAAATCTCTCTCAAATCATCAGCCAGAATCCAGCCAATTTTACCGTCAGCCAATTTGATTTTTTTCCAATCATCAATGACATCTAAGACCAATACTTTTGTGCCTTCGTGTAATTCAAAGGTTGTATCACTATTCAATGTTGGTGCGTTTTTAATCTCTGTTGATTGCTTGAATATAATAGCATGCTTGGTATTCTTTTCATGGTTATATGATTTATAGGCAAACACAACACTAATAATCAATAATAAAGCACTTAAAATACTGGTATTGAAATACAATAATTTCTTTGCGCTAGAATAAGAAAAGTGATATAACAAGAATAATAGTGCACCAATAAAAGATAGTACAACCGCTATCCAAGCCCAAGTATCATAATGCAATTTATAAATATATTTCTCAGAGAATTTTTGCAAAAAAGTTTTAGGCATTACTTCGATTGCATCAATTTTCATACGCTTTGCAAAGGCTAAATTTGTTATTACATCTTCGTTTATAGGATTCAGTTTTAAAGCCTTTTCGTAATAATAAATTGAAGGAGCAATCTTATTTAACTTATAATAAGTGTTTCCTAAATTGTAATATAAATCATCAGATTCTTGACCTAAATCTTCAATCTTTTTATACAACTCTTCGGCTTCAGTATAACTTCCGTTTTTATATAAATTATTGGCTTGAAAAAACAACTCGCCTTCCGTTTGGCTGAATCCAAACGAGGTAAAAAAGACACATAATATGAGTACGAGTTTCTTCATTTATACTTGTTTATCAATTTTAGTAATAACCTTTTTTGCCTTGTCAAACTCTTTTTGCATCATTACATTGGTCGTTGGCGTATACCTTGCAAAATCACAATCATTCAGCACCTCAACAAATTCATTTATTGTCGTTTCATCTACATTTCTTTGCTGTAGTATTTCGGTAATTCTTTCTTTACTGATATCTGTTGTTTCAATATTCAATCGTGCTTTTAAAAAATTATGTAGTGCTTTTTCTAAAGCAAGATAAAAGGTTTCTTTTTTCCCTAATTCTTTCTTTGCTTGTGATAAATATTTACGCGCCAATTTATCGGCTTTTCTCAATCTATTTCCTGTAACATCACTATCTCTTTCGGCTTTTTTCTTCCCAATAAAAATCCCTATCGGAATTGCTAAAAATGGCAATAACAACAACATATAAAATAAATTAGACTTGAAAAAATCTTGTTTCTTCATTGACTCAAAACTTGTTTTATGCTGAATATACCTAAAGTTATTTGTAGCAGTAACTGTTGTTTGTTTTGAAGGAATATCTGTTTGATTTTGATTAGGAAGAGATTTTCCTTGAACAACATCAATAATCAAAGGTTCTGAAGTTATAGTGATATACTTTTCTTGATTTGGATCAAAATAAGAAAACTCAACTTCTGGAATTTTATACTTTCCTTTATATTCAGGAACAACAGTATAAGAATCAGAAATTTTACCTAATAATCCTTTTGAGTTTGTACGAACTTTTTCTTTTCGTTCAGGAGTATACACCTCTAATTCATTCGGTGTAATTATCTTCGGAATTTTAAATAACTTAATGTTTCCTTTACCGCTCACTTGAACATTTATTTGAGTTGTTTCATTGGCTCTCAAGACATCTTTTGAAGCAGAAACACTAAAGTCATATTCTCCAACTGCACCAGTAAAACTTTCTGGTTTTCCAAGAATTGGTAAGTCCTTTACATTCACATTTCTTTTTGAAGAACCTGTAGAATAATTAACTCTACGTGTAATTGCATTTCCAAAAAAATCACCTCGTCCTGTTGGTACATTCACCGTAATATCCATATCAATTGGATCTATAGAAAGTTTTCCTGATTTTTGAGGAATCAATAATGCTTTCTTTAAAATTATAGAACGGTATTTCTTCCCTTGATACTCTACATTTTTAGCCTCTATCTTTGGCACTTCAATGTCTTGATTCCAAAATCCATTGTATTGTGGAACCTCATTCATTCTCCAATCACTCAAGCCAACTTTTTCACTAAAATATAGTTTATAAACCACGTAAATTCCTTCACCAACATATGGACTTCCTTTAGAAATCTCGGTAGTTAAATGAACGTTTTGGCTCGCTATATATGATGGGTCATTTGGGTTTTCTGGAACTTCTGAAGCACTTACAACAATTACTTTTACTGTGTTAGAAGTTACTTTTTTTCCTTTGTATTCAATAGTAGCAGATGGAATTGTAAATGTTCCAACTCTTTTAGGTTTAATAATATAAATATATGCTTGTGAATAAGATGCCTTTCCATTAACCCAAGATTGATTTATGGAAGAACTTGGTCCTCCAACAACTTTAAAATTTTTAAAATCTGGAGCTTCAAAGTTATCTGCGCCTTGTTTATTTACCATAAACTCAATTCGCAAGCGTTGGCTGACTCCCAACTTATTTTTACTCACTGTCGTTTTTAATTCTACTTCTTGAGCAAGAACTGTCGCAATTGAAAAAAGCGCAAAAAATAATATGGAGATTTTTTTAAAACTCATTCTTCAAATTTACCAATCTTTTTCTTGTTTTACTTTCTTACCTCTTTCTTTCTTAGCATTCATTTTCTCTTGAGTTTTCTTCTCTTCATTATTCATTGCTTCTAGCAATTGTTTTATCTGCTGAGGAGACAACTTTCCAGGTTGAGGCTTCTGTTCTTTCTTATCGTCTTTTTTATCGTCTTTAGAATCTTTTTTATCCTCATCTTTTTTATCGTCCTTCTTTTCTTCTTCATCTTCATCTTTTTCATCGTCCTTTTTATCCTGATCTTTATTCTCTTGATCCTTATCTTTATTATCCTTATTGTCTTTGTCGTCCTTCTTATCGTCTTGATTTTCTTGTTGATTTTTCAACATTTCTTGAGCCAAAGCCAAATTGTATCTTGTTTCATCATCTTTAGGGTTGGCTCTTAAAGAATTCTTGTAAGAATCAACAGCTTTTTGATACTCTTTCTCTTGAAAATGAGCATTTCCAATATTGTGCATAGAAGATGCTATAGTCATTTTGTCTTTAGACATTTTAGCAACTAATACATATTGTTCGATTGCTTCTTTCCCTCTATTTTGTTGTGACAAAGCATTTCCTAAATTATAAATAGCAGTTTCATAATCTGAACTTTTAGCTATTGCTTTCTTATAAGCAACTTCAGCATCCGCAAATTCTAATTGGTTGTATAATTCATTTCCATCACGCACAAATTTTCGTGCTTCTTTTTCAAGTACAGCCTTATCAGCTTTATCTTGTTGCGCAAAAATTGCCAATGGTAAAAAAAGTAATATGAATGCTATTTTTTTCATTATTTGGTAAATAGATTTAATTTCTGAATCCATTTTGTTTTCTTTTCTAGCATCAAAGTATCAATCACTAAGAACAATAAAGCAAATCCAATAAACCATTGAAATTGATCTTTATAGTCAGAAAACTTTGTTGTTTCAAATTCACTTTTCTCTGCTTTTACTAATAAATTTTCTACATAGTCTACTGTTTGTTGCGTCTTATTCCCAACAATATATTTTCCGTTTCCTGCTTCTGCAATCTCCTTAAGGGTTTCTGAATTCAATTTAGTAATGACAACTTCACCTTTACTATCTTTTTTATAACCTTCTAACTGTCCTTTATACTTTGTTGGTATTGGTCCTCCTTTTTCTGTTCCAACTCCAATGGTGTATGTTTTTATTCCATCTTTTGTGGCTTGTGCAATGGCACTTGAAGCATCTTCTTGATGATCTTCACCATCAGAAATGATGAATAAGAAACGATTGGTTTGTTCATCATTATTGTAATAAGAACTCGCCAATTTAATCGCTTCATTTATTGCTGTTCCTTGACTAGAAACCATATCAGGATTTGCACTTTGTAAGAACATTTTTGCAGCACCATGATCCGTTGTAATTGGCAATAATGGGTATGAATTACCGGCATAAATAATTATTCCAATTCTATCACTTCCCAATTTATCAATGATCTTAGAGATAATTTGCTTCGCTTTTTCCAATCTGTTTGGTGCAATGTCTTCTGCTAACATACTTTTTGAAACATCTAATGCAAAAACAATATCTACACCTTGACGTTTCACTGTTTCTAACTTAGTTCCCATTTTAGGGTTTGTAAGGGAAATGATTAAAAAGGTTAAACCAAGTAAGAAAAGCGTCATTTTTAAAAAGTACTTAAATGTTGATTTCTCAGGGCTTAACTTATCTAACAGTCCAATTTTAGCAAAGTTCTTTTGTGCTCTTTTTTTCCACCAAAAAACAAGCAAAAATGCCATAAACAATATTGGTATTGCTACTAAGTAAATAAAATATGTCGGTTCCTCTATTTGATACATTTTTCTTATATAAAACTTCTATAAACTGTGAATCTCAATAACAGTTCTATCATTAATAATAGTCCTGCAAGCAATACTAAAGAACGATATTTTTCGTCATAATTATAATATTTATACTCTTCAATTTCTGTTTTTTCTAATTTGTTAATTTCTGCATAAATTGCCTTTAACTTAGAATTATCAGTTGCTCTAAAATATTTCCCTCCTGTTTCTTGAGCAATATATTTTAGCAATTCTTCATCAATTTCAACTTTTGCATCTTGAAAAATCAGCTTTCCACTCATGTCTTTTGCAACAGGGAATGGAGCTGTTCCATTAGTACCAATTCCAATTGTATAGGTTTTTATTCCAAGTCCTTTAGCGAGTTCAGTAGCAGTTTTTGGATCAACAAACCCTGTATTATTTACACCATCTGTTAATAAAATAATTACTTTACTTTTTGCCTTACTGTCTTTTAATCTGTTTACTGCAGAGCCAAGTCCCATTCCAATGGCTGTTCCACCATCCATTTGTCCCCATTTAATCTTTCTAATTGTATTCTTCACAATTCTTTTATCACTGGTAATTGGAGTTTGTGTAAAGCTTTCTCCAGCATATACTACAATTCCAATTCTGTCATTTGGCCGTTTATTTACAAAATCTATCGCTACTACTTTTAAAGCCTCTAAACGATTTGGCTTTAAATCTTTTGCCAACATACTTGCTGAAACATCAATAGCCATCACAATATCAATTCCTTTGTTTGTATTTACTCTTGAACTTACAGATACATTTCTTGGTCTTGCCAATGCAACTATTAATGCTGAGATTGCCAATAACCTTAAAATATGTAATAGCGGTTTTAAACGAGATAAAATAGTTGGCTTGAAAGATCTTGTACTTGACAAAGTCAACGTTGCGCTATCTTTTTTACGCACAAATAAATATCTTATTGCCAATAAAGGGACAATAAGTAATAACCACAAAAAATGTGGCTGTGTAAACTCAAAATTACTCCACATCGTCATCTTCTTCTATATTTTTTGGTTGCAAATCATTAATAATACTTTCCGTATCACCACGATGTCCTTCTATATCTTTTTCATTTGGTTTGTGCTTAGCAAACTTCACTAAATCAGCTTCACGCAATAATTTTTGAAGATTATTAACCGTTTCTTTTGGTAAATCAAGTGTCTTTATTTTATTAAAATCTTTAATGGTTTCCATTAACTCATCTGTTGTAGATTCTAATGCTGGAATATTTAATTCACGCTCTATATAGGTTCTTATAATATCCGTTAATTCGATATAATATTGTTTTACTTTTCCTGCTTGCCATAAGAATTTTTCATCCAATTGACCTAACCTTTGCATAGCCAAATCATATGGCTGAATCAAATTTTCTAACTCTATCTTTTCTTTCTTTTTTCTAAAAATTAGATACAATATGAAGGCTAGAATCAGTGCTAATATTGCTAAACCAATCCAAACATAATTTTTGTAATCATCAAAAATAATTGGTTGGTTTTTAACTGCTTTTATTGGAAATAATTTTTGTTTTAAAGTGTCTACTTTAACAGTAGCAACATCAATCAATAAAGAGTCGGTACTATATTTTTTGTTGTTTATTAGTACGAATTGACGCGGAATAAGATATTGTCCGCTATCAAAACTAGTCAGTAAATATTTTTTGATATATTGGGTAGGCGTAGAATCAATCTTTAATTCTTCGACTAACTCCACTTTTTTTAAACTATCTAAAATCAGTTTAGGAAAGACAACATTATCCGTTTTATCAACAGATATTTTATATTCTATTTGTTCTCCAATTCTGATACTCGTTGTATCAACAATAGTTTCAATAGGGCTTTGAGCAAATAATAATCCGCCACAAAGAAATATAAGATATGTAATAATTCTACTCACGTTTTATGCTCCTTTTCGTTTAAAATATCCTAATAATTTTTTTACGTAACTCTCGTCAATTCTTGTATTTATAGCTCCTGAACCACTTTTACTAAATGATTTTTCAAAATAATCTAAAGACTCTAAATAGTTTGCTTTATAAGAATTTCTTACTTTCTTAGACATCGTATTTACGAGTAAAACTTTCCCGCTTTCGGCATCTTTTACTGGCAACATTCCAAGATTTGGAATTTCTTCATCATGCTTATCATAAACTCTAATTCCAGTAACATCATGTTTGTTCCCAAGTATTTTAAGAGAATGATCATAATCTGTATCCATAAAATCTGACAAAACAAAAACAATCGCTTTTTTCTTCATCACATTCGATAAATATTTCAAAGCCTCCCCAATATTCGTTTTATTGCTTTTTGGTTTAAACTCAATTAACTCTCTAATAATTCTTAAAACATGACTTTTTCCTTTTTTAGGAGGAATAAACAATTCGATATCGTCAGAAAATAAAACCAAACCAACTTTATCATTATTTTGAGTTGCAGAAAAAGCGAGTGTTGCTGCAATTTCTGTAATTGTATCTCTTTTAAATTGCTCGGTAGTTCCAAAAAATTCAGAGCCAGAAATATCCACCATTAAAACCATTGTCAATTCTCGTTCTTCTTCAAAAACTTTGATGTGAGTGTCATTATAACGTGCTGTAACATTCCAATCAATAGCTCGAATATCATCACCATATTGGTATTGGCGAACTTCAGAAAACGTCATTCCTCTTCCCTTAAACGAACTGTGATATTCGCCAGAAAAGATGTGATTAGACAAACGTTTTGTCTTAATCTCAATCTTACGTACTTTCTTAAGTAATTCTTTAGTGTCCAAATTTTAGTTTTTTGTCATTCCTGCGAAGGCAGGAATCTTTTAATCGTGACTTGAGTTTTATTCCAAGAGATTCCTGCCTTCGCAGGAATGACAATTTTTTAAGGTACTTCTACTTCGTTTACAATCTTATTGATAATATCTATTGAAGTTATATTCTCAGCTTCAGCTTCGTATGTTATTCCAATTCTGTGACGTAAAACATCTTGCACAACTGCTCTAACATCTTCAGGAATCACATATCCTCTTCGCTTAATAAAGGCATAGCATTTTGCAGCAATTGCTAAATTAATACTCCCTCTTGGAGACGCTCCAAAACTGATTAAATTCTTTAAATCTGGTAAGTTATATTTTTCTGGATAACGAGTAGCAAAAATAATATCAAGTATATATTTCTCAATTTTCTCGTCCATATAGACTTCTTTTGCGGCTTCTCTTGCTTTATTAATTTGTGCCAACGAAACAACTGCATTTACTTTATCAAAACCTCCTTTTAAGTTTTGACGCATTATCAACTGTTCATCTTCAATTTTCGGATAGTCAATCACTACTTTCAGCATAAATCTATCCATTTGTGCTTCTGGTAAAGGATATGTTCCTTCTTGTTCTACTGGATTTTGAGTTGCCATTACTAAAAACGGATCATCCAATTTAAAAGTAGTATCACCAATAGTAATTTGACGCTCTTGCATTGCTTCTAATAATGCAGATTGCACTTTTGCTGGCGCTCTATTTATTTCATCTGCCAACACAAAATTGGCGAAAATTGGTCCTTTTTTGATAGAAAACTCATTATCCTTCATGTTATAAATCATCGTTCCAACAACATCTGCAGGTAATAAATCTGGTGTGAACTGTACTCTACTAAAATCTCCTTTTACGGCTTTAGACAATGTGTTAATTGCCAACGTTTTTGCCAATCCAGGAACCCCTTCTAGCAATATATGTCCGTTTCCTAATAATCCAATTAATAATCGTTCGATCATATGTTTCTGACCAATAATTACTTTATTCATTTCCATAACTAACAAATCAACAAAAGCACTTTCCTTTTCTATCTTTTCATTGATTGCTCTAATGTCTACTGTTGTATTATTTTCTTCTATCATCATTAATATTTAAACGCGTGAATATACTATGCTTTATTTGAGATTGCAAGAAGCACAATTATTTTATTTTTTGTTGTTAAAAATTGGTTAAAAAATGTTTAAAATCCTTTAAAAACAGCTATTCTTCAAAGGTATTAAGGGTAAGTTCTTCTGAATCAAAAACCGCATAGGTGAAATGAGTAATCCAATCTCCTGTATTGATGTATTTTGAATTTTCTCCAACAGATATTTCCATTGGTAAATGCCGATGACCAAATAAAAAATAATCATAGTGTTTGTCTTCTAATTTTCGTTTGGCGTATTGCACCAACCACTCTTGATCTTCTCCTAAAAAAAGAACGTCTTCTTCACCAGAAATGAGTTTGTTTTTTACAGATAAGTATTGTGCTAGTTTCACACCAATATCTGGATGAAGCCATCTATAAAGCCATTTCGATATGGGATTTATGAAAACCTTCTTCATTCTTTTATATCCTTTGTCTCCAGGACCCAATCCATCTCCATGACCAATCAAAAAGGTTTTGTTGTGGAATATAAATTCTTTTGGTTGATGATATACTGGAATATTCAATTCTGACTGAAAGTAGTCTCTCATCCATAAATCATGATTACCAACAAAAAAATGAATTTGAATTCCACTGTCTCTTATTTCAGCTAATTTACCTAAAACTCTAATAAATCCTTTAGGAACAACGGATTTATATTCGAACCAAAAATCAAATAAATCGCCCAATAAAAAAATTGCCTCGGCATCTTCTTTAACAATATCTAACCAGCGGATAAACTTTTGTTCCCTTTCTAGACTGTCTTTTGCAGTTGGAGCTCCTAGATGTTGATCTGAAGCGAAGTATATTTTAGTTTGAATGCTCATCATTGATACTGTCCAAAAAGAATACTTTTTCAATCATTTTATCATTTGCTTGAATCGCTTTGTAAAAACCATTATCATCAAATAGGTTTTGAGCTATACTGGCTTTTAAATATCTTTTTACAACCTGTCTTTTAGTGTTTGATATTGGCAAAACAATATCCATTCTTTTAAAATACTCATTTAAAACCTCTTCTTCTTGATCAAATGAAGAAATAAAATCTTGCAAAACAATATTTTTTAATACTTTTCTATTCGTATCTACATATTCAAAAGAAAATCTATTTAATAAATTTGAATTTACATATTTATTTTCAATGAATTGAGTTGTATCTATTGCAACAAAAACGTCAGGGACAATTCCTCCACCCCCATAAACAACTCTTCCTTTTGGTGTTGTGTATTTTAAAGAGTCATTTACTTTGATACTATCTTTTGAAACTAACTCTCCATTTTCAAATCGCTTATTAAAACTTTCTCTATATTCTTTATTGTGATTTAAGTCATATGGTTTTTGAATCGACCTTCCTGTAGGAGTGTAATACCTCGCTGTGGTCAGTCTAATAGCCGAACCGTCACCTAGCCCCATAGTTTGTTGAACTAAGCCTTTCCCAAAAGATCTACGACCAATTATAGTTCCTTTATCGTTGTCTTGAAGAGCGCCTGCAACTATTTCTGATGCTGATGCAGAATTTTCATTAATCAAAATATAAACTTGCCCATTTTCAAACTCTCCTTTATCTGTAGCAAAATCTTTATCTATTTCTCCTTTTTTGTTTTTTGTAAACACAATTAATTTATCGTCTTCTAAAAATTCATCTGCAATTTTATTAGCAATGTCCATAAAGCCACCAGGATTGTCTCGTAAATCCAAGACTAACTTTTCCATCCCTTTACTAATTAAACCATCTAGTGCAATTTTAAATTCATTGTATGTTGTTCTCGCAAACCTATCTACTTTAATAAAACCAATTTTATCACTCAACATATAACTCGCAGAAACACTGCTTATTGGAACTTCTCCTCTAACTATTTCAAAATCTAAAAATTTATCTTCAACATGTCTATAAACAGATAAATTAACTTTAGTCTCTATATCGCCTTTCAAAATTTTCATAACATCTTCACTTGTGATTTTAACCCCAGACAATGAATCGTTATCGGCCTTTAAAATTCTATCTCCAGCTTGTAACCCAACCTTTTTACTAGGCCCCCCATCCAATATTTTAGTAATCACAACAGAATCATTATGAATAACAAATTGAACTCCAATTCCATGAAAATTTCCTTGCATTTGTTCATTATCCCTTTCAAAATCTTGTTTGCTAAAATAATGTGAGTGAGGATCTAACTTATTTACAATTTGATCAATTGCACCATCTAATAAGTTTTCTGTATTTACATCATCTACATAATCATACTGTATGTAATCAATTAGTCTCTTTATTTTAGCCTCTTCACTATTAGACTTAAAAATTGAATTTGTTCTATTTTTAAAATTAAAAAAACTCCCAATCAAAATTCCAATTGCAATCGCAACTCCTAAATAAATTGGTAAATATGACTTCACTTTCATTTCTCTGTATTTAAATATGTCAATTCAACACCTGCTTTTTCCAAAAATTTTAGTCCTGTAGAGTCCTTATATGCTCTTGAATAGACAACTCTTTTTATTCCAGATTGATGAATCAACTTACTGCATTCTGTACATGGAGAAAGTGTAATATATAATGTAGCTCCTTTACATGATTGTGTCGAACTAGCTACTTTTAAAATTGCATTTGCCTCGGCATGTAAAACATACCAATTAGTGTTTCCTTCTTTATCTTCACAGCAATTATCAAAGCCGGTTGGCGCTCCATTAAATCCGTCAGAAATAATCATTCTTCCCTTTACTATTAAAGCTCCAACTTTTTTCCTTTCACAATATGATAACTTGGCCCACTCCTGAGCCATTTTTATATATGCTTTATCGTATTTTTCTTGTTTCTTCATCAATTTTTAACCGTACGAAGATAGATAGAATCTCGTGTTTAATAGTTAAATTTTTAACAAAATTTATTTTTCAGACCTATAAAAAATCAATCCTTCAGTAATTATATCTAAGTTATAATAACATACAAAGAAACAAAAATATAAAAAACATTCTTTTGACAAAGTGTTTTGAATTCAATTATTTATTAAATAACTGCCGAATAAAAATATCACCATTGTGCCCAATATGGAGAAGATAAAATAAATATAAGTCCAAAATCGCATTGGTACCGAAATACAAATAACTATTGCCTAACTAATTATTATTTGTGTGAAACATTTGATTTCACATATACCCCATACTTCAAAAAACATATGCTTAATAAAAATTTTGTTATAAATGACCTAAAAATTAAGGGGGCGTTTTCTTAGGGCTGATTTAGATATGGTAAAGAAAAAGGCCAGAACCATCTATAATGTCTTGTCAATTAAACCCGGCATATAAAATAGTATAGGGGTAAACAAACGTAATTTTACTTCTATTATTTATATGTGCTCTTATTCTTTACTTAGCAATGTTAACTCTCCAAAATTGTCTATCAATACTCAATATTATCTCATCCAATTCGCCCACCATATTACCCAACTAACTTCACCATCAATTTCTTCATATTCTTTTTTAACACTTCCATCGTTATTATCCATCTCAACAAAATTCTTTATATCCAAGTTATGGCAACATCTCTTCCTTCACTATCATTAAATTGATTGTTAAAAACAGGTATACTTCTTTTACTTTTTAAATTTCATTATTAATTTCTGTTTTAGTATTATTTTTCAAATAAGGTTTCCATTTCTTCTAAAGTTTTACCTTTAGTTTCTGGGATATATTTCCAAACAAAAAGGATTATTATGATTATAAAAGTTGAAAAAATAAAATATGGAAGTGCATTATTCCAAGTTCCCCCATCAAGTTGTAACTTGTTTGCATCGCTTTCTACAATTACAGGGAATGTTTGGGATACAAAATAATTAGCCAACCATTGAACCGCAACAGCAATGGACATAGCAACACTTCTAATTCTATTAGGAAATATTTCAGAAAGAATAACCCAAACAACTGGACCCATTGACATAGCAAAAGACGCAATAAAAATAAGTACTCCTATTAAACTAACGACTCCTTCGGAAGAAGATAAAGCGGGAAGACCAGCAGCATTTATGTTAGAATAATCACTAAAATATAAAGTGAATCCCATCAATAGAAAACCAATAAGCATTCCAAAACCTCCAATAATTAACAATGGTTTCCTTCCTAACTTATCGACTGTAAACATGGCAATAAAGGTAAAAACTAAGTTTACGGATGCCAATAAAATTTGTTGTTTCAAAACATCATCTTTACCAAAACCCAAAGCTTGTTCAAAAATATCTGCACCATAATATAAAACTGCATTTATCCCTGTAAATTGCTGCAAGGCTGAAAGTATTGTACCAATTACAACAATTCCAAGTAGAGGCTTTACATAAATAGAGGCTTTAATTTTAGACTTTTCACTTTGTATAGAATTTCTAATTTCTACTATTTCTTTATTTGCAATATCTTCGCCATGGATTCTTGTTAATATATTTAAAGCTTCATCTTCTCTACCCTTAACCATTAGCCATCTTGGACTTTTTGGGACAAAAAATAAAAGAGCTAAAAATAATAAAGCTGGGATTAACTCTGACCAAAACATTTGTCGCCAACCATATTCAATGTTTTGAGCTTCAGTTAAATTATTTCCAATAAAATAGGTCGCTAAAAAAACTACAAAGAAACCAATTACTATGGCTAACTGATAAAAAGTCACAAGAGTTCCTCTTTTTTCAGCTGGCGCAATTTCAGCAATATACATTGGCGCATTCATTGATGCAATACCAATAGCAATACCTCCCAATATTCTAAAGAATACCAATAAATTAATAGAATCTCCCATAAAACTAGGCAAGCCAGAACCCCAAGCCGAAACAGCAAATAAAACTGCTGCTATTATTAATGAACTTTTTCTCCCTATAGATTTACTTAAGACACCTGAACCTGCAGCACCAACTAAAGCTCCTAAGAGCGCACTACTTACAATAAAACCTTTTATAAAACCTGTTAATTCAAAATACTTTGAGAAGAAAAATTGCGTGCCATTAATTACGCCTGTATCATAACCAAAAAGGAGACCGCCAAGTGTAATTGCAATAGTTATAAAATAGATGTTTATTTTTTTGTTTGATGTGCTACTCATAATTAAAATATAGATTAGTTATTATTTTTAACAAAAAAACTTCCTTTTAGTAAAAAAGAGGAAGTTTTATGTTATTTAGAATATACATTAAATTCCTAGCAAAAAAAATTAATTTTTAATTAATTTTTTTGTTGATATTGAATTATTAATGTCTTTTATTTTTATAAAATAAATTCCAGGATTTAATGATGATACATTAATTTGATTATTAGCAATTTCATTTCTAGCATATACATTTTTACCTGTCATATCAAATATTTTAATTTCATTTATATCATTTACACTAATAATATTCAAAATGTCATTTACTGGGTTTGGATACATTGTAAAAGATTCTAAACCATTCTTTTCAACATTAAGAACTGCACCATTAATAGTAACAGTTGTAGTAACATTGTCAATAAATACATAATCACCTACTTCACCAAGTTGAATTCTAAAACTTAATGAATTGATATTATCATAAAAATTTCCATCTTGTGCATCTAATACTTTTGTAACACTAAATGATTCATATGTGTCAGCAACAGTGACACTCTTTGCAGCAGTAACCAAAACTTGATTTTCTGCCCCTCCTAAAATAAATCTCCCAGCAACTTTAAGAGCAGTACTATTCGATTTCATATCCCAAGTAATTGTTACTTGGTCACCAGTAGAAGCAACAACTTGAGGAGAATCAAAAGCCCAAGTATAACCATTTTCCAAAAATGTATTTGAAGTTCCTGTTAAATCAACTTTTACTGCTTGTGCACCAACACTTGCATCTGTAGAAAGTGAACTAGTACCATCACCTGTAACTACCCAAGGGGCAATATCACCTGTAACATTTTCAAAACATGGGTTTTGAACAAATCCGCTAAACGTTGAAGTTACTGTACCTGAAAAAAGAATAATAGCTGAATCTAAATTAAAATTTGATGATGCATCTAATGTATTTGCCCCTGACTTTATTCTAAGTCCTAATCTATCTATAGTACCACTATTATCTGGATTGCTTGGTATCATTATATCCATTGTATTATAACCGCCAGCAGGTATAGTTACATCTGTTTTTACTGCATCTCCAATACTAGTAGAACCAGTATCATAATTAATAATCTGAAAAGCAGTTACAGGAGTTGTACCATCTACAAGTAAAACATTGTTTTCTACAACAATTCTTAACGTTAAATAATTGGCTTCTGCTAATGCCAAAGCGTCAGAGCTTCTTGTTCCTTGGAATCCATTAGTAGGAGAAATAATTTCTACATTCATAATTCCACTAGCAGTTGTAAGATTAACTCCAGATGCCTCCCACCCTTCGTTATCTCCATCAGTATTAAAGTTGTACTCAACATCTTGTGCAAATCCTGTAAAGACAGTTGAAATTAGTAATACGAGTAAAGTAATTTTCTTCATTATATTTAATTTAAAGTTAATATTTAGTTATTGTGAATTAGTAATTTTTTATATCTCGTTTTATTATTATTAAATATGATTTTAATAAAATATATACCATTATCAACATTTGGCAATTTAATTGAGTTATTAGTAAGGTTTATTTTATATGACATTCCTTTAATATCATATAATTCAATTTTTTTAATATTTTCTTGAGCATTAATTGTTATGTAATTACTCGCTGGGTTTGGATAAACTACAATTTTATTTTCAGCATTAAAGTCTGATATACTTAATGTCTCTTCTGTTACAGAAAAATCATCAAAATAATAGGTTCCCGTTTTATTACCGCAAATTATTTGAAACTCTAAGGAAGAAGTATTAGCAGCAACTGTATATTCAAATTCAAACAACTGATAACTTGAAGTCAGTGTGAATATTGGTGACGCATTAAATGATTCTTCACCAACATTATCTGTTGCTTTTAATCGTATTTTAAATTCTTCGGTATTTGCACTTCCTTTAGCATATAAACTAAAGGTAAATGTTTTTTCTGCCAATGCTGAATCTGTTACTTCTACATTACGCAATAAAACTTTGTGAAGCGCATCTGATACAGTAACATCTATTTGCATAGCAATGCCACCATTATTCGCATCTAGAACTCCTGAAGCAGAGTTAGTTGCTGCGGCTGGAGTTTGCACTAAAAAATTCCAATCTTGATCAAAACCACATTCCACATCTGCATTTAAAATAATTCCTGATGTTGTGCAGGTTGCTGTTGTACCTAACAAAGCATCTCTAACATCTTCTACCCAAGTTCTATCTGAAACTTTGTAGATGGCTTTATTAGATTTCTCACCTGCATCCCAAGCTGTAAAAGCAAAGCCTCTGCTAATTGCGCCTTCTGCCAAATATTTATGATAAGCAACTCGTGAGGCGTTGTCTGGACCGCCAAAAGCTCCGTAAGTTTCATTAAAATAATTATAACCTCCTTCGTTATCAGCTCCAAATTCACCTAAAAGAATAGGTATATCATAAGTTTCAGACAATTCTAATACTGCATCAAAGTGAGTATCTATTGATGTTTTATCCATAGGGGTTCCCCAATCAAAATCATTATATTGTTCTTTTGATGAACTTGTAAAACTGAAAGGTTTATAATAATGAAATGTTGCAATAAGGTAGGGATCACTATTTATAAAACTTGGTGACATTTGCAAAGGTGCTTCCCATGAACCTAATCCGCCTCCATTTACAATGACATTTCTCGTTAGGTTAGTTTGTCTTATTATTGAAAGAATATCCGCATTAACAATATCAACTTCAGAAGCTGACATGCTAAAATAGGCTTCATTCATAATTTCGAAAAGTAAATCTTCTGATTTATTTTGAAATCGATTTGAAATCGCTATCCAAATAGCCCTAAAACGATCTTCCGCAGCAAGCCTATCATTTCCTGTTTTATAATAGTCGGATCCAGAATCATAACTTTCCCAATACCAATGATCACCATGAACATCTATTATTGCAACCATGTCTTTACTAATAGCCCAACCTGTTATCAGCTCTATTCTATCTAAATAACTTGTGTTTACATTATAATCACTTGGTGAGCCAATGTAATCACCGTTCCCATCTGTATATGTTACACTTGATAAGGGAGTGGTTTGAGTGTCAAAACGAATAGGTATTCTAACTGTTGTAAAACCAGCATCTGCAACATCTTGAAAATATGTTTCTTGAAATTCTGGAGCCCAATCACCTTCCTCAGGAGCGCTCATTACATTACCTAAATTAATTCCTCGACCCATTTTACTAACCATTTGTTGTGGTGTAATTTGGGCAATAGTTTCTAAAGAGATAAAAGCAAATAGTATTATGTATAGTAAATATTTCATTGAAATTATTTATTCTCTCTTGATATTTTACGAGCTTTCATCTGTTCTTTGGTCAAAATCTCTTTAAATATTTTTTGACCGTATTTTTTATAAACTGCTTTAATAGCATTTTTTTCTGCTTTTTCTTTTCGCAATACTTTTACTTCTTTCATCATATTAATTTGAACAATAAAAATTTGCTCTCTCTGCTCATCAGTTAAGGCTAGAGATTTATCAGAAGTAGTTATTTGAGTATTTATTTGCTCAACTTTTTCTTTTGCTTTTTCTTTCATTTTATCTGACTGTGCAAATCCTGAAACTGCAAATCCAATAAGTAATATTGCTGTAAAAATTATTTTTTTCATTTTTTAATTATTTAGATTTAAAATTATTTAGTTAGTTTAACACTTTTATGTTATCAAAACGCCATTGTGTTTTCCAATAAGTATCATCAATTGTTTGATTTACCCTAACTGCAACATAAAAACTTGCTGTAGGATTAATACTCATTTCTTTCCTTTTATAATCTCCTATACCGAAGCCTTCTCCTTCCATAAGTAGTGCTGTCTCAGAACCCATTTCTATCCAGTCTGATGCTGTCCATGTCTCAGATCCATTATAAGTTTCAGAATAGTAAAACTTCACATCGGCATTATTAAAGGTTGAAGTTTGTTCAAAAGCAACATCAAATGATACGGTAACATCGCCTGTAACCCCCATAATTGGAGAGACTAACATATTATCGATAACTCCATTTCCATCAAAATCGTTTTTATAAAATATTACTATCCCACTATCCGAATCTGCATTCACATCATCTACATCACTATATTTTCCAGCGTTATTATTGTACTTTAATAATCTGCTTGTAGGTAAGTTTTGAGTTGCAAATAATATTTCATAGCCAATACCTGCTAAATCTGATGCGGTTTCAAATGTTTCAACATAATTAAATGGCATAAAATCATTATCAGTAATTGTAAAAATATATTGAGTATTGTTTACTCCAACTTCCAATCCACCAGTAGCGTTTGTTAACTCTAAAGTTACCGTTTCATCTGATTCAATATCAGTATCATCAGTAATTGGAATTTCTAGTGTTGCTGTTGAACTTCCTGCTAAAACAGTAAATGTATATGGGTTTGTTGAAGAACCATCAAATGTATAGTCACTTCCAGAAGTTGCCGTTCCAGTTGCTGTGAGTTCTACCGTTGCATCATCTATTGTGACTCCTGAAAGATCAAAAGTTACAGTAAGCATTCCAGCATCTTCATTTATACTTATAACATTTCCTGTGTTAAAATCTATCAATTTTGATGGCGAAGCATCATCATTTATTACTGTCACTTCTGTCTCAACTAACGCGCCAAGACTTAAACCTCCATCTACACTTAATAATGTAAAAATTACCGATTTATTTGCTGCAAAATCAGCATTATCAATTGGTGAAATATCAAAACTAGTACTTGTAGCTCCAGCAGGAACCGTAATAGTAAAATTGCTAGAAGTTTGACCATCAATCGCAAAGTCTGTTCCAAAAACAGCATCACCTGAAGAGGTTACATCAATAGTTCCTCCATCTGTTGTTGGTAAATCAAAATCAACATTTATCATTGTTGTATTAGCATCATTTTCTTGAATTTCATATACAGTATTTTGAAAATTAAGAATAGAGATTATTGGTTCTTCGTTGTCAATAATGTGATAATTAAACGTAATGTTTTCTCCTAACTCTAGAGCTCCAACTGCATTTGATAAAGTTATTGTAAGGGTTTTATTACCATCTAATATATTATTATCTATGGGGATAATTGAAAATCCAGAAACTAATGTGTTTTCAGAAATTTCTAATGTAAAAGATGAATTTCCAGTACTAGTTTCATAGTCAGCTCCATAGATTGCACCTGAAATTGAAACATCAACACTTCCTCCAGAATGATTATAGTTGTCAATACCAATATTAAGTGTAAGTGAATTAGTTGCATTTTCCACTTCAGAAATTTCAGAAATTTTAAAATCAATAATTCCGGTTCCAGCTGTATCATTATTTTCATCTTCACAACAAGCGAAAGCAACAACTAAAATAAAAGTTAAAAAATAAGTTTTGAGTTTCATAAAAAACAGTTCTTTTGATTTATTGAATTACAAAATTCCTAAAAAAATACAATTTTAAGGTTTCATTATAGTCAGATAATGTTTGCTTTACGTAATTATTGGCTTATTATATTGCTTTTCAGGAAGTATTGTGTGAAAATAGTTGTTTTTTGAATAGTCTTTCTAAACTGCACTATTAAATCTTCTTAATTGTTATTTTACTTTCTTTATATCCAATACGTTGTGCTATAGTGTAAAGTACTTTTCCTTTTTCAACTGAAATTGGCTCTTTATATAATTGCCAAGGACAATTCAAATCGAGTTTTTTATTTGATTTATCAGAAATAATGTAAGCAATAGAAGCACCTTTAGTTTTCGAAGTTAGTCTTGCTAAGCCCTCTACAATATCCAAATCTACAGAAGTAGTGATTGGCTGTTCATAATTTGGCCACATTCTATTTAGCAATTCAGCCTCTGGTTGTAAGCCTAAATCTGGTCTATTATTAAAATGAATTTTTAAAGTTTGGCGCATTTTAGTTAAAACAGAAGCGTATTGAGTATCTTCTGCAAGATTATTTATATTATGTGGATCTGCTGCGCAATCGTATAACTCTTCATTGGTTTTTGAATCAAACCAAATCTCTTGTATATCATTTAATTTATTTTCTTTTTCAAGTTCTAAAAATACAGACATCATTGGTACATTTTTTCTATAATCAACATCTTTATATTTTGTGAGTTCAGGAAAATCGTTTCGTAAGTATAAAAACTGTTTGTTTCTAATAGCTCTTGTTCTGTCTGTATATCCATCAAAGCGATCTGAAGCTCCAAAAATATAATTACGCTTTTTCGCATCAAATTTACCTAAAAAGGCTTTTCCTTCTAAATACTCAGGAAGTTTAACACCAGTCAAACTTAAGATAGTTGGTGCTAAATCTACAAAAGAAATCATACGGTCTGTTCGTCCACTTTCAGCATTAATACCTTTAATCATAAATGGTACTTTTAAACCAGAATCGTAGATCTCACGTTTCTGTCTTGGCAACGGTCCACCATGATCACTGTAAAAGAAAACAATGGTATTATCGTACAAACCATCCTCTTTAAGTTGTTTTATGAAAGCACCTACTTCAGCATCCATTAATTCTACATTACTATAATGACGTGCAATGGTTTCTCTCGTGGCTTCGTTATCTGGTAAATATGGTGGTACAGAAACATCTTCTGGTTTTACAGTTAAAGGTGAATTTTCATTTTTCCAAAGGCGACTTTCATGCGTTGTACCAATATTAAATACCGAAAAGAAAGGCTTGTTTTTTGGCCTATTTCTCCAATGTGCTTTTTTGTTGTTTTGATCCCAAGCAGATACAGGTGCTGCAAATTGATAATCTGTTTTTTCATTATTCGTACAATAGTAACCTGCAGTGCGTAGATATTCAGTAAAGCATTTTATCTGTTTGGGAATTACTGCAGAATACTGCCTAATTGGTGTTCCGTTAACATCGTCTCTCCCTGTAGATGCTGAATCTTTATACTTGCGCTTTCCCCAAGACATTACATCTTGTCCTGTACGCATATGCATAGTACCAATAGTTGTTGGATACATCCCAGTAATAATCGCCGAACGACTAGGTCCACAAACGCCAACTACAGCAAAAGCATTGTCATAAACTACACTTTCTTTTGCCAACGTATCCAAGTTTGGTGTTTTTGCAGTATTATCACCATAAAATGAAAAAACAGGGCTTATATCTTCTGTAACAATCCATAAAATATTAGGTTGTGTTTTTTTAATAGTTTTTTGAGTTTCATTTTTAGACTGTGAATAACATGATAACAAAATAAGAATGATGAGTGAATTTTTCATGATATTATAGTTTAATTTTAATGGATCCAAGTTGTCTTGATTTTAGTTGAAAAGTGCCTTTAATAACCTTTCCATCTTCTATAAATGAATATTGGTAAGTACCAAAAAATCCACGACCTGAAATAAGTCCTTCTTCTGAAGTCGCTCCGTTTAAATTTGTTTTCCAAGCATCATGAACTAATGAGAAATAGGCTTTTCCCATAACTCCAATTTCATTATCAACAGTAAAAATATCTGATTTTTTACGACCATCTTCTGTATTTCCCCAAAACAAAAATTCAGATACATTAGGGTGGCTAAAAGCTGCAATCATAAAATCTCGTGTGTATTGTTCTCTTACCTTTACATCTTGGACATCCATTGTAAATTCTGAAATGCTAATTTTCTTATTTAATTGAGCATAATAATCTAAAATTTCTAGCATCCGTTCTGGTGGTGTTAAATCACTCCCAATATGGCTTTGTATACCTATTCCTTGAACTAAACCGTTAGTGTTTTCGTCAATACGTTTTATAAAACCGTAATACCATTCTTGCTTTTGAGTATCAATTCCTCCTTTACTAATAATGCCATATTCGTTAGTAAAGCGACGTAAATTAGGTTGTTTCTTTGCTATGGTTCTAAATCCATTATAAAGTACCTCCTCACTTCCTGTAATTTTCTGTAAATCTTTGTTGGTATAAGTTTCATTTACAACATCCCAATGCGTCACTTTTCCTTTTGTAGCATCTAGAATATCATTAATATGTGACTCTATAATTTGTGCCACCTTTTCAGGATTATTTTTATTTTGTCTTATCGTTTTAGTCAAATGATTAAATCCTGGCCAAATCAACACATGACCTTTAACTGGGTAGCCATCTGCTTTTAAGATATCTAATGCTATGAGTGTTTGCTTCTGTTTATCTTCTCGATTCCAATGCTTAATTTTTAAGTCGTTTCCTAGAACAACACAATTAAAGGCTTTTTTGAAATTTTTATAATCATCTGAATTATTTACAATGTCTTCAGCTGCCATTCTAGCACCAAATAGAAAGTCATGATTAATCAATTTAACATTAATGATTTTATTGGCAATTGCTTTACCATTTTTAGTCAACTCCAATTTAAAATCTCCTTTTCTGATGACTTCTATGCGTTCATTCGCTTCTTTTCTCCATTGAGCATTAGTTTTCATTCCTAAGTATGTGATTTTGGTTTTTGGCAAACTTTCTAGTTTTGTGCCTTCAGGAAAAATCTCAAACTTAATGTTTTTAATTAAAAAAGATTGCGGACTATAGCCATATTGCATTACAATCCCTAAATTTTCTTTCTTAATATACCTATCCGCTTCAAATGGAAGGTAGTAGGTTTGCCACTCTGAAGAGAAACTTTGAGTATAATTAATGTTGCCTTTATAATCTGCCGTTTGTTTAAATATAAAAAGTGCTTTGGCTTCACCCGTTTCTAAACTCGCTTTTTGGGTTCTTGCTTTAAAGGATAATAGAAATACTGTACCGTTTTTACTTCCTTTAGCATTAATAGGAATTTTTGCGGCACAATTGTATATAAATTTCGGTTCTATTTTAGTCCCAATTAAAAACTGAAAATGATCATTCTCGTCTTTAGATTTTTCTATGCTTGAATAATCATTTTTAGCACCCAAAAATTTAATCCTATTTTGGTTTATCAAATTTTCACCTTTTGGCCCGCTTTGCGCAAAAGTAGTTAAGAATAAAAGGATAACGATTATGGTAAAAAATAATTTCATTTACTTGGCTTAAAAATTAACTTTCCAATTATTTAATTCATTTAACAACTGTTCCGTTAATTGAGTTTTGTCTTTTGAAATATCGTTACTTTCAAATGGATCTTTAACTATATTATACAATTCTATTCGACCTTCTTTATACCAATTAATCAGTTTATAATCTCCTTTTCTAATAGCAGACGATTTTGTATCTCCTGTATTTACAGGTCTTGCTTTTGATGAATGCCAGAATACAGTTCTATCATTCCAAGTTTCCTGATTATTTAACAACGGAAGCAGGCTTTTCCCATTTGTTTCTAAAGACTTATTTGCGACAATATCTAAAACTGTAGGAAAGACATCCATTAGCATTACCAAAGATTCATTATCTTTTTTTGGTTGAAACTTCTTATTCCATTTAACGAACAGAGGTACTTTAATTCCGCCATCATACAACCATCCTTTTCCAGCACGAAGCGGATAATTGGATGTTGCTAAGTCTCGTTGTTTTGTCCCTTCGTTTGAAAGGCCTCCATGATCTGATGAAAAAATTACAATAGTGTTATCATCTATCTTCAAATCTATTAGTAGTTGCAATAGTTTCCCTATGTTTTCATCCATAATTTCTACCATCGCAGCATATTTAGGGTGGTTTTGACGCATTTTGGTTCGCCCTGTGCCTTCTTTTATGAATTCTGGCTGAATTCCAAAGTCAAATTTTTTAATTTCTTCTTTGTTCCGTTGAATATCTTCCTGCTTTGCTTCTAAAGGTTGATGCACTGCATAAAAGGAAAACATTGCCATAAATGGTTTATTCTTATCTATATTAGTAATATATTTTGCAACATTATCTGCCATCACATCCATCAAGTAATCACCTTCTTTACTTACCGCATCTACATCTGGAATTAGTGATTTATTAGATTTACCATTTCCGAGTTTAAGAACATTAAAAGGATACAAGAAACTAATAGGCGAACCTGCATCACCAGCAGCAAAACTGTAGTCGTAACCAAACTCTTTTAAACTCTCTTCACTTCCCAAATGCCATTTTCCGAAGTAAGCGGTTTGGTAACCAGCATTCTTTATGTTTTTTACAAAGTTTTTATTGTCTGCAATACTATTAATTTCAAACCCGTCATCTGACACATTTCCATTTTGAATTGGATAATTCCCTGTCATCATTGCGAAACGTGAAGGCACACAACGTGGATAATTAGCGTAGGCATTATTGAAAACTATCGATTCTTTTGCTAAAGCATCAATATTTGGCGTTTGATAAATTTCCGAACCATTCATGCTTAAATCATGAAAGCCTAAATCATCTGTATGGATGATTAGGATGTTAGGCTTGTCTTGAGCAAAAGCAATGACAGATAGACAGAAAGCAAGCAAAAGTCTGATTTTTTTCATTTCTATTTTAATAGTTAAAGTTTAGTTTAGACTTTATTATTATCTGCTAGTTTAATTCAGAAGTTACGCCAAAAAAAGCGATAATTAAATTTATCACTTTTTTTATTATTTTGTTAAATGCGATTTGAGTTTTACTTTCAAATCTTTTACTACTGAAGCATACGTTAAATCATCAACCAAATTTCTTGTTTCTAAAGGATCTTTTTCATAATCATACAATTCTCGTCCAACTATATTATCCTTTTTATAAATATCATAACTCCTATAATTGTTATCGTGCCACTCGGTATAGCGGTAACGGTCTGTTCTTATCCCATAGCCCATTCGTTTTTGACGTCTGTATTGATGATATGCGTAATCCATATCTATATTTGTAGATTTATCATTATCTAAAAGTGGCACTAATGATTTTCCATCGGTTTGAACACTTTGCTTTACATTAGCCAATTCAAAAACTGTTGGAAATAAGTCCACCAAGTTTACAGGATGATGTGACTTTTGGTTTTCTTTTACACCAGGGCCAGCAAACATAAACGGAATACGCGTTGCTTGCTCAAAATTTGAATGTTTACACCATTCTGTATGATCTCCTAAATGAAACCCGTGATCTCCCCAAAGTACAATTACTGTATCCTCAAGAATTTCCCTTTTTTCTAACTCATCAAAAAGTTTACCTAATTGTGCATCTATATATGAGATACAAGCCATGTAACCATGAATTAATTCACGTTGCTTGACCTCAGGTAATTTATCACCTATATTTAATTTACTATCTATGTCTGAATAAGATCTTAATTCTCCATAAGAATGGTAAGCATAACTTGGTGTTCCATTTGCTAAATCTTGAAATTTTGCTAATTCAATTTTATCTCTGTCGTATAAACCCCAATACTTTTTTGGTGCTACAAAAGGTAAATGTGGTCTTTGATAACCTACAGCCAAAAACCATGGATTTGCTGACTTCTCTAATTCATCTATTTGTTTTAAAGCGGTTTGAGTGTAAATTCCATCTAAATACGCTTCATCTGAAACATCAGCACTTTCTGTACTTGGCTTGATACGTTTTTTTATATAGTTTTGAATTTTACCTTTTTTACTAATTCCTTTATCTCTAGCTTCAGCAGCAAGTCGTTTTACTTCCTTTTTAGTTTCGATACTTTGATAGTTATTTAATGCTGCATTTCCATAAACTGGATCAAAATTTTTAGGAAGTCTATGAGGTATGCTCCAACTCTTACCATCATGACCTGACGAAGAAGAGTTTTTATGATAAATTTTACCTACGCCCGTAGATTGGTATCCACGAGAAATTAAATATTCTGGCATTGATATTAAATCTGGTGCAGATTCTCTAAAATTTGTATGTAAATCCCAAACCTTTGTTTTATCTGGGTTAGTTCCTGTCATTACGCTTGCACGAGATGGGCCACAAACAGCATACTGCACGTGTGCGTTAGTAAAGGTCATTCCCATTTTTGCTAAGCGGTCAAAATTTGGTGTGTACATTTGAGATTCTCCATAATTAGAAAGTAATGGTTTTAAATCGTCAATAGAGAGGAAAAGAATATTCTTCTTTTCTACATTTGAAACATTTACCACGCCTTTTACTTTTGCTTGTGATGACTTTTCACTAAAAGGCTTGTTAGCATTAAATGCTGTTATAATAACGACAGTAATAATGGATGCTATTAAATATATTCTTTTCATTATTTTGTATTTCCCGTTAACACGTCTTGAACTGAGGTTTCACTATCTTTTTTATCAACTATTGAACCAAAATCTGTATCTGTAATCATTCTAAAATCTGCAAGCGATTTATTGTTTTCAGATTTTTTCATTAGTTCTTTTAATTGTATTTTTAAATTTGATATCGTATTGGCATATTGTGGGTCTGCAATAATATTATTTATTTGTTTTGGGTCTTTTTCTAAATCATATAGTTCCCAAATATCTATATTATAGTAGAAATGTGCCAATGTATATTTTTGCGTTCTAATTCCGTAATGTGGTTGTACGTGATGCCAATAAGGGAATTCATAATAATGGTAATACATTCCTTTTTGCCAATCTGCAGGTGTATTACCTTTTAAAACTGACTTAAAACTTTGGCCTTGCATTTTTTGATTTGTATCAATATTGGCTAAATCTAATAAGGTTGGTGCAAAATCAACATTTGTGATAATGTCTTCATTAACAGAACCCGCTTTTACCACTTTAGGGTATTTTACCATAAATGGCATTCTAATAGATTCTTCATAGATAAAACGTTTATCGAAGAACCCATGATCGCCAAGATAAAATCCTTGATCTGATGTTAATACAATAATCGTATTATCTGTTAAACCATTATCATCTAAATATTTTAATACACGACCAATATTATCATCTACCGATTTTACACAAGCTAAGTAATCTTTAATATACGTTTGGTATCTCCATCTCCTACCTTCTTCTTCAGTCATACCTTCTGGTTGCACAACTTCTCCTGGCTTTGCACCATAAAACGCCCATTTTATTTTCTCTTTTCCTTTTAAATTAGTAGGCTCTTCAAACTTCATATCTCTACGTGAGAAATATTCCATTGTCATTTCTGTATCACCAGCAGTTAACTCACGACCTTTATAATCATCGTTAAATGTTGATGGATAAGGAAATTCTACATCATCCCACAATTTTTCGTACTTAGTATCAGGTTGCCATGGTCTATGAGGCGCTTTGTATTGCAAAATCATTAAAAAAGGATCGTCTTGTTTTCTTTCAGACTCTAACCAATTCATTGCAAAATTAGTACTTAGGTTAGTAGAATAGCCTTCTACTTTTTCATCAGTACCGTTAATATTATATTTAGGATTCCAATAGTGCCCTTGCTGTCCTGCGGAGTTATGGTATTTAAACACATCAAACCCTTGAGGCTCTGTCCCTAAATGCCATTTTCCGAAGAGTGAGGTTTGGTATCCGTTTTTTTGAAATTCCTGTGGAAAAGTCCATTGTGTTTTATCAAATTTCCCGCCACTTTCATTTTTATAATAGCCATTTAAATTGCTATAATTACCTGTAAGAATAGCAGCTCTACTTGGTCCACAAATAGCATTAGTACATAAGACATCTTGAAAGAGCATTCCTTCTGATGCTATACGGTCTATATTAGGCGTAGGTGCAATATCTTTATAAATACCTCCATAAGCACTAATGGCTTGCGTGGTTAAATCATCTGCCATAATATAGATGATGTTTGGTTTATGTATCTTTTCAGATTCAGTAGAATTTAACGCTTGATTTTGTTTAGTTTCTTTACAAGAAACCATAAGAAATGCACAAGCAAAACTGTATTTTAGTATCTTAAACATATTAATTTACTTTATCTAATGTGATTCCGTTTTTTACAGAAATGGTCGTTTTCTTTAATGATTTATCTGCGGAAGAGTTTCCTGTCATAATAGTAAATTCTCCAGGTTCAACTACAAAGTTGAAATCTTTGTCATACATAGCTAAGCTTTCAGCAGAAATAGAAATTTTTACAGTTTTTGTCTCATTCGCTTTTACAAATACACGCTTATAACCTTTAAGTTCCTTAACTGGTCTTGTGTATGAACTAACATTGTCTCTTATATATAACTGAACAACTTCTTCTCCATCTATATCACTTGCATTTTTTACGTTAACAGATACTGTAATAGTATCGTCAATTCCTCCAAACTCTGCTTTCGACACTTTAGGTACTGATAAATGAAATTTTGAATAACTTAGCCCAAATCCAAAAGGATGCAATGGTTTTTTCTTCTCCGTATTATATTTATGAATATATGCTGTTGGTTTGTGATTATATACCATTTGCAATTGACCAACACTTCTTGGAATAGTCAATGGCAATTTTCCCGAAGGATTTGTTTTTCCGAAGAGAATTTCTGCCGTTGCTTGACCAGCATATGCACCACTTTCCCAAGTATTAACAACTGCCTTTGCGCGTTGTTCTAGACATGGTTCTGCAATTGGGCTTCCGCTTACATAAACAACTATTACTGGTTTATTGAGTTCAAACATCTTGTCTGCCAGCTTCATTTGATTACCAGATAATTTTAATGTTGCTCTGTCTATGTTTTCGCCAGTTGTTTTACGTTTCCAATCGTGGCGAAATGAATTTTCTCCTAAAACCAACACAATCATATCAGCATTTCTTGCTTGTTGCGCTGCTTTATTTATATTTTCTGGTGTAATTTCTTTTGAACGGTCTCCAGAATCAAAATAATTAACCTTATAACCATTTTCTTCTCCAATTAAAGTAATGCCTTCAACCATTGTAATAATATTATCTTCTGGTTGAGGCGAAACCCAATCACCAAGCGTTGTTTGGTTATCAGCATTGGGGCCTGTAATAAAGATTGTTTTAGCATTTCCTTTATTAGATAAAGGTAAAAAGTTTTGTTTATTTTTTTGGAGTACAATTGAACGTCTTGATTGTTCTAATGCATTTTTTTGGTGTGCCTCTGAGAAATTTACTTCTTTAGATTTTTCAACATCTACATATGGGTTTTCAAATAATCCTAATCTAAACTTTACTTCTAAAATTTTACGACAAGCAAAGTCTACACGTGCTTCGTCTACTTTTCCTTCATTAACTAGCTCTGTTAACAATGTATCAAATAAAATACCGTGCATATTCATATCCATTCCTGCATTTACAGAAAACTCAATAGATTGTTTAAAGTCTTTTGCAACATGATGCCAAATATCTATTCTTGAAATATCATTCCAATCACTAACATAAAACCCATCAAACCCCCAACGATCACGCATTAAATCGTTCATCATAAATTTATCCATATGACCAGGCATTCCTGCAACTTCATTGTGCGCTGCCATTATAGAAAATAAATTAGCTTCCTGCACAGCTCTACGATAAGGCGGTAAAAATATTTCAAACAATGTCCGCTTTGACACATCTGTTGGCGATGCATTTAATCCATTTATTGAAGAACTTCCAGCTATTAAGTGTTTTGCACATGCAATAACATTTTTATCTCCAGTAAAATCATCAGATTGCAGTCCTTTAATAGTTGCAACTCCCATATTACCTACTAGATATGGATCTTCTCCAAAGGTTTCTCCTGTTCTTCCCCAACGAGGATCACGTAACACATCAATATTTGGAGTGAAAGACCAATGCATTCCATTTGCTCTCATTTCTATAGCCGTTTGTTTACTTCCTTCCAGAATTAAATCGTCTGCAAAAGTTGCTGCTTGTGAAATAGGCGATGGGTAAATTGTAGATCCTCTTACTAAACCATTACCATGTATGGCATCAATACCTATAAGTAATGGAATTTTTAAAGGTGCTTTTTGCGCTAATTTTTGTAAATGATTTGCTTCTTCTGGTGTTACTACATGTAAAAAAGATCCTATCTTACCTGCTTCAGCCAGTTTACCTACACTATCACTTCGCACTCCTGGATAAAATCCAAGAGCATCATTTTTCTCTAGTTCCTTCGGAGAAATTTTTGCCTCGGCTACTTTCATATGCTCTAAACCTACGTATTGACACATTTGGTAGACTTTATCTTCTAATGTCATACGAGACATAAGGTCATTGATGCGATTATCTATAGAAGCAGATGCATCTAAGTATGTAAGGTTTTCTTTATCTAATATCTTTTTACTGCTGTCTTTAAAAGAAATTACAACCAAAGTTAAAAGAATAACTACGCTTAAAAATAATTTAGAGTGTGATTTAATGATTTTCATTTATTGCCGCTTGTATTAGTATCCTGGATTTTGATCTGCTTGAGAAATTGCTTGATTACTATTTATCTCATTCGAAGGAATAGGCATTAACATATTTTTCACTATTACAGGATATATATAATCCCTATTTCCGGGGTTAGGTTGATTGTTATGTGTTTCAACAACTTCTTCTAAAAAGTATTCGTAACCTCTACGTCTAGTATCATACCATGCATGCCCTTCACCTAGCAACTCAAATTGGCGTTCTCTCATGATTCGAAATCTAAATTCGTCTAGAGACATTCCCATCCACTCGGCTGGTTCTGCGACAACTCCACTTGATGTATTTCTAGCTCTTGATAAAACTTCATTGACGTATTGATAGGCGCTTCCTGGACCGTTCAATTCATTTTCAATTTCGGCAAGCATTAACAATACATCTGCATATCGTAATTTCAAGAAGTTTCTAGCAGAAGTTGTTCCATTATAACTCGGGTCAGTGTATTTTTCTATACAAGCAAAACCATTATTATTATCTATTATCGTTGGATATAAGTTTTGACTGGTACCATTCGATTTTATATAGCTTCCATAATAAAATGTTGCATCTAATCTTGGATCTAATTCAGAATACTGATTAATATGTTGATCAAATACTTCCTTGTTTGGACGAATTCTACCAAATGTATTTAAATTTGCATAAACATTGTTTGGGTTAAACATTCTTATTGCATCTGAACTTCTTGTTCCACCTGCTGTGGTATATTGTATTTCAAACATCGATTCGGTTGAATTTTCATTCTCGATATCAAAAAGATCAGCATAAGTTGATACTAAAGAATATTTCTGATAAACTTGTATAGCTTCATCGTAAGCACTTTGCCACAAACTAGCATCTCCTCCATCTTCACCAGCCAGTTGCATATATACTTTTGCTAAATACGCATTGGCTACATATTTTGCAGGCCTTGCAGCATTATATTCTCCAGGCAATGGTAATAATTCTTTTGCCAATTCAAAATCTGACATAATCAAATCATAAACATCCTCTTTCGCGTTTCTTGGAGTGTGTAAATCATCTACTGTAGCCATAGAAGTTTTAATTGGCACATCTCCCCAGAGCCTAACCAAATCAAAATAAGTGATTCCTCTTAATAAATAGGCTTGACCAAGTGAAACATCTCGATTACTTAATTCAGCTGAACTATTATTTAAGTTGTCAATAACGACATTACATGCATTTATTGTTGAATACATACCACTCCACAATTGGTTTAAATTAATGTTTGACGGTGTACAATTAAGACTTGTAGCATCAACATTAGCACCTTGACTTGACCAAAACTTACCAGACATTGGCATGAGGAGGTTTAAGGCTCCTGAACCATGATGTTCAAAACTAGAGAACTGGATGTACATTCCAGCAACTGCAGATTCTACAGCACTTTCTGTTGCAAATATTTGTTCTGTAAAAAAATCAGTTACGGGCTCCTCAGTTAGATAATTATCACAACTTTGTGTAAAAATTAAGCAGCCAACTAATAAAATTTTAATAATGTTATTTTTCATAATATATTGTTTTTAGAAGCTTAAGTTTAATGACATTGAATATGACTTTTGATTTGGAAAAGAGTTCCAATCGACACCAACTCGTGATGGATCATATGCAAAACTATTCACCTCAGGATCATAGCCGCTGTAATTAGTTATTAACCATAAATTTTGACCAGAAACTGATACATAGGCATTATCAAAGAAACTTTTTTCTCCCATAGGTATATCATATCCCAATGTCACATAGTTAAGCCTCAATAAACTACCATCTTCAACAATTCTATCTGTAAGTCCTGTAGTAGTTTCTAAGTCATAACCTAATCTAGGATATGTGCCGTTAGGGTTCTCTGGAGACCATGCATTATTATAAGCAACCGCTCTAATATTGTCTGAGTTTCTACCACTTGCATAGCCTTCTCTAAGTAAGTTTCCATTAACAATATCATTTCCTTGAACACCGTTAAAGAAAAAACTTAGGGAAAGTCCTTTATATTCAAAACTAGAACCAAATCCATAGTTAAAATCTGGGTTAGGATCTCCTATTATGGTTCTATCAGCATCAGTAATATTTCCATCTCCAGTTAGGTCGACCAATTTAACATCGCCGAGTTGAGGAGCAACCCCTTGAAATGAGGGCGAATTATCTAATTCTGTTTGGTCATTAATAATTCCATCAGTTTCAAAACCAAAGAATAATCCAGGAGCTTCACCTTCGATAAAAATGTTTGCGGGAACTTTAAAATGGTTCCCTCCAGAAACTATACGCCCAAAATAAGCACTATAAGTCTCGCTACCATAAGGTGCAGGTGGAATTCCTAAATTTTCTATTCTATTTTTTATGAATGAAATATTACCAAACACATTCCATTTGAATTTTTCATTATCAATCACATCTGCATTTAAACTTAATTCTATCCCTTTATTAATCAATGTTCCTTCATTAACAAAAACCTGAGTAAAACCATTTGATGGAGGAATTTCTCTATTTTGAAGTAAATCGGTAACTTCTTTATAAAAGACATCTCCAGTAAAGTTAACACGATCCCATAATGATAAATCAATACCTGCGTTATACTGATCTGAAGTTTCCCATAATAAATCTGGGTTAGAAAGAAAAGGTTGAACCAAACCATTTATAGATCCATTAGAAACATCACCATAAGGTGGTAGATTTGATCCAGTCATCAATGTGTAAAATCTATAATTTGGAATTGCTTGATTACCAGTAAGTCCCCATCCAACTCTTAGTTTCAACTCGTCAATGCTCTCAACATCTTTTAAAAACGGTTCTTTATCCATTTTCCACGCCAAGGCAACTGCTGGAAAATGACCCCATCTATTTCCTGGCGCAAAACGACTACTTCCGTCAGCTCTATAAGTTGCGGTGAAAAGATATCTATTCTTGAATGTATAATTGAAACGACCTAAAAATGAAAGTAATGATTCATTTTCACGAAGTAATACGCTAGGCTGTGTTACTTCTGCGTTACTTATCCCATCAGCTCTTAAATCTTTTACTGCGAATCCTGACCCAGTATTTGCAATTTGTTGTAAAAATCTTTGATCTATTACAGCACCTATTGTACCATTAATTCTATGATTTTTGTTAAATGATTTTCTAAATCTTAAGGTATTATCAATATTGTATCTAAATCTAGATAGTGTCGCAATACCTGCTTCACCATTAACATTAGATCCTCTAAAAATAGAAGTTCCATACCATACTTTTCTTTGTTTATTTCTATAATCAGTACCTATTCTAATATTATAAGTAAATACTTTAGAGAGTTTATAATCTAATGACACAGATCCTAATATACGCACCTCTCTTGAGAGATCATCATAATCTTTAATCCATACTCTAGGACCATCTAAACCTTCAGAGAAATCGCCTTCTAACCCAAAGAAATTATCACTTAGATTTAAAACAGGCGCTCCAGTCACAATTTGTCTTACTAAATTACTATTTGTTCCTCCAAGATCTTCAGTTCCTTTTGAAGCAGAATAATCACCATAATATGCAGATACTTTTGTTGATAATTTTAGTTTTTCAGACAAGTCATTATTTAATTTCATTGTAAAATCAACACTCTTTGCAAAAGCATTTGGAATAACTCCTTCATTCTTTGCATATCCTAATCCGAAATAGTAATCACCATTATCTCCCCCTCCTGATGTTGTGACACGATGGTTTTGAGTCACTGATGTCTTATAAGTATCATCATTCCAGTTGATAGGGTCTAATCTCGCAATATCACCTGAATTTTCAATCATGAATTCTTCACTAGTATCAAACTCCGCAATACTTCCATCAGAATAAACAAAAAAACGTGGTAGATTACCATTTACTGCTTGAATATCATTGAAGTAATTCACATATTCACCAGCCTCTAATATATCTATTTCCTTGCTTACCTTACCAATTCTAGTTGTGGTAGCATAATTAAATTTTGCTTCTCCTTTTTCTCCTTTTTTTGTAGTAATTAATACTACTCCATTAGCGCCTCGAGATCCATAAATAGCAGTCGCTGAAGCATCTTTTAATATTTCAATATTTTCAATATCTCTAGGATTAACCCCAGTGATTCCGTTTTGTGATGATAAAGAACTATTACTTCCTTGAAGCGGATCAACAACATCCTCTGTTGCCGAATCCATAATAATACCATCAATAACATATAGCGGCTCAGTATTTCCTGTCAAACTATTTGTCCCTCTTATTTTTACACTTACTGTAGCTCCAGGCTCATTACTATTAGCGCTTACTAAAACTCCTGCCGCTCTACCTTGCAATAAGTTTTCCACACCTTGTGCTTGTGCGACAGAATTTCTTAAAGGCTTTATTGAAGTAATTGAACCAGTTACATCTTTTCTCTTTACCTCACCATAACCAATAATTACAACCTCATCTAATTTTTGACTATCCTCTTTAAGGGTTATCGTTAGTTTTTGCTGGTTTTCTATTACAATTTCTTGAGTAGCATAACCTAAAAAACTAACGATTAATATACTTGGGAATTTATCTAAGACAATGGAAAAATTTCCATCAAAGTCAGTAATTTTTCCTTTATCAGTTCCTTTTATAATAATAAATGCACCTGGAATTGGAAAATTGTTTTCATCTAGAACAATTCCATCTACTGTATTTTGTGCAGACATAATTAAAGGAAACAGAAATGTTATTAAAAATAAATGTTTGATTTGCTTCATGGTATTTTATTTCGTTACAACGAAATTACACCTATAATCCTATTTCTGAGTGTTAAAAAACATCATAAAAGGTATATTTATTGTCAAAACTCATTTTTGTTTAAAAAAAAAGAAATTAAAAAAAAGAGGAATTAAAAATTTAAATAATTTATTTACAACACAGTACGTGAAGTTTTTATTCCTTAAAGATACTTTCTAAAAAACCACTAGGAGTTATTCCGTAGAATTTTTTAAAAGAAGTACTAAAATATTTTGGATTTGAAAACCCCGAGCTATAAGCAATTTCTTTAATGCTCATTTCACCCTTGATAAGTAATTTCTTTGAATATTTTAATTTGTTGTGAATTATAAAATCTTGGGGAGATAAATCAACTAAATTTTTTAATTTCATATATAGTGAAGTTCTACTCATGCCAAAATTTTCTGATAAATTTAAAACAGAAAAAGAATTATCTTCAATATTTTTAATTATATTTTCTTCTAGTTTTTTTAAAAATTCTTGATCATTTTTATTTCTAAAAAGTGTAGCATTATCCGTATCGCTTTCTTGAATATATTTCTTACGTAACTTTCTTTGATATTTTAATGTGTTTGTTATTTTAGCTAATAAAAACTTCATGTCAATTGGCTTTTCAATATAGGCTGCAATACCGGTTTCTATGCTTTCTAATTTTTGAGTTGAGTTTTGTAAAACTGTTAGCATAAATACTGGAATATGATTTAAGTTGATATCCTCTTTTATTTTTTTAGACATTTGCATTCCATCCATTTCAGGCATTATTAAATCTGTAAGAATAATATCTGGAAATACATGACTCACAACTTCTATACCCTCTTTTCCGTTTTTTGCTTCATAAATTCGAAAATAAACTCCAAGAGAGTTCACAAGGATTTCTCTTAATTCATCGTTATCTTCAACAATTAAAATTTTACTATCACTAAACTCATCAAAATTAGAGTATTCTTCTAATTGATTTTTTACTACAGTAATTGTATTTTCGTTAGATATTGTTTGCTTTGTGTATTCATTAATTAAATTTTTAAGTGAAATCGAGAATGTCGTTCCTTTATTTTCTTCACTTATAAAACTTATTGAGCCACCAACTTTCTCAATTAATTTTTTAACCATTACTAATCCTAATCCCGTACCAGGTCTTTGGCTATTAATTACGTTTCTTGCTCTATAATATTTATTTAAAATAAATTTTTGTTGATCTTTTGGGATCCCTAACCCCTTGTCAATAAATTCAATTTTTAAATCTCCTTGCTTTGTTTTATATGTATTGATATAAATTTTTCCATTGTCAAAAGAGTATTTAATTGAGTTTGAAATGAGGTTTAATAAGATTTTATCAAAAATATCTTTATCATGATAAAAAACATCATCATTCCAACGATTATTAATAATTATTTCTAAATTTCTATCTTCGCTAAGTGGCTGAAAATCAAGTGCTCTTTGTTCAATAAGTTTGTTTAAATTAATTTTTGTGACGTCTTGACTTATACTGTTTTGTGATGTGATTTTATGGAAGTTAAGCATTTGCTCAAACAACGAATTAATTCTTTTTACAGTAGTTTTAATTCTTTCTTTTGACTTATTATTTGATTCTATTTTTTCTGTCACAGCATCTAATGATGAAATCAATATAGCGAGAGGCGTTTTTATTTCGTGTGTTATATTATTAAAAAAGTTTATTTGTTCATCAGCATTTTTCTTATTTATAATTACACTAGTAAAATGAATAATAAGATATATAATTCCTATTATAAGCAAGATGTAGAATAAAAAAGCTGTTTTGGTAGCATACCATGGGGATTCAATTTTGATATTTACAAAACGTTCTTTTCCGAAATCTCTATTTTTATATAATGCCTTGACTCTAAATCTATAATCACCAGAATTTAGATTAGTATAGGTTGCGAAATTATTTAAACTAGGCTCTGACCAATCATCATTAAAGCCATCTAATCTAAATGTATATTTTATTTTAGAAGAATAATTCTGTAGTACACCAGTAAACTTAAATTCAATTGAATTTTCATTACTTTGAAGTATAATATTATCAGTTAAGTTAATATGTTTTTTTAAAATTTTAGATCCAGGTTCAATAGTTTTGTCAAACAATATAAATTCATCAAAACTTATTTTGGGTTTATAATTAGAGTCCTGTATTTTATCAGGATTAAAAAGAGTAACACCATTTACACCTCCAAAAGCATATAATTTATTATTTAACTTGGCAAAACTCCCATAATTATATTCTGTGCTTGCTAATCCATCTCGTTTATCAAAAATAGTAATAATTGTATCTCTTGATGATGTTACAATATGTGCTAACCCCTTTGTAGTACTTGCCCAAATGTCGGAGTTATTAATTGCTAATACTCCTTGTACAATATCTGAAGGCATCCCAGAATTAACTGTTAATTTTCTAATACTGTTGTTCTTATAATCATAAAACACTAAGCCAGCACCGTTTGTTGCAATAATCAAATTATCATCATTAGTTTGACAAATAGAATTTACTGTTGAATATGCTAAGTTGTTTTTATTAGGCTTTAACTTTTCAATAAGCTTAAACTCTTTTTTTGCATCATCAATTTCGTAAACTCCATTTTTACCGGCAATTAAGATATTTCCAGAACTAGATTTTGTAATAAATTTTATTTGATTTATAGGATAAGTATCAATTTTTTTATTAGGACGTATAACCGTCAAGTCTCCTTCAATACCTCCCAGCCAGATATTATTATTATCTTCAAAAATAGAATAGACTTTTTTAACTATTGATTTATCTGTATTTGAATTATAATTTACAGACTTATAACTATTGATATTTATTTTATAAAATCCATTATTGTAAGTTCCAACCCACATAAAATCATTATCAGAAGCTAAGGCAAGAACAATATCTTGTTTTTTATTTTTTGATGAAGTACTTATATGTTTCCATTCATTTTTTTTTGTATTCCAAATACTTACTCCTTTTTTAGTTCCAAACCATAAATTATCATTCTTATCAACAGCTATAGATCTGGTAAAATTTGAGACTAAACTATTTGGATTATTTATTTGATGTTGTATTTTCTGAAAAGGGAGTCTATTTGAACTATAAAAGTTTACTCCTCCTCCATAAGTTGCAACCCAAAAAATACCCTCACGTCCAATTTCTATATCATAAATACCATTACTAGAGATAGACTTTGGATTGTCAACATCTTCTGTGAAATGATACAGAATCTTGTATCTTTTATTTATATAATAAATTCCATCTCCATCGGTAGCGATATATAGATTATTGGAAGAGTCTACTTCAAAATCATTAATTTTATTTAAAGTTTTCTTTTCAAAATTAATTGATTTCATTTCCTTAAAATTAAAATCCATTTCAAAAACCTCTCCAGATTTAGTTCCTATCAATAGGCGATTATTAAACATTCCTATTGCACTTATATTTTTTAAGTCCTCACTTAATTTAAGTTCAACTAAACTATTATTAATTAAGTTATATACAAATAAACCTTTAGATGTTCCAAAAATGATATTGTTTTTAAAACTATATAATGCCTGAATAGAATGATTATTTAACACTCGCGTCATAGAACTATTAGAAACATTTGGGTCATATTTCCATAATCCATTATAACCTCCAATCCAAATATTCTCATTCAAACTCTCAGTAATAGAAGTAATTAAAGATGGATTAATATCTGTTTTATTCTTTATTAAATTGAACTTATCAAATACCTCGTCATATAAACAAACACCATTTTCAAGACCAATCCAAACACGTTGTTTAGAATCAATAAAAAGTTGTGTTGTACGATTACTAACCGACTCTGGCAATCCATTATAAGTATTATAAACTTTATAATATTTAGAGTTGTGCTTTAAAACTCCTTCTTCAGAAGCAATCCAAACATTTCCAATACTATCTTGTTTTATTGCATAAGTAATACTTTGTGTTGAAACATTTTCACCTGATAGTTGTTGAAATTCAATATTTTCTTGTGAAAAAATCACATTAAAAAAAAGTAAAAATACACTACAAAATATGTTTGTTATTAGCTTCAATGTATATAATTATATTTAACGTGGTGATAAAGATAAATTTTATTATTTAATAAAGTGAAAAATTATATATGTTGAGTTTTTTTACATATAAAATAGTACTCCGATAAGAAGAAAATATGAATAATATAAAAGTATTTAACTTCAATATCTATAATTTGTTTAGTTTTGAGAATTGAATGTAATTAAAAACTGCTTAATGAAATTTCAATTAAAAATCCAAAAGCTGCTCATTCTTACTGTAATACTAATGTGTTTCAATTGTAAAACTGAAACAAAGAAGAAGGTGCAAGCGAAAAAAGAAAAGACTTACGAGATTTTAAAAGAAAAGCCTTCTAACCTAAAAGTTCCTGAAGGAATGATTTGGGTTAAAGGAAAAACATTTTTACAAGGAGCAAAATCTAATGACAAATTTGCTGTGATGAAAGAAAAACCAGCTCATTTAGTTACAGTAGATGGTTTTTTTATAGACGCTACAGAGGTTACAAACAAACAATTTAAAACCTTCGTAAAAGCTACAAATTATATAACTGTTGCAGAACGACTTATAAATTGGGAGGAGATGAAAAAAGAACTTCCAAAAAATACAAAAAAACCTCATGATTCTATTCTACAACCAGGATGCTTGACCTTTAATAAAGCAGTAAATGCTGAAGTTAATATGACTAATTATAACCAGTGGTGGACCTGGAAAATTGGTGCTAACTGGAAACTACCAAACGGTGTGGGAAGTTCTATTGAAGGTAAGGATAATTATCCCGTAGTGCATGTAGCTTATGAAGATGCACAGGCTTATTGCAAATGGACTAATAGACGTTTACCTACTGAAGCAGAATGGGAATCTGCTGCTCAAGGCAACCAAACTAAAGCTATATTTACCTGGGGAGATAACCCAGAAACCTTAAATAATAACGCCAACACATGGCAAGGTAAATTTCCAATTAAAAATCAATCTAAAGATGGGTTTGAGTATATAGCCCCTATAAAATCTTACCCTCCAAATAGTATAGGCTTATATGATATGATAGGTAACGTTTGGGAGTGGACAAGTGATATCTATGATTCAAATTATTATAAAGAGTTGTATACCTCTAAAATAATAATAAATCCAACAGGATCTAAAGAATATTATAATCCTCAAAATCCATATCAAATTGAAATGGTAATGAAAGGAGGTTCATATTTATGTCACGATTCATACTGCGCCAGTTATAGAATATCGGCAAGAATGTCAACTAGCAAAGATTCTGGATCCGATCATTTAGGATTTAGAACTGTTGCAACTGTAAATATGATTACTGGTAAAAACTAAATATTTAACTGTTTAATATTTAGCACAGCACCATGAAAATTTTTATTCCTATTAAAATTGACATCCCAACATAAATAAAGAATTAAATACTATAAAATATAATCCCAAAATTAAAATTTTAGGTATAAATATGAAAAAACGAATCCTGACAGTATTAACAATTCTGATTTCGGCTTTTACTTTTGCTTGTGATCTCAATGAAATTAATCCAATAATGGAATTCTATTCATCTGTTTTCATAAAATGACAAATAGGTTGTTTGTAACACCATAAAGAGGGGTTTTTCTTAAGTAGTTGTCAAATAGTTGTTATTTTTTAAAATAAAAAACCTCAACTTATTGATAATCAATATTATGAGGTTTTATTTTGTACTCAAGGTGGGAATCGAACCCACACAACCAAAGTTACTGGATTTTGAATCCAGCGCGTCTACCAATTCCGCCACTTGAGCATAGTTGTAAAAGTGTGTGCAAATCTATAAAATAATTTATTTTATATCATACAATCCCAACTATTTTATTTTACTTTTGTGACACAACACAAAATATCTTTTAAAATGACAAAAAATACCATTGAACCTAAGTTCTTTGCGTGCAGACAAAGCCCAGAACTAGCTGCAAAAATCGTAAAAGAATATGGTGCAGAACTAGGAAACGTTAACTTTTCTGAATATAGTGATGGTGAGTTCCAGCCTGCACTAGAAGAATCAGTAAGGGGAAGACGAATTTTCATTATCGGCTCTACTTTTCCTAATGCAGATAATTTAATGGAGATGCTAATGATCATTGATGCTGCTAAAAGAGCATCAGCAAGGCATATTACTGCTGTAATACCTTATTTTGGTTGGGCAAGGCAAGACAGAAAAGACAAACCTAGAGTTCCAATTACCGCCAAATTGGTTGCTAAAATGCTAGAATCAGCCGGCGCAACACGAATTGTTACAATGGATTTACATGCGGATCAAATTCAAGGCTTTTTTGAAAGACCTGTAGATCACTTATATGCTTCGACTATTTTTATGCCTTATATCAAAAGTTTAAATCTAGATAATTTGATGATTGCTTCTCCAGATATGGGTGGTTCAAAAAGAGCATATGCATATTCAAAACATCTAAAATGTGAAGTTGTTATTTGCTACAAACAACGTTTAAAAGCCAATATTATCTCACACATGGAGTTAATTGGAGACGTAAGCGGTAAAAATGTTATACTTGTTGACGATATGGTCGATACAGCAGGAACACTAACGGCAGCAGCAAATTTAATGATGGAAAGAGGAGCCATAAGTGTACGTGCAATTACAACACATGGATTGCTTACTGGAAACGCTGTAGAGCGTATAGAAAATTCAAAATTAACTGAGTTAATTATTTCAGATACAATTCCTACAAAAACAAGTTCTTCTAAAATAAAAATTGTAACTTGCGCCCCTTTATTTGCTGATGTGATGAAGAATGTTCAAAACAACACATCCATTAGTGATAAATTTATAATGTAACAAATAAACAATAAAAATGAAATCGATTACAATCAAAGGATCAAAAAGAGAAAGCGTAGGTAAAGTATCAACTAAAGCCTTACGTAATGCTGGAAAGGTACCTTGCGTATTATACGGAGGTGAACAAGCTTTGCACTTTTCAGCGAATGAATTAGCATTCAAAAAATTAGTGTACACATCAAATGTATATACTGCAATGATTGAACTTGAAAGTGGTGAAAAATTCAGTGCAATTTTACAAGATATTCAATTTCACCCAGTAACTGACAAAATCATACATATAGACTTCTTCCAAATATTTAGTGATAAGGAAGTAACGATGAGTATTCCTGTAAATCTTATTGGAAATGCTCCTGGAGTATTGAATGGTGGTTCTTTACGTTTTCCAAAGCGTAAATTAAGAGTTAAAGGTTTACCTGATAACCTACCTGACTTTTTTAATGCTGATATTTCAGCATTAAAAATTGGAAGTAAAATATTTGTAACTGATCTTGACAATAATAACTGTACTTTTTTACATCCAGACAATACTGTTGTGGCACAAGTTAGAATGTCTCGTAACGCTGCTGAAGATGAAGAAGATGAAGAAGGTGAAGAAGGAACTGAAGGAACTGAAGGAGAAAATGCTGAAGCTGCTCCAGCTGCAGAATAAATTTTTTCTAAAATTATATTTAAAAGCGCTACTAAACTGTAGCGCTTTTTTTATTTTTACGAAATGAATATCATTTCGTTTTTCAAAAATATCTTTTTTAAAGAAACTGAAACTATTGACCCTATGAAAAAATACCTTATAGTCGGATTAGGAAATATTGGTGAAAGATATAACGAGACGCGTCATAATATTGGTTTTAAAATTTTAGATGGATTAGCAAAAGACCATGATGTTACTTTTGAAACAGATAAATTAGGAGATATCACTCAATTTCGTTTTAAAGGAAGAACATTTATTTTATTAAAGCCTAGTACCTATATGAACTTAAGTGGAAAAGCGGTTAAATATTGGATGACTAAAGAAAACATTTCTGTAGAAAATCTTTTGATTGTAACTGATGATTTGAATATTGACTTCGGAACCATTCGATTAAAAGGAAAAGGAAGTGCTGGAGGTCATAATGGTTTGAAAGATATTCAAGACAAACTAAATACCTCTAAGTATCCAAGATTTAGATTTGGTGTTGGCGCAAATTATTCAAAAGGACGGCAAGTAGGTTTTGTATTGAGCGAATGGTCTAAAGAAGAAATAAGTGAATTAATAGAGCGAATTCCTGTTGCCTGCAATCTGATCACTTCATTTGGAACTGAAGGAATGGCAAATACAATGAGCACTTTTAACGGGAAGTAGTTTTAATTATCCGCCGCAAACCACTCAGCATGAGAAGTCCCTGTTTCTTGTAATTTTAAAGAATGCAACTTGACATCCTCTGGTAATTTACTTTTAATCTTTTTAGCAAAATCAATAATCATCATCTCACTTGTAGGCTGATAATCAACTAATATTACATTGTGTCCGCGTGTTGCTAATTCATGAGCAAGCTCGACATGAGGTGTATTCTTATTAAACACCGTTGCGTGATCAAACTTATCTACAATTTCTTCATTTACTATTTTTTTTAAATCTCCAAAGTCAATCACCATTCCAAATTTGACGTTATTATTGTCAGAAATTGGAGTTCCAATAACCGTTACTGATAGTTTATAACTATGGCCATGGACATTTTTACACTTTCCGTCATATCCATATAGGGCATGACCTGTTTCAAAATCAAATTGCTTAGTAATTCGAATGTTACTCATAATTATTTTTTAAATTTATTTAACGTATTTTAAAGAATTCTAGGAACACAAAATTAGTACTTCTTTCTGCGCATTTTTCATAGGTCAAAGTTACGTGTTTTTAGTCAAATATTTTTTTCTAAATTTAACAACTAATATTCCTGCTCTTAACAGCATCCAAATTGTAAAAGCAATCCAAATACCTGTTAATTTTAATCCAAAATAGTCTCCAATTAAAAGTGCTGGAACAAATCCTAAAAATGTAGCAATCAATAATAAATTTCTTAAAATTGCAGCCTCAGCCAGCCCTTTAAATATGCCGTCAAATACAAACGCTATAGCATTTATTGGCTGCATCAATAAAACAATCCAAAAGACACTATAAAATGACTGCAAAACAAACGCATCTTTAGAGAATAGACTTCCTATTGGAACATAAAAAACAGCACATAAAGCAACCATTATTATTGAAATAATTACGGTATACTTACTAAGTTTTATACTCAATTTCCACATACTTTTATAATCTTTTTCGCCCAATAATTTTCCTGAAACAATATTTCCAACACTGGAATACCCATCAATAAAGAAAGCGAAAAAGAGCCAAATTTGAAATGCAATTGTTTGAGCAGCAATAAAATTGTCTCCATATTTAGTTGCATATGCATTTGCCATAAACAGCGCTACATTCAATGCTATGGCTCTAATAATTAGGTTAAAACTTATTGAAAGTATATTACCAATCTCTTTATTAAATGGCAACGAAAACTTTAAACTAAACGGCGTTTTCTTTAGCAGTAAAATTAATGCTAATAAAGCCATAACCCCTTGCGAAATTACGCTTGCCCACGCAGCGCCACTAATATTCATAGGCTCTAAATATCCATCAATACCATAGACTAAAATTATGTCAAGTACAACATTAATACTCACTCCAACAATACTAATAATCATTGGCCAAAAGGTGTTTTGTAATCCTCTAAAAACACCAAATACTGAAAAAATGAATAACGTTAATGGAAAGCCAATAATTCGAATTTTGTAATAGGAAACTGAATAGTTTAAGATTAAACCTTCTGCATTATATAATTTGAATATTTCTGTTGCAAAATAACTTGAAACAAAATATAAAACAATACTTATTATAAGATTGATAAAGATAATTTGCGAAGGTAAGGTTGCAATTTCATCTAACTTTTTTGCTCCTAAATATCTACCGACAATTGCTGAAATTGCTGATCGAGTTTGTGCTAAAATCCATACTAACGCAGAAATGAAAGACCCTGCAATTCCAACAGCAGCTAATGATTCTACTGAATTTAATTCTATGTTTCCAACAATGGCAGTATCGGTAATTGAAAGAAGAGGCTCTGCAATTCCAGAAATAATTGCAGGAATTGCCAATCTATTAATCCCTTTAAATGTTAAATTTGAGGCTTTATACATTGTTCGTTTTATTCAAAATCAACTTTTAATAAAATCTATACTCAATTGAATTACCTTGTCTAAATGCATCGGTAAATTTTCTTCATTCCAAGGGTGTTTTGCGCCTAAAGTGTGATTCATACCTTCAATACAAACTAATTGGCTTTTAGAATTCCATTGATGCATGTTTTCTCCTTCAAATGGCTTTACTGCGGTATCTTTTTCTCCTGTAATAATTAAGTATGGAATTTGAAGTCTTTCAACTGCTTTTTTAATAGATAACCGCTCTTTATTCAATTCAAAATTTTCAAAAAATTGATAAAAATGAGGCATCTGTTGTTTCGTCCGAGAATTGGTAACATATCTAACTCCTGTACTTTTCCATTTCACTAATTCTTCTCCTTTTACAAATCTAGAATCGTAATCTGAAACTCCATTCCAAGAAATAACCTTTGAAATTTTATCGTTTTCAGATGCTTTTATAGTGACAATCCCTCCACCTCTTGAATGCCCAATCAAAGTAATATTATGAAGGTCTATTTCGTCTTTATATTTATTATTGTTAGAAATCCAATTAATTATATCCTCTAAATCATTTAATTCAATACTATAATTGTTATTTCCAAAAGATTCTAAATCTGAAAAATCTATTGGATTTTCAATTGTTCCACCGTTATGAGAAAAATTAAATTTTAGAAAAAAAATATCCTTCTTTGCCATTTTTTTCGCCATCATATCCCATGCTCCCCAATTTTTAAAACCTTTATAACCATGACAAAATATAACAATTGGTTTTTGAATATTGTTTGGTTTGTAGTAAATATCCGTTAGTATAGACTTACTGTGATAAGAACTCTTAACAATAAAATTAGATGTTATTTCCATTAAATTTACTTTAAAATGGTTTGTCTTTGTTTTCTAGAAATGGAATTTCTGGATTAAAAATTTCAATTAAAATTCTTTTCAACTCAACAATGAATTCTCCCATTTTCTCATCAGTAATTAAATGCTCTTTACCCCTTCCATCAGCAAAATTCATTTTTAAAAACCCATTATTAAGATTTTTAAATGAAATGATTCCTGCTTCAATTGGATTTGCAAAATCAAAATTATTTTCTTGTGAATATAGATAGGTATACAACATCACTTGCAAAGCCTTTGTATACTTATAATCACTACTTAATAAACTGAAATCCGATGCTTTTAGTTGAGTGGAAGTTACAAGTCCAGTTTTATAATCTACAATTCTTTTCACTCCATCCATCTCATCAATTCGATCTATAATTCCATGTAGTTTTAATGGAAAATCTAAATTTTCTATTTCAAGTTGTGCAGATAATGGCTTTTCTAAAGCAATAATTTTTATTTGTTTTCCATCAATAATATCTTCCAACTCTAATTGTAAAAATCTGTCAATATATTTCTTTGAAACCTCAAAAATTAATTTATTTTTACCCGTATCTATTTCACCATTCAGATAAATATTTTGAAACGTTTTTTCAACTATCAATTCTGATTGACTATTCATCTTTTTGATGCAATCTTTCGTTAAAACTTTATTTACATAAGGCTTGTATAATTCTTCTAACGTTTCATGAATTACGGTTCCCATTGTATTTACAGCAACTGTTTCTTCAACTTCATCAACATCTTTAATTTTCAATACCTTTTGATAATAAAAATCAATTGGATTATAAATATATGTTGCTAATGCTGATGGAGAAACACCCTTTTTAGCAAGTTCGCGTAAAGAATTCATTAAACTCTCTGATTTTTTAATTTCGATTAATCGTTTATTATTAATCGTTGTTTTTGGTGTTAGTATTTTATATTTTATATCGTTTCTTTCTATTTCTAATTGATTTAAAAATCTACTTTTTTCTCCTGTTCCAAATGCATCCCCTTCTGTATTATAAACCAAATAGATGTTTTTTGCTCTATGCAGTAACCTGTGAAAATGATAAGAAAAAATTGCGTCTTTTTCTTTGTATGTAGGCAGCCCAAAATGTTTTTTAACATCTAAAGGAATAAATGACTTTTCTGATTTTGACATAGGTAACACACCTTCATTTGCTGATGTTATTATTACTGTTTCGAAATCAATGACTCTTGTTTCAAGCATCCCCATCAATTGTAATCCCTCAAGTGGCTCACCTTGAAAAGAAAGTTTTTCGTTATTAACAAATTGAGTAAAAAACTGATGTAATGTTTTGATGTTTGTTATATATCCAAAATCGTTGTTTAATGTATTCAATTGCTGAAATATTGTGTAAAATCTAAACACATATTCTTTCTCTATTCCAACTACTGATTCTTTTAAATTTTTACAAATAATAATACAGTTTTGTATTACATTTTTCACTTCATAACTATCTTGAAAAAAAAGAGGTTTTATTTTTTCTAAAGTGGGTTGTTCTTTTTCATTAAATAGTTCTGAAATTTGCTTTTCAGATAAGAATATTCGATTGTTTTTTCTAATATTTGAAAAATAGCTTTTCCCCTCGTTAATCGTTAATTTTCTTAAATATGGATGGTTAAATAAACTTAATATGTCTTTATAATAATAATAGTTCTTACTTGTATTTTCAAACTTTACTTGATGTATATATAATTTGAAAACTGAATTAAAAAATTCAGTTAATGGGATTTCATTTAATGGAAAACCCATGGTAATATTAATCTTCTCAATATTTTTGGGTAATGAATTTAGTGTCAATGAAAGAAGAGATTCATCTGCCAAAACTAATGCGGTGTTATTATGCTCTGATTTCTGTTGTAACAGACTACCAACATACTTTAATTGACTCGTGTTTTTTGTAGCATTAATAAAGTTAATATTCTTATTGATATCTAAATAATCATCTGTCCAATTAAAAGGGTTTTCTTGATAATACTTCCAATTATCCTTATAGTTTCTTAAAAAAAATCCAGTTTCTTTTGAAGTATTAATGTATCTGCTGTCTGCGTCCCAATAAATAGACGCTATTCGATTCTCAAGGAGTTCTTGTACTATTTTCTCTTCAGCAATATTTAGCGCGTTAAACCCGACGAAAACGATGTGCTTCTCTAAATTGTTATTTATATAGTGATGTATATTACTTTCTGCTTCTCGATAGATTAGTCCTTGATAGCCTTGTTTCTTTGAAATTAAGTACTTATAAAACTCTTTATAATATAGGTGTAATTTCTCGAAAAACGAAAAGTACTTTTTTGAAATAAAAGTTACAGGCGTCCAATCTTTCAGTCTATTTATATCTCTCAAGTAGGTAAACAAATCTTTAGAATCCAACAAGTTTCTATCAACTTCATTAAAATCTTGTAAGACTATTGTCGCCCATTGTGAGAAAACATCAAATGAATCTATCTCACTTTTTTCAGTATGGATTTTATAAATTGAATAAAATTCAAATAGCAATTGAATTGTGTCTAGTTGTTTTATTTCTGATAACTCTTGAATGTAATTTTCAATACTTTTAATTTGAGGTAAAAAACTAGCAGTAGAAATTTGTTTTATGATTTCGTTTTTTAAAAAAACACTTGCTCTTTGACTAGGTAAAACAAAAATTAAATTTTCATTTTCAACTTTCTTTTTAAGAAGCACATCACTAACAACTCTAGACAAAAAAGTATTCATAAAACAATTTTTAAATTATATAAAAATAAAAAAACGCTTCGAAAATTCGAAGCGTTTTTTAACTTATTTGATAAGTGTTAAAAATCTTATTTTACTAAAGATACTTCAACACGTCTGTTATTTTTTCTACCTGACCTTGTTTTGTTGGTAGTAATTGGAGAATCTTCTCCATGTCCTTTAGCAGATAATCTATCAGCAGAGATTCCATTAGAGATTAAGTAATCTCTAACAGCGTTTGCTCTTCTTTCAGATAATAATTGATTAGAAGAAGCGCTACCTGTACTATCTGTATGACCTCCAATTGAGAAGTCAGCTTTAGGATATTCTATTAAAATTGCAGCAATTGTAGTTAATACTGAATATGTTTCTTGTTGGAAACTAGATTTACCACTATTAAATAAAATAGTTCTAGCATAACTGTTTAAAGTAGCCATAACTTCTACTGAAGGGTCAATTACTTCTGGACATCCATTGTTAGAGGCAACTCCAACAACTTCAACACAGTTATCATCTTTGTCTAAGACACCGTCACCGTCAGTATCAGGCCAAGGACATCCATTGTTTGCAACAGGTCCTGCTACATTTGGACATTTATCTTTTCCATCAACAACTCCGTCACCATCAGAATCTGGACATCCGTTGTTTGCTTTAGATCCTTTTTCATTTGGACAAGAATCATCTCCATCAGTAATTCCATCGCTATCTGCATCTGGACAACCGTTTAATTCAGCTAAACCAGCAACATCAGGACAAGAATCTTCAGAGTCAATTACTCCATCACCATCTGTGTCAGGACAACCGTTGTACTCTTCTAATCCAAATACTTCTGGGCAAGCGTCATCTTTATCGTAGATACCATCTCCGTCAGTATCTGTTCCACCAAATCTAATTTGTAATCCTGCAGCATGTTGAAAATGAGGTAAAACATTACCATCTTCAAAAGCATGTTTGTATGTCGTTTGAATATGGAATCCAAAACTCTCACTAACCCAAAAATTAGTACCTAAGCCTCCATTAACTGTTCCAGCCCCTTTAGAGTTAATCCAAGTATATCCACCTCCTACAGATGCATAAGGATCAAACCAATCAGATTTGATAAGAGAATTTAAGTCATACTTAATTGCTCCATCAACTCCATAATAAGTTAATTCTGAAGCAGACATTTCTCCTACTTTAGAAATTCTGTTTATAGACCCTCCTAATTCAAAAGAAAAACCATCATCTAAATATCTTCCAACATAGATTCTTGATAATGCAGGGATAATGTTGTAATGATCTGATCCATTTGCAAATTCATCAAACCATCCAGTACGGTTTCCTGTTTCGTCTACAATCGACGCATCATTTGTTGGGTAAAAATCTACGGCATTGATACCTAGACCTAGCGCCCATGGATTGTTATCATCCTGAGCATTAGCGTTGCCAAATCCAGCAACTAAAAGTAAAGCCACTAAAGCTATTCTTAAATTTTTCATTTTTTTTAATTTAAATTGTTTCCTATTTTTTTTATACAAAGATAAGCTGTAAATGCTTAAATCCAAGAACAAATCTACAAAATATTATCAAAAAACCTAAAAATTTAAAATATTTTGTAAAACATTAATTTAAAATGAACTTGTCTAAACACTCAATAATTAGCGCCTTTTATCAAAAAATCAAAGAGTTAGCTCACCTCATCAACCAATACTTTAGAGTCAATGTAGACTAATAACTTCTCTTTAGCGCTATAGCCTAATTCTTTCATAACTCTTTCATATTTATTGAGTTGATGGTGATGTTTTTTCATAGGAGCCCCTGTCTTAAAATCTATTATTACCACTCTATCTTTATAAAAAACAATCCTATCTGGAATCTGAATTTCTTTTTCGTTGGATATAAGTGCTTGCTCGTTTAAAATTCTTAAGTTTTTGTCAAAATACTTTTCTAATCTTGCATGATAGACTACTGCGTTTATCTTCTTAAGTATTTCTTTCGATTCCTTATTACTTAAAATTCCTTCAAACACATATTGTTGTAGAACACTTTCAACATCGTCTTTAGAAACTATTTTTGAAAGAATTTCATGAATTAAATTACCATAAATAATTGAACGTTCTTGATCAGTATCCCAAAGCTTTGAAGAATTGGCTACAATAGAAATATTATGATTTTTCCAGTGAGATGAAATGAAATTTTGCAACTCAAGAGTGTTTTTATCTGAAACAATTTCTTTGCTAGACTGAACTCTTTTTGAACCTCCAAAGTCATACGTCATTTTAGTATCAGCCCAGCTATTTTCATCTGACCTGTTTTTCAAAAAACTAATAAAGAAATCTGAAAAATATTTCGCTTCATCAAGGGTGCTGTCTTTACTTTTCTTTTCGGTTATAATATATAATTGTTCCGCCGATCTTGTCAAAGCAACATACAATAAATTCATACTATCTAACTGTATTTCTTCCCTTCTAGAACTATATAAATTTTGTCCAAAAACCCCTGTATAAGATAGCTTTTTTGAATACTCAATTAGTGAAGTTTCAATGTTTAAAAACGCGTATTCTTTTAAATTTTCATACCAAACTTTTGGCTTTATCTCTCTGTAAATATCTAAATCATAGGGGTAAATAACAACTGGAAACTCTAATCCTTTTGATTTATGAATCGTCATAATTCTAACCGCATTCTTACCTTCAGGAATTGAAATACATAACCCTTCCTTCTTCTGCTCCCAATACTCTAAAAAATCATTTAACCCTGAACCTCTTCTTTGTTGATATTCAAAAACTGTGTCTAAAAAAGAAAATATATATGCACTTGAATCATCAACCAAATTAAAGCTTCTGAGTACATACTCTATTGAGTCATAAAAAGGTAGACTTGAGAATTCATTTTCATTAAAGTCAAAATTATACCTATTTAATGTTTCAAATATTTCACCATTTGTTTTATGAATCAATTCATGAATAAAACCGTGTTTATCCTTCTGATTATCAATTTTATTACTTAAAAAATACAATGCATTTGAAAGCGCTTCTTTGTCTTCATTTATATTTAAAAAAGAGATTAAATTGATAATAAAATCAACAGTTTCATTGTTTTTTAGCAATAGTGTTTCAGAAGAAATAATGTCGATTTTTTGTTCGCTTAAATAATTCGCAACCGCTATTCCTTCCTTTTTTTTCCGAACCAATATACAGATCTCTCCTAATTCAAAGTTTGAATCTAATTTTTGAATTATTTCTAGTGTTTTTTTAGCAAATACCAATTCTTTTTCTTCATCTTCTTTCTCTTTTTTTACAAATGAGATTTGCACAAAACCACCCTCTTTATTTGTCTTTTTTTGATGATTTCCAATCGCATACAATTCTTTATACTTCTCATTGTCAAAAAAATCAGAAACGTGGGTAAAAAATTGATTGTTGAAATCAATTACTTGAGAGTAACTTCTATAATTAGTATCTAAGTTCTTACTCTTTTTAGAAACTGTAAACGGATTGTTCTCTGCTGTTAACTCTATAAATTGCTCTGCTTTTCCACCTCGCCAGCGATAAATCGCTTGTTTTGCATCTCCAACTAGCATTAAACTTCCCTTATCACCATCTGTCGTTTCTGAAACTAAGGCATTTTCTATCAATGGAATCAAATTTTTCCACTGCAATTCAGAAGTGTCTTGCATTTCATCAATGAAATAATATTGAAATTTCTCCCCTATACGTTCATAGATAAAAGGTGCAGGCTCCCCTTTAATTTGATCAGAAATTATTTGATTAAATTCAGCATTTAAACGTATGTTGTTTTGCTCTTTTATTTCATTTAGGGACACATTAATGTGTTTTAAAACCGCTAAAGGAATTAAACTTTTTAAGACTAAATTATTTCGAGTATATTCTTCATATAATCTTTCAGATTTACGATATAAGTCTTCTAAAAAAGGTTCAATACTACTCAATAAGCCTTTTATGCTGTCAGCACTCTTATTATATATTTTTCCGTTTTCAATATTAAATTTCAACTTACTTTGATCAAAGAATTTTGCTTTAGAAAAATCAATATGCAAATTCATAAAGTGATTTGGAAAATAAGAACCTCGATACACACCATCATTTAGATTGTTTTCTTCTAAAATATTCAATGCTTTTTCACCTACACTCTTAAATTGACTTTCAATATCTATATTTTTCCTTTTTAAGCGCTTCTTTAAATCAATGAAATCTTGAATAGAGTTTTTATCTAATTTTTTTAATTGATTTACGTCATTTTCATTTAATAAAACTTTCGCAAAATCTCTTAAGTCGTTTGAAATATCCCAAGACTTATCATCATCTGTTTTTTCTAAAGAATAATCTATTAAAACTTGTGTTAGTTCCTTATCTAACCCGATTTTTGAAATCAATAAATCAACAGCTTCAGCTAATAATTGATTAGAGTCCATTTCTACTTCAAAATTTAAGGAAAGCCCTAAATCAAAAGAAAAATTTCTAATAATTCTATGTGTAAAAGCGTCAATAGTAGTAATATTAAATGCTGAATAATTCTGTAAAATGTTATTCAAAACTTGTTTTGATCGTTGTTGAATATCTTCTGATGAAAGGGCTGTTTCTTCTTTGATTATAAGAAACATATCTACTTGCTTACCTTCTGAAAAATCTTTTAAATTTTTCAGAACTCGTTCTTTCATTTCAGCAGCAGCTTTATTGGTAAATGTAATCGCTAAAATGTTTTGAAAGCGATAGGGACTGAAATTATTACCTGTAAAAAGTAAGATTTTTAAGTATTCTTTTACGAGTGTAAATGTCTTACCGCTTCCAGCTGAAGCGTTATAAACTTGAAATGATGTAGATTCTTGCATTGGCAATCAAATATAATGCAAGTTCTCAAACCTTAGAGTTAATTACAGAGAAACTTTCCCCTTTTAGAATTCAATTTTAAAATTGCACTTAGAGAATATTGAAAATGTGAAAGTACATTGAAATCTTTATCTCCAGAATGTTTATATGCGCCTTGAATTTTGGCGCCAAATTTATCACTAAACCAGTAATTAGTTCCGAGTCCAGCATTGAATGTTCCCCAACCTTTAGAATTAATCCATGTATAACCTCCCCCTACAAATACATAAGGTGCAAACTTGCTTGAATTCTCTAAAATACTGTATTGTAATGAAGTGTCTACACTAAAATAAGAAAGGCTTTTGGTTTCAAAAGCGCCAACTTTTGTTATGTTATTTATAGAGATTGATACATCTGCAGAAAAATGATTTTTTAAGTGACGTGTAATATTAATTGATGGAGCAGATACATTCCAATGCTCTTTGGCGTTGGATATTCCACTAAAAAAAACTCCATTATTGCCAGTAAACTCAGATGGTTCGCCAGTAGGAAAGAAATCAACAGCATTGACACCAATACCAACAATCCATTTATTTTGCTCGTCTTGTGAAAATGAAGTTTGAAAAAAAAATAAAATTAAAAAAGCAAAGACCACTGCTTTTTTTTGGGGTAAGAAGTTCATAACAATACTTTTAGGGTTAAATAGTTCTGCTAATTAACGAAAAAAATATTCAAAACGAATCTAATTAATAATTATCGTGAATCATTTTTAGTTTCTGATGTAATTGTTCTTTCATTTTCGAACCCGAGTCTTTAAAATGATTGTGCATATAACTGAAAATTAAAGTTTTCCTTTTTTTGGTGATTAAATAGCCGCTCAAACTATAATTGTTAAATGGAGATTCTGATTTTTGGATAAAAATAAAAAAGCCATTCATCTTTATGAACGGCTTTATAATACTGTTTTAATTAACTTCTTTAGTCTTTGTTTACTCTTTTAATTTCTTTAGTGAAATCTTCCAAGTCTGGAATTCGCAAAAACATTTTGATTGCATTTTCAACAATAACATCTGCTCTTTTATCATCAAAACCTAAACCAATTGCAATTTTAGTTAATACGCTAACTCCCTGTTCAGAAACTCTACCGTCAATTAACAACATTCTTGTTGAGTAATATAAACTCTCCAAGCGTTCCTCATAATTTGATGCCGAACTTGTTGGGTAATCATTTGGGGTTTTTAAAATACTTTTGTATTCATCATCAGTAATTCCTAAAATATTGGCTAACCTTTCTAATAAATTTTCTTCTGCTTTTTCTATTTTCCCATCAAATAAAGCCAACTTAACGATGTCAGCAAAATGGCCAATGTTTCTTTTGTGTGCTCCTGTAGAATATAAATCTGAAAATGACATGTTTTTTTTGTTTTTGAATTGCAAAGATACTTAAACGAACTAAATTTTTAAATTATTCATACACCTTTTTATATCGAAAGTATATCTTTGCTAAAAATATGATTAATTGAGTAAACAAAACATCGTTTCCGCTTACGAACAATCAACTAAAATAAAAGAACTTGTTCAACAATTGCAACAGGACAAAAACCATTTTCAAATATCGAATTTGGTCGGCTCATCGTTGTCTTTTGTTATTTCTACAACTTTTAAAAAGGCTGAAAAACCTTTCTTATTAATATTTAATGATAAAGAAGAGGCTGCTTATTATCTAAATGATTTAGAGCAACTTGTAGGAGAAAAAAATGTGCTTTTTTATCCAGGATCTTACAGAAGACCCTATCAAATAGAACAAACTGACAACGCTAATATTCTTTTGCGTGCAGAAGTGCTTAACAGAATCAATTCGCGTAAAAAACCAGCAATTATTGTTACATATCCTGATGCATTATTTGAACAGGTTATCACAAAACGCGAACTTGAAAAAAACACCTTAAAACTTTCTGTAGGCGAAGAAGTTTCTCTGGATTTTGTAAACGAAATGTTGTTTGAATATAATTTTAAACGTTCAGATTTTGTGACCGAACCTGGAGAATTCTCTGTTCGTGGTGGAATTATAGATGTCTTTTCTTTTTCCAATGATGAACCTTACAGAATAGAGTTTTTTGGAAATGAAGTTGATAGCATTAGAACTTTTGATATTGAAACTCAACTGTCTTCTGAAAAATTAACTAAAATCAACATTATGCCTAATGTTGAAAATAAGTTATTAGATGAAAATCGTGAAAGTTTTTTAAAATATATTCATTCAAAAACAGTCGTATTTGCAAAAAACACTAATCTGATTTCGAACAGATTAGATACGTTATTCGAAAAAGCTGAAAGTGCTTTTAAAATCCTTTCAGCTGAAATAAAGCACGGAAAACCTGATGAATTATTTTGTAATGGAGTGTTAATTCAATCTCAATTAGAAGATTTTTCATTAGTAGAAATAAATAATTCTAACGTTGAGAAACACAGTTTAGAATTCAAAACAAAACCTCAACCTTCATTCAATAAACAATTTGATTTACTGATTGAAAACCTTCAAGAAAATACCGAAAATGGTATTGAAAATTATTTATTGTGTGACAATGAAAAACAAGCAAAACGTTTTGATGATATTTTTGAAGGTGTAGATCAAGAAGTAACATATACAACTATTGTATTTCCTTTATATCAAGGCTTTATAGATATTAACGCGAATATTGCTTGTTATACAGATCACCAGATTTTTGAGCGCTTCCACAAGTTTAGACTAAAAAATGGCTATGCAAAAAAGCAAGCGATTTCACTCAAAGAATTAAATAATCTTGAAATTGGTGATTTTGTGACTCATATTGATCATGGTATTGGAAAATTTGGAGGGTTACAAAAAATAGATGTTGAAGGAAATCAGCAAGAAGCCATCAAATTAATGTATGGAGATAGAGATGTGCTTTATATTAGCATTCACTCGTTACATAAAATATCCAAATACAATGGTAAAGATGGAAAAGCGCCAAAAATGTACAAATTGGGTTCTGGTGCTTGGAAAAAACTAAAACAAAAAACCAAAACTAGAGTAAAAAAGATTGCTTATGATTTAATACAATTGTATGCTAAACGGAAAATGGAAAAAGGAATCAAATATGGTCCTGATACTTCTATGCAACATGAATTGGAAGCAAGTTTTATGTATGAAGATACTCCAGATCAATTTACAGCGACCAAAGATGTAAAAACGGATATGGAAAATGAACAACCAATGGATAGATTGGTTTGTGGAGATGTTGGTTTTGGAAAAACAGAAATTGCGATTCGCGCCGCTTTTAAAGCGGTAGATAATGGCAAACAAGTAGCAATTTTAGTTCCTACTACAATTTTAGCATTTCAACATTTCAAAACATTTACTGAGCGATTAAAAGATTTTCCTGTAACTGTTGATTATCTAAATCGATTTAGAACTACTAAACAACGAAATGAAGTTTTAAAAGGTTTAGAAAGTGGTGCTGTAGATATCGTTATTGGTACGCATCAACTTGTGAGTAATAAAATAAAATTTAAAGATTTAGGACTCTTAATAGTAGATGAAGAGCAAAAATTTGGAGTTTCGGTAAAAGATAAATTGAAAACTATCAAAGCTAATGTTGATACACTAACTTTAACTGCTACTCCTATTCCTAGAACCTTACAGTTTAGTTTAATGGCTGCAAGAGATTTATCAGTAATAAATACCGCTCCGCCAAACAGGCATCCAATAGACACCCAAGTAATCAGATTTAATGAAGAAATAATGCGAGATGCTATTCAATATGAAATATCTCGTGGCGGTCAAATATTTTTTATCCATAATAGAATTGAAAACATTAAAGAAGTCGCTGGAATGTTACAGCGATTAATTCCAGACGCAAAAATTGGTATTGGTCACGGTCAAATGGAAGGTAAAAAGTTAGAAGGATTGATGTTGTCATTTATGAATAATGAATTTGATATTTTAGTTTCTACTACTATTGTTGAAAGTGGTTTAGATGTGCCAAATGCCAATACAATTTTTATCAATAATGCCAATAACTTTGGACTTTCAGATTTGCATCAGATGCGTGGACGTGTTGGGCGATCTAACAAAAAAGCATTTTGTTATTTCATTACACCTCCAGACCATATGATGACAACTGATGCGAGAAAACGTATTGAAGCCCTTGAATTATTTTCTGATTTAGGAAGCGGAATTAACATTGCTATGAAAGATTTAGAGATTCGTGGTGCAGGAGATTTACTGGGAGGAGAACAAAGCGGATTTATTAGCGACATTGGTTTTGACACCTATCAAAAAATATTAAACGAAGCCATTGAGGAGTTAAAAGAAAATGAGTTTAAAGAGTTGTATGACAACACCGAAACGAAAAAAGAGTATGTCAAAGAAGTAGCAATTGATAGTGATTTTGAAATTTTAATTCCTGATGATTATGTAAGTGTTATTTCAGAACGATTAAGTTTATACAACAAGTTAGGTGAACTGAAAACTGAAGATGAATTACATGTTTTTGAAAACGAATTGATTGATAGATTTGGAGAAATGCCAACACAAGTTGTAGACTTATTAAACAGTGTTCGTATTAAATGGGTTGCTAAAGAATTAGGACTAGAGCGCATCATTTTAAAACAAAATAGATTGATTGGTTATTTTATTGCCGATCAACAAAGTGGGTTTTATCAAACTTCAAATTTCACAAAAGTCTTGACTTCTTTAAAACAAAATTCTAAAACTTGTGTAATGAAAGAGAAGCAAACCAAAAACGGTTTACGTCTTTTAATTACCTTTATTCATATTAACTCTGTTGAAAAAGCCTTAAGTGTGTTAAACAAAATATAATGAAATCTCAACATTCTAAACAACTTTTCGAACTTACACTCGCTACCTTTTTTATAAGCACTTCAGGTGCATTAGGGAAGTTTATTGCAATGCCTCCTCCTGTAACTATTTGGTGGCGCTGTTTCTTGGCAGTGATTTTAATTTATCTTTTTTGTAAATTCAATAAGATAAGTCTTAAACTAAATTCAAAAAAAGATAGGCTTCCTTTTATTCTAAGTTCATTGTTTTTGGGAGCACATTGGATCACCTATTTCTACGCTTTGAAACTTTCAAATGTTGCTTTGGGAATGTTGTCATTATTTGCTTTTCCTGTAATCACCGCATTATTAGAACCTTTATTTGGAAAAGAAAAGTTTAAACCCATACATATACTTTTAGGGGTTCTTATTTTAGTTGGTCTTTATATTCTTTCGCCAGAATTTAATCTTGAAAATTCGGATTTAAAAGGAATTCTTTTCGGATTACTTTCAGCAGTTTGTTATTCTATTCGTATTCTAATTTTAAAACAACAAGTAAGTGCCTATAATGGAACAATGCTAATGTTTTATCAATTGTTTATTTTAGCTATAGTGCTGCTTCCGGTACTCTACTTTATGGATACTTCTGGAATACAAACACAATTTCCATATGTTATTTTATTAGCCTTAATAACTACTGCAATTGGACACACAATGTTTGTAAAAAGCCTAAAACATTTTACGGCAAGTACAGCTACTATAATAAGCAGTACACAACCAATTTTTGGAATTATTCTAGCCTATTTTTTCTTAAGTGAAATACCAACTTGGAATACGTTTTGGGGAGGATTGTTAATTCTTTCTACAGTTGTTATTGAGAGTGTGAGGTCGAAGAAAATTTAGATTACCTCAAACAGTTTTCCTTGAAGTGGTCTCAATACACCTTTCATCTCTAAATTAAATAACAATGTTGCCATTTTATAAACTGGTATTTGACATTCTAGCGCAATGGAATCTAAATACTGCTTTCCGTTTTTAAGCAAGTAATCATATACTTTTTGTTCTTCCGTATTTAGTTCTAAAAACAATTGCCTTTGAGCAGTAACTTGCTGCTTAGATGTAACTTCCCAATTCAACCCATCTATTAGATCTTGAGCAGAAGTTAAGATTCCTGCTTTGTTCCATTTTATTAAATTATTACAGCCCTTACTCAAAACATCTGTTGTTTTCCCAGGAACTGCAAAGACATCTCTACTATATGAATTCGCAATATCTGCAGTAACCAATGAGCCTCCTTTTTCTGCTGATTCAATAATAATTGTTGCTTCAGAAATACCTGCAACAATTCTATTTCTTTTTAAAAAATGTTCACGAAGCGGTTCTTCATCATGCCAAAACTCGGTATAAAAACCGCCATTTTCATTGACTTCATTTATATATTTTTTATGTGTTTTAGGATATATTTGATCTAATCCATGCGCCAATACTCCAATTGTCTGCATCTTATTTTTCATCGCTGCTTTTTGTGCTGCAATATCTACTCCATATGCAAACCCA